>SKWQ01000212.1 GCA_007128855.1 Balneolales bacterium
GCCGGAAGAAGGATCGTCGACATAGTCAGCGGGCATTTTGTGGATACGGAACGGCTGGATATCCTCATCTTGTACACAGATGTGCCGGATCTTGCGATACCCTCTGTGTTTGAGTCAGCCCTGGAGCTGCATACGGGAGGCGGACTGCCCAACCCGGTTCCGGACAGGGTGCTCGGACAGTTCGAGGTCTATCCCGGCACCTCGGGAACCTTTGCCACCATCAACACCATGGCCAACGCCGGGGATGTGAACCAGTCCGGCTACGACGACCTGCTGCTGGCTTCGGGAAATATCAGGGATGCGGTGCTCGGTCCGCTGCCCGCCCTGCTCTATGCCGGGGGACCCTCCTTCCTGAACCAGCCGCCGGATGCGGAATTCAGCTTCACGGCCGATGATATCGGTTTTGGCATCGGGGGCACACTGGCGGGTCTCGGTGATATCAATGGCGACGGTTTCGATGATTTCGCGATTGCAAACATCTCAGAAGGCATAAATGCCGACTGGCAGGAATTTGGTTCGTTCTCGCTTGGCGGACGTATCCACATCTATTTCGGACGCGATGGCGACACCAATTTCGACGAACCGGACATCACGCTCCGCGCCGACCTGGAATCCATATCCAGCGGCAATGACCAGGACATGTTCGGGATGAGCGAAATCGCCACAGGGGACTTTCTGGGAACCGGAAGCCGGGGCATCGTTGCCAAGCCCATGGGCCATTACGTCAGAGCCAATTCAAGCGAAGGTGTACCCGGCATTCATCTCTTCCAGCGCAATCTCCTGGATGAGGTACCGGTACCCGACCAGCTGCTGCCGCTCCATGCAGACATCATGTCCGTGAACCCGCAAAGTGAATTTGTCGCCAGTATGGGCCGTGCGCTCATGGCAGGGATACCGGACCTGACCGGCAATGGCCGTGACGAGCTGCTCATCATCGGCAGTTCCCCCGGCAGCACCAATGCCGTGCTGCATTTTGGCAGGGATCCGCTTTCCATTGTCCCGGATGTCCTTTTCGAGAGTCCGAACACCAGCATACCCATGGGTGCGCGTGTAGCTGCCATAAACCGCCATAACCGCTCGGCTATCGGTGATTTCAACGGGGACGGGTCCCTGAACTTCCTGGCCGTTCAGACCGACCTGAACTATCCGCAAAGTCCGGCCTATCTGTATGAGCTCGGGCGTCCGAGCGCTTTTCAGGTGCAGGTAAACAGTACCGAGACGGTCGGTTCCGGCGGCGGAGTTGTAACTGACGATGAGACGGGGGCAAGTGTCCTGATTCCGGAAGGCGCCCTCGATTCGGATGTCGATATCGAGGTCGGCACGTTTTCCGAGGTGCCGGAGGGGGCCGACCTGGCAGGCCTGATGATCTATCTGGGTCCGGCGGGCACCACCTTCAATGAACCGGTCGAGGTCACCGTCAGTTACGATCCCGACAACCTTCCCGATGGCGTTGCCGAGGAGGATCTGGTCCTGCTGCGCTTCGATGAGGCAGACGGGGCCTGGGAAGAGCTTCCATCCACAGTGGACACCGATGAGAAGACCGTGACAGGTTTGACGACACGGTTCTCGGGATTTGCCGCCGGCCGGAGCCTGGTGCCAACCCGCACGGATCATACCGGATCCAACGTTCCCGAAGCCGTTGCGTTGCATCAGAACTACCCGAATCCGTTCAACCCTGTCACCTCACTGTCATTCGACCTTGTCGAACCAGGCATGGTGCGTCTGACCATTCACGACGTCCTTGGCAGGCACGTAGCCACTCTGGCGGACGGGGACCTGCAGGCAGGAAGGCATCAGGTCAGCTGGGACGCCTCGCGGTACGCCAGCGGCGTGTATATCGTCCGGCTCGAGACCGCTCATGTCACCCTGAGCCGACGGATCATGCTCGTAAAGTGAGGAAAAACATCCTGATCAAATAGCAGTGTCTTCGTCAGAAAACGTCCTGATCAACCTGCCGTGTCTTTGGATTTTCGGGAGGTAATAATCACCTCAAGGCCGCGCACATGTCAAAATCCATGGTCTCTTGGGAGCCGTCGCTGTAGCGCAGGGCAGCGCGCACGGAATCCAGGCACTCCGTCCCGCGGTAAGTGACGCCGAATCCGTTGGTGCGGTCGGACGAGGTCACCTCTCCCAGCATCCGTGAATCCGACATCCAGGTCACCTCCGCAATTTCCCTGTCCCGAAAGGCCGCCCGGTCCACCCACAGCATGAAATCGTACATTTGCCGGCCCATGTGATCCCTGATGTCCGGAATCTCCTCGGCATGGGCGTTTGGACGCAATTCGGGCGCATATGTGAGCCGCGCTACCTCCTCCTCCAGTCCGGCGACCGTCTGCAGCCGCTGCCCGACCAGGGCCTCCTGTTCGGCTATGGCGGCATCGATGGCGTGGAGCCGGAATGCACTCCAGGCAATGGTCGACATCACGGCCACAAATGCCGCCAGCGCGATCCACGCCGCCCGTCGCGAGCTCCTTTTATACTTATCCGTGTCGGTTATACGGCTCATTTCCTCTCCATCCCGTCCAATCTGACTTCCCCTTTCTGTTCCGGCA
>SKWQ01000234.1 GCA_007128855.1 Balneolales bacterium
CAATTGACGGAACAGGGCCGGGAGAACATCCTCGGCCTGCAGGCGCAACTCTGGTCGGAGACGTTCCGCACGCCCGAACGGGTCGAGTTCATGGCCCTGCCGCGCATCATTGTATTGGCCGAACGCGCCTGGGTGCCAGAGCAGGACTGGATGAATCTTCCAAGAAGGAGTGACCGGACTGAAGCCCTTGATGTTGCATGGAACGAGTTCTCAAACCGTTTAGGTCAGCGCGAGCTACACCGGCTGGATCATATGAACGGTGGATATGCCTACAGGATCCCGCCGCCAGGTGCGGTTGTGGATGACGGCATGCTGCGTGCCAACGTGGCTCATCCCGGTTTCGAGATCCGCTATACCACCGACGGAAGCGAGCCGACGGAACACTCGCTTCTTTATGAGGGTCCTGCCCCGGTACACGGCATTCCCGTAATCCGCCTGCGCACGTTCGACACACGCGGCCGGGGCAGTCGCACATCCACCCTGAATCTGACCGGACACTGAGCCTGACCGGACACCGAGCCGCACGGACCCGTGATCTCCTGGCGGCTTGACGGCCCGGGTGCATGTCCGCCCGCCGGGAAGCCGGATCTCACGCGCTACACCCCGGCGATGCGGCGCTTGTACTCGGAGAGGGCCGCTTCGAGCCGTTCCTTCGCTGTGGTGTCGCCCGGAATGTTGTGGGAGGGATGGATGTAGAGCTTCACGCCGCGATCGGCCAGGATCTCGGCCGTGGTGGCGATCGTCATCCACACAATGCTCACAAAAGCCATGGTGGATATGGGTGCGATCTTGTCCTGATGGTTTTTCAGGTCGACGGACGCGTCCACCGCAGGCACGCAGGAGTCGATGAGCACATCGGCCAGATCCTCCAGTTTCTTCCCGGAGGAGTGGCGCGATCTGTCGTTACGGAAGGATTTGGCCGAGCCGGTCACGACAATCTTCATGCCCCGCTTCTTTGCTTCCATGGCCACGTCGATGTTGACGTTGTTGATGCCCGAGTGGGAGAACAGCCACATGGTGTCGCGCGGATCGAAATCGTAGCTCTTCATGATCTCGTTGCCGTAGCCCTCGACGCGCTCCAGGAACACAAACTGGCGCACACCCATTTCGCCGGTGATGCGGGTGAAGAAGGTCAGGGGCAGTTCGATCATCGGGTGGAAACCGACGAATCCGCCGATGCGGGGGTACATCTCTTCGATGGGAAGGGTGGCATGTCCGCAACCGAACGTGTGCACCCAGCGCTCAGCCTGGATGGAGTCGGCCATCAGTTCGGCGGCCTTGCGGATATTATCCATCTGCGTCTCTTCTATGGTATCCAGTACGTTCCTGGTGTTGCTCATCCACTGTTTTGCAAGTTTCATAATGCGGGTTCCGCTATGGTTAGGTGAATGTTAAGGATGTCAGGTTGATAAGGGACGGAAGGGTCACGGGATCGTCCTTCCCTTTTGACAGTTGTTCTTGTTGTCAGGCCTGTGGTTCGGCGGCGCTGGTTGACGATCCGGGTTTCCCCGATGCCGCCACCCGGGCCATGGTCGCCTGAAACAGCAGAAAGGCAATGACAATGCTGGCAGGGATCAGCAGGAGGCCGTTGCGCAGGCCGTATCCTTCGGCGATGACGCCGATGCTCCACGGCACAAGCATGCCGCCGATGAGCGCCATGGCCAGCACCACGCTGAATGCCGTGCCGGATAGCCGGGCGTAAAGGTCACCGACAAATGCCAGGATCACCGGGAACACCGCGGCAAAACCGATACCGGCAAGCATCATGCCGATGACGCCGGCCGTTGTGCTGCCGGACAGGAGCATGATCGCCGAGCCACTGAACGATACCAGGAAACTGATGCGCAGCACGGCCGCGGCCGGAACTTTCAGCAGCAGATATCCCAGCACGGCACGGGTCATCATCAGGGAGAACCAGAAAAGCGACAGGAACAGCACGGCCCGGTTGGCATCCACGGCCAGCTCGTTTACAAAGAACGTGGCCGACCACCCGCCCATGGACATCTCGAGGCCGCTCTGGAGTACCAGGACAAGCCCGAAAAGCAACAACGTGCGGTCTTTGGCGAGGGCAAATCCTTCGGACAGGGGGAATCCCTGGGCGTGTTTCGGATTGGGATACCGCAACAGGAGAAAGAGCAGGAACGGGAGGATGATCATGGCCCCGACCCCGGCGATGAGGGTCTCATAGCTGAAATATTCAAGCATGCTCCCAAGAAGAAGCGGTACCCCGAATGCCCCCACCCCGAAAAACACACCGAGGTAGGTCAGCCGCGATCCCCGCTTTCCCTCGCTGATGTCCGATACGAGCGCGTTGGTCCCGCCGTTGATCGCCCCGCCGGCAAAACCGGTGAAAAACAGAGCCAGGCGCAGCAGATTCATGTCCGGCGCAAAAGCGATTCCCTGGAACCCGGCGACAATGACGCCGGCGCAGATGACAAGGAGCGCTTTATACCCGAACCGGTCCACCAGCGGACCAAATACCAGCGACCCTGCAAGCATTCCCAGACTCAGCAGCACAAAAAGGGAGCCGGCATCGGCCGTACCGATACCGAATTTCAGGATGACCGACGGCAGCACCGAGCCCAGCACAGCCATCACGATCCCAAAGATAAGCATGCCAAAGCAGGCGGACATGAAGACCAGTTTTTTGTTATAATGTGGCATTTTTTCAGTAAATAATATTTTATTTAATTGTTGTTCAAACTGTTATGTGTCTTTACCTCTTGAACTGTTTATAGGTCGTTACATTGCTCACCTAGGCCAAGACGGCCGGCTCCGATGAGCCCGGCGTCCCCGCCAAGCTGTGATTTCTGGAAACGGACCTGCCGCATGCTTATGGGCTGGGCCCATTTTCGCGCTTCGGCGGCGATATCGTCCAGATATTTTGCGGCCGGACCGAAAACCCCGCCGCCAAAAACGATAATTTCCGGGTTGAAGGTGCTCACGAGGTTGGCAGCCGCCATGCCCCAGCACCGGATGGCCTGGTCCACGATCCTCCCGGCGGCAGTATCCCCCTCATCGGAGGCTTCAAAGACGTCCTGCGTACTTATTTCCCGGTCTTTGATCGACCGGAGCACGCTTTGCAGGCCGGGTTCCCTGTCAAGCAGATCGCGCGCCGACTTCGCGATCCCCGCGCCCGAGGCGTGGTATTCAAAACATCCGCAGGATGTGTACTCCTCCCGGAAATCCGGATGCAGACCCATCCACCCGACCGCCCCGGCGATGTCACCATGACCCCTGATAACCCGTCCGTCGCAAAACACCCCGGCACCGATGCCGGTCCCGACAGCCAGGAAAATGGCATTCGAACATCCTTTTGCCGCACCCATCCAGGTCTCGCCTAGGATGTAGCAGGCGCGGTCGCTGTCGATGCGCACCGGCGCACCGGCCTCCCCCACAGTACGCGTCACTTCCTCCAATAGCGGATAGTCCTCCCAGCCTGGAATGTTGGGCGCCCAGACCGTACCCGACGCCGCGCGGTAGATACCCGGCACCGATATGCCGATGCCGGTCACCTTCCCCCCGCTGGATGCTGCACCGGCAGCATCGGAATCGTCGGCGGCTTCAGGGTCTTTTTCTCCCTTCATCAAGGCGGAAATTTCCTCCGAAATAAGCGCCCCCACGTCGCGGCCGCTCCTGCCGTCCAGGGGCGTGACCTTCCTGGCAAACATCTCCCCCGACCTGCTGAACACGGCCGCCGCCAGCTTGGTCCCTCCCAGATCCACTCCGATTACCGCCATATTGTGACTCCTGTCATGGTTGCATTACGGGAAAAGGTCCAGGTTCCTGCGCTTGCCGAACGCACTGATATTGAACGTCACGGCATAGGTCGACCGTGCCAGCGCGCCCCGCACCCGGGCCAGCGAGGTATAGTAGTCGTAGTAGGGGAAGGCCGAAATGTCGCCGACGATGAACTCGTACCGCGATATCGCCTCCCTCCAGGTGTCGAAAGACTCCGTCACATCGACGAAGAGGTATGGTTCGTAGCCTTCCATATCCTCCCAGTTTTCAGCGAAATAGACACCCCTCACCCCTCTGTGCCGCGGATGTGAGCTATCAATCCCTTCCAGGGACGCCAGGAGGATGGCGTCGGTGACGATGGCCCACGTTGTGCTGTGATCGCGATGGATGCTGTTTTTCCAGTGGGTGATGATATGTGTGGGTTTGACCTGGCGGATGACATCGTTCACGTACAGACGGGCCTCCTCGCTGTCCGGTATTTCCGCATCCTGGTACGGACCAAAAATGACCTCCGCGCCGAGGATCTCCGCGGCCTCTTTGGCCTCCCGCCGCTTCTGTTCCGCGTACGCATCCGGCGACATCCCGGGATGGCCGCGCTCGCCAGGGGTCAGGTGGAGCATCACCACGCGGTCCCCTTGCGCCGCATGCTTTGCCAGCACCGCCCCGCATGAAACCTCCATATCCCCGGCGTGGGCGCCGATTGCCAGGATCGTCCGCGCCGGCACGGGGTCGTCCCCAACCCCGGACCCGTATCCACCATCAACCGCATTTGCCGCTCCTGGCGGTAATCCCCAAAGGAGCAGCAACCCTATCCAAACCATACCATAACCCATCCTCATGACCACCTCCATTATTGATTACAAACCTGATCCCCGGTCCTCATGGAATATCACACTACCCGGCATCACCATCAAATAAATTTACCGTCGCGCCGGTTCGGGACCGTAAAACTTTTTTTGTAACAAACCGACGGTTGCGTACTCCTTTCGTGTATATAGAGAAATCGAGATAAAACACATGTGAATATTATTGGCACTGTCACCGGAAGGGGGGCTCTGTCCAGAGGGCGAAATGAGACCAGAAATATTTGAACCGGTTGTTGACGGCCGCGATTTTTTTGAGAATTCAGGAACCGGAATAATTATTATTGAGGAGGATGGCGTCATTAGCTTGGCAAATGAGGAGTTTGCCCAAAAAACAGGGTATTCCCGTCAGGAAATCGAGGGAAAAATACGCTGGATGGATCTGGTCCTGGAAGAAGATGTAAACCGCATGCTGCTGCTGCAGCGTCTCCGTCGGGAAAAGCCGGAAGACGTGCGCACAAGTTACAATTTCCGGTTCAGGACGAAAGACGGACAGACCGGTGAGGCCCTGCTCACGATCACGATGATTCCGGGCGCCAGGAAGAGCATCGTATCCATAGTGGATCTGACTGGCCGGCGCAAAGCGCAGAAGGCGCTGCGCTATCAGAGGGCACTGCAGCAGATCCTGGTGGACCTTGCCACCGGATTCATCAATATCATCCCGGAAGAGGTAGACTCTCAGCTTCAGGAGATGCTGGGCTCCATCGGCACGTTCACGAAGATGGACCGCACCTACATTTTCAAGCACGACTACGAAAAGCAGACCACCAGCAATACGCACGAATGGTGTGCCGCGGGGGTGTCGCCCGAAATCGACAACCTTCAGAATATCCCCATCAGACTATTGCAGAGTATCATTGATACGCACCAAACCGGAAAGGCGTTCCATATTCCGGATGTGTCGGCCATGCCCGGGAACGACACCATCCGCCGCATCCTTGAGCCGCAGGGTATCAAATCCATCGTCCTGCTGCCCCTTCAGCACGAAGACATCACTATCGGATTTGTCGGTTTCGACGCCGTGACCCGGATCCGCCATTTTGCCGACGGGGAGATCGACCTGCTCAAGGTAGCCGCGGAGATCATCTCGAACGCCCTCATACGGCAGCAAAAAGCCCGGATCATACACAGCAGCCTTTATGAAAAAAACGTCCTCCTTGCCGAAATCCACCATCGTGTAAAGAACAACCTGGCCATTATTTCCAGCCTGCTGACCCTCCAGTCTGATTTTTATGACAGTGAAAAAGAGACAAGGATCATCCTTCAGGAGATGCAGCGCCGCATCCAGTCCATGGCACTTGTCCACGAAATGGTCTATGAGCATGAAAATCCGTCACAGATCAACTTTGGCGGGTTGCTGACCCAGCTGGTTTCCGACTACAGCAAGGTGTACAACGATAAAGTGATCGATGTCTCGATTCAGGCGGAGGATATCATGCTGGACCTGAACCGGACCATACCGTTCAGCCTGCTTGCAAACGAGCTGCTTCTGAATGCATGCAACCACGCCTTTCCCGGACGCAAGCATGGCAAAATCGATGTGATCTGTAAATATGAGGGGGACGGGATACGCTTCGCGGTGCATGACGACGGGGTGGGCGTACCGGACACGGAAGTGCTCAACGACCCGAAAACACTGGGCTATACCATCATCCAGACCCTGGTCCGGCAGCTTGGCGGTACGCTGGACTTCCGGTCAACCAGGAAAGGATTTTCCGTCGAAGGCCGCTTCCCGCTTCAGGGTTGACGCGGTTTCCGGCATAGCCACATCCCCCGAAACAACGTTGCGCCAATTCCTTCCTGCCACCACTTTGTAAAAAGTGCGCGCAATTCACTATCATGAAGGGACGCCAGAAGAAGGGACACCAAAAGTAATTGTGGATGCGGTGCACCCGAACAACGATCACGACCATGAATGGATACGAACGAACCCTCGCCTTCCTGAACAACCGGGCCGTCGACCGGCCGCCGTTCCATCCCATCATCATGCGCTGGGCGGCACGCCAGGCCGGCACGCCGTATCGGGACTTCTGCCTGGAACCGGAAGCGAAATGCGACGCCATGATCCGTTGTGCCGTTGATTTTGACCTGGACTGGGTCACGGTCATGTCCGACCCCTGGGCCGAGGCCTCCGCTTTCGGGGTGGAAGTGGCCTATCCTGAAAACGACCTGCCGGTGGACACTGGCGGACACCTGCCCGATGCCGCATCCGCTGCCCGCCTCTCACCCTACAATCCCCTGGAAAACATGCGCTGCCGGAACCGGCTCGCGGAACTTGAGGTATACAGGAAACGGATCGGGGACCGCTATTTCACTGTTGGATGGGTGGAGGGCCCCGTAGCGGAGTATGTGGACCTGCGCGGGGCTTCGGAGGCGTCCATGGATCTGCTGATGGAGCCGGAGAATGCGGCCAGGGCCATGGATGTCATTACCGAAAGCGCACTGGTCTTCATCCGGCTGCAGGTGGAGCGTGGGGCGCACTGCATCGGCATCGGGGACGCGTTCTGCTCACAGATCGGCCCGGACCTGTACCGGCAGTTCGCCTTCGGGCGCCAGAAGCAGCTTGTGGATGGCATCCATGCCGCCGGCGCCCTCGCAAAGCTGCACATCTGCGGCAACACGTCCGCCATCCTGCCCGAGATGATCGCCACCGGCGCCGACATCATCGATGTCGACCACCTGGTCCCCTCCATGTCCGGTTTCGCCGGCCTGCTTGCCCCGCATCAGGTCTTTTCCGGCAAGGCGGATCCTGTTTCCGTCATCCAGGACGGCTCGCCGGAGGATATCCGTCAGACGGTGATGCGGGATTTCCGGGATGCAGGCGGACGCTGCATCGTCTCTGCCGGTTGCGAAATCACACCCGACACCACACCCGGCAACATGCATGCATTCCGGAAAGCCGTGGATGCACCCGAGACCCAATAACCAAAAAACACGCGCCACATCCTGCTTTGCAACATGGACACTATCCTGAATAAACTCACCCGATGCATTGAATTCGGAAAAACGGACAAGGCAGCCGCCTGGCCGCCGGACATGAAAGACCAGGACGGAGCTGACGAGCTCGCACTCCGGGCCCTGGAGGAGGGGCATCCGCCGGACCAAATCCTGGATGCGCTCATTGCCGGGATGGAGGTGGTTGGCCGGAAATTTTCGGAAAACAAGATCTTCGTGCCCCAGATGCTGATGTCCGCCAAGGCAATGAAGGCGGCCATGACGCACCTGAAGCCCGCTTTTGAGAGCGGGGCCGCGAAACGGAAAGGGACGTTTGTCATCGGCACCGTGCAGGGCGACCTGCACGACATCGGCAAGAACATCGTGGCCATGTACATCGAAGGAAGCGGATACGAGGTGGTGGACCTGGGTGTGGATGTGAAGCCGGAGCAGTTCCTGGTGGAAATCGATAAGCATCCCGGGTGCGTAGTCGGTCTTTCGGCGCTGCTGACCACCACCATGATCAACATGAAAAGGACGGTGGATGTGATCCGGGAGACGCATCCGAAACAGGTGATCTGCGTCGGCGGCGCACCGGTGTCGGAAAAATTCTGCCGTGAGATCAGCGCCGACTTCTACAGTCCGGATCCGCAGGGGGCCGTGGCGTTCCTCAACCGGCTCGCATCATAACACAATCCACCCATCATGACCCGACTCTCCCGAAAAGACTGGCTTGTACTCTGCTCGCGGCCGCCGGTAATATTGGACGGCGCGTGGGGCTCCCTGCTGCAACAGCGGGGACTTTCCGCCGGCACCGCTCCGGAATCGTGGAACCTGTCACATCCCGACGATGTGCTGGCAGCCGGCGAGGCGTACGTGCAGGCCGGATCTCAGATCATCCTCACCAACACATTCGGCGGCAACCGGATATCCCTGGCACGCCACGGGCTCGCGGACCAGGCCGCCGTGATCAACCGCACCGGTGCCGAACTTTCCCGACAGGCAGCCGATGCCGGGCTCTCCAGACAGTCAGTCGATGCCGGGCCCTCCAGGCAGGCAGCCGGTGCCGGGCCCTCCAGGCAGGCAGCCGGTTCCGGGGCGCTGGTTTTCGGGTCCATCGGCCCCACGGGCGCCATGCTGATGATGGGTGAGGTCACGGCCGCACAGATGAGCGAGGCCTATGGCGAGCAGGCCGAAGCCCTGAAAGACGGAGGCGCCGACGGGCTGGTCATCGAAACCATGGCCGACCTGGAGGAGGCCGTCATCGCCACCCGGGCGGCGGTGTCCACCGGGCTCCCGGTGGTGTCATGCATGGTTTTCGACTCCGGACCGAATAACGACCACACCATGATGGGCGTCGCGCCGGCGCAGGCGGCCGAAGCCCTGGAAGATGCCGGCGCGTGGGCGGTCGGTGCCAATTGCGGACGCGGACCGGAGGATTTCCTGCCGCTTTGCCGCGCTTTCCGCGCAGCCACCCGCCTTCCGCTGTGGATGAAGCCCAATGCCGGTCTTCCGGAATTTGAGGAGGGGAAAACCGTCTACCGGATGACGGCCGAACAGTTCGCGGGGTTGGTCCGCCCGCTTTGGGAACAGGGCGGCGCCACATTCGTCGGTGGATGCTGCGGATCAAATCCCGCATTCATACAGGCTCTTGCAACCAATCCTTCTGAATGACACCGGTATCCACACCAAGCCCACCGTCATGAGTCCAACCGGTACAACAATCCCGCTCCAGCAAAAACCGAAAGTGTTTGCGCTGAATGTCCGACCGGACCCCGGGTGGATGGAACGAAGCATGGCACGGATGTCCGGCTATGATCCCCGGTCCATGCCGCAGCCCGTCCGCGATGCCATCCGGGCCGGACTGGAGGAAACCGGCTTGCTCCAGGATACAGCGCGAAGTCAGGAAACCGGCTTGTTCCATGATACAATGCAACCTCAGAATACCGGCTTGCTCCTGCATACAGCGCGAACTCAGGGAACCGGCATCCGCGGCGGATACCTGGTCACCGGTGACATCCGCATCCACCCGGATCGGGAAACCATTTGCATCGACGGGGTGCCTTTTCGTGCCGGAAACCGGCTCATCAACCGTTGGAAGCATGCCGACCGGATGGCGCTGGTTCTCTGCACGGCGGGGGAGGAGATCGGCCGCAGGGCTGCCAGGCACCGGCGCGAGGGCGACCACCTTGGCTGGTATTGTGCCGACCTGATCGGTACCCTGCTGGCGTCGGCGGCAATGAACGAACTCCTTCGAAAACTGGAGGACAACGCTGTCCAACGTGGTTATTCTATTGCCGGATGTGGTTTTCCGGGCAACGGCGCCTGGACCCTGACCGATCAACCGCACCTGTTCCGGCTGTTTCCGGAGGGCTTCTGCGGCGTCGGGATCACCGGGGGCGG
>SKWQ01000218.1 GCA_007128855.1 Balneolales bacterium
TCACATCCAGCAGGAACACTTCCACCTCAATGGACTGCTTCAGCCCGCTCACCACCTGGTAGGCGTTATAGCCGATCCTGGCCAGAAGTCCGACCAGCAACACGGCGATGACCAGGGCCGTCACCGATGTGACACTGGCCAGCTTGGTCCGCCGGAATCCCGAAACACCTTCTTTGACAACGTATGCTAAACTCATAAACCGGACTTCTGCTCCGTCAGACTGTGTAGTTGATTAATTGCGCAGCACCCACCTGATGCCGAACCGCAGCCGGTTGGAGGGCATCGGCTGCCAGGCAGTCTCAAAATAGCCCGGAAGCAGCCAATTATCCAGCGCATTTTCCATCCGAAGCAGAAAAATGGCGGAGCGCACGCGGGCGGTCAGATCGAAGTCGAGGCGGACGAACTCGGGCAGCGGCTGTGCCTCGGTGATGTCGGGCGAGGGGTGCCAGGAGTTGGGATCCCAGTAGTCCATGGCCGGATAGTATTGCGAC
Organism: Balneolales bacterium; assembly: GCA_007128855.1. Lineage (GTDB taxonomy): Bacteria > Bacteroidota > Rhodothermia > Balneolales > Natronogracilivirgulaceae > SKNL01. The sequence continues at coordinate 492 of SKWQ01000218.1, forward strand.
GAGCGGTAGAGCGTGGGGGATGCCTGCACGTAGAAACCGGTCTTCAGGAAGGCCGCCTGGTTGAAGACGTAATTTTTGTAGTAGATGGATGCGCGGGTCCACATGCGCTGACCGCTCCGGTCCAGGAGCTGGCTTTCGGTGCCGGCTCCGTCGGCAAAGTACTGCAGGAAGGTGCCGGACAGGGAAAACTCCAGGCGGTTGCCGTCGTAGCCGAGCCAGGCGGTGGCGCCGGCGGCAAGATAGGGTCCGGGCTGGACGAACACGCTGTCTGCGCCGACCATGATGGGGTTGCGGTGATGGCTGGCGTGCATCTCGGCGCCTGCATTCCAGGAGGGGGTATCCAGCCGGATCCCCGCGGCGCCGCGGTGGATGGTCTCGTTGGACAGGCCCTCGTTGCCCGAGATGGCCGACCGGGTGCGGTATAGGTGTCCGGGACGCGGCATCTGCTCCCCGAAGGCATAGGATCCGTACAGGGAGAGGCCGTAAAACAGCCGCCAGTCGATTCCGGCGCCGATTTCAGCATCGGCATGCCCGTCGGTGCGCCACCCCGACTGCATCCAGCCGTACAGCCGGGAGCGGTTCGGAAGGGGCAGCGACAACGTGCCCCGGGCTTCCGTGTACACCCAGGAGTCGATATCCATGGTCTCAAAACGGTCCTGGTCGATGACCGACCACTCGGAGTAGATATCGCCCTGGAGTTCGATGGGCCCGATCAGTAGGTGGTGCCGGCCGGCCACGCCGGTAGTGAGCGTGCGCACAAAAGCGCTGTCGGCATTGTCATAGTGGGAGCGCCGGTAGCGGTCGTGGTACAGGGAAACGCGCGTTGTGGCCTCACGGTCGGGACCCGTGCGGTGATAGGCCGTCACCCGGAACAGGGAATTGCGCATGGAAGACCTGCCCTGCGGCTGATCCGGCACGGCCTCAAAGCGGTTGAACAGGAAGTTGAACATGTCATACGGACGGTAGCTCTCCGGCTCCCCGAGCTGGATGCCGCTGTAGTGGACCCCGCCCTCCACCATCCAGGAGTCCGTGAGGAAATGGTACAGGGTGACCTCGGCGTTGCGTCCGCCCATGGTCCGGTTACGGTAGCTCTGCCCCTCGTTTTTCCCCCAGTAGGCCATGGAGATATTGGTGGATGGGGTGATGTTCCTGGCCAGGAAGCCCTCCGTACTGCGGTATTCAAAGCTGGTCTGCTCGTAGTTGATGAAGGTGAGCGGACGCGCGACGTGGTACCGGACCGTCTGGAATTCGGAGTGGTAGCGGAGCGGAGCGGTGTTTTCGTGGACCGTGGCGATGCGGCTGTAGTGCGGCAGACGCTTGCGGTTGGCCGATCCGAAGATGCGCTCGTTCATCGGAATCCCCTCCCGCCACAGGCGCTGATGGCGGCTGTCGTGCCCCCGGATGAGGAACCCGTCGTTGCGTCCGAGTCCGCCGAGCTGGGCGGAGATCACACCGGGCTGCCGCGAGACCCACTCCCCCTGGTCGGACCACAACTGCCAGCGGCTCAGGCTGTCGTTGCTGACCTGCTGGAACGCCACCGGATCGCGCATGGTGAGCGGGTCGACCGGATCGAAGCGGCGCACCGGGTCCCTTTCGTCCGTGACCTCCTGCTCCAATCGTTCGGGGTCGTCAACCGGCAGTGTGGCGGGATCGTCATCGTCCGCCGGGAGCTGGTCGGGCGGAAGATCCGGTGGCCGGGGCAGTGTATCGGCCTCGGGCATCGCCGGTTCGCGGGACAACGTGTCGGCCACAGGCACTACCGGTTCGCGGGACAGCGTATCGGCCTCGGGTACCGCCGGTTCGCGGGACAGCGTGTCGGCCTCCACCCGGACCGGTTCCACAGCGGTGACATCCGGTGAACCGGCGATTCCCATATGAAGCAGTAGTATGAGGGGTATAAGTGTGGTCACATCAAATGGTGTTAAGCCCCGGATTTCAGTTGTGGATGGGGATGCTGCGCCGGGGACCGTGCTCCCTCCGGAGCCCCGTGCACCACTTACGGATGATACGGAAATCCGGGAATGCCTGTGACGTGCCGCCGGAGCAGGTCCATGGCA
>SKWQ01000008.1 GCA_007128855.1 Balneolales bacterium
AGCTTCTCAGCCCGTTTAAAGTCGGCTTGGTAGCTGAAAAGGCGATAAAATCCCGGTAAAACAGATTCCCCTGTGCTGAGTTAATGTGGGAAAGATTGCCATTCAAATAAACCTTCCTTGCGTCAATGCCATCTGTTATCTGGTGGTATGAATAGATTGTGACGGATAAAAGGACCGAAAGGATTATGACAGCTATAGCCAGCAACAGCAGTATCATTTTATTCCTGTTTTTTTTCATCGCCGGTCTCCGGTTTAGCGGGTTATTGTTCTTTTTTAAATATCGTGCGGCAGTAGATTACTTGTTGTTTTTAATAAAGTAGCTGTTTTTGAATTATTCGGGTTCTTAGCACCCTGCGGTAACGCTTAGGCAATGAATCAAAAGGTCATTTTTTAATCCTTGAGGCAGCGCACAGAGTCCCCGAACGCCCGGCCGTTGCCGACCATGCCGGCACTGCTGCTACCGAAGCCCAGGTTCCGCGCGAAAGAACCAGACACGGTACTCGACCAATAGGAGCCGTCGGAGCCGACAACGAAGAGCGAACCACTGCTGGCGCCGCGGTGGCCCGCCATGGGCAGTTTCAAAGGGGAGTCAAAAGCCCCGATTGCATTGTCATTGATCCAGCTTCTCCTCTCTTCTTCCCACTCGGCATCGGTGGGCAACCGGTAACCGGCAGGACATGGATTGTTGATACCGTTTACCCCTTGCCATAAATTGTTGTTCTGAGGGCTGCGCCAGTCCCAGGGGCTATTGGGTGCAAGGATAAAACTCCCGTGGCTCGGTTGATCGGAGCTGCTTAGGGTGGAGGTAGTTTGGGAGTTGCGCCTCTGGTGCCCGTCAGCCGCACGTCCCCACTGGTACAGGTCGCCGTAGGCCTGCAAGTCGGAGGATGAGGTCGCCGCACGGCTGGCGCCCAAATTGCGATCCATCCACACACGACCGGTTTGAGGGTTTCTAACATCCACCACCGCAGTCCGCGTATCCCTTTGCCAATGAACATTGGCAGCATAATCCTCCCTGATTGCAAGAATTCTCCTTTCACCCCACCAGGATCCCAAACTGACCAAATGATTGTCAATATTTGAATGGGCCAGGTAATTTCCCGGCCTGTTATGATCATGCCTTGAAGCAAAGAAAAATCGGTTGCCTCTCCATCGCCTGTCTCCATTTCTGGTAACGCTGCCAATTCCGCCTCGCTCCCTGACACCCAATCCGTCAAGCATCTCAAGGAGGTCATGGCCTTTCGCGTGGTACGCGACCAGATCGTTCCAGTCAGCGACCCTGTAGCCCTCACCCATCAGATTATTCACAATGCTGCTCCAATCGGCATCGTGGGCAAAGTGTTCGACCGTCAAGGCAAAAGGTCCAAACGTAGTGAAATGCTTTGAGCGCTCTTGCGGTGTTTCCTGTTGTCTGGCAGGCCGGGCGGCAACCTGGCGATATGTTTGGGATGACACGTCAAACTCATACCGCATCTGCATATCCGATGCGGAAACTATCAGCGGGTATATTTTCGCGTAATCGAGAGGTTTGTCATCGAAGGATCGCAACCCCGGCAGGTCAATGCTGATATCCGGACCAGGGTCCCTTGTTGAAAAACTTCCAATGACCTGGCATTTCAATCGCCTCTCAATGATCACGTAGGTGAACGTGCCTCTTGTCTGGGGTCCGGCACAGGAGGCAAAAACATAAGCCAAACGGCCTGACCGATTCAATTCAAGCGTCGCCACAGGTTTATAGCTTGCCGAATCGATAGCGCACGCAGGTGCGAAATAGGACGAGGCGACCTCCGCGGCACTTGCCTGGCCGCAAGCTTCCGGGCCTTGTTTTGCAGTACTGAAGTACCTTGTTGGGTCATCGGTGACATCACGAGTATAATCAACAAAATACCGCCCCTGATCGTCCTTTCCGAAAAGCAGATGTGAGTTATAAATCCCACCTGATTCCCACTGGACTAAAAAGCTGTTGGCTTGTCCGTCACCTGCAGGCAAAAGCCTTTTTATGCCATAACCGTACGGAATCGGCGCTATCACATCGCCGTCACTCTGCTGCACGATAAGCTCCTGGCCGTCCGGACTCATGAAATACAGCTTATGAAGTCTCGAACCGGCAACTTCATACGGAACATTCAGGCGGATTGGAAAATCAAATTCTGAAAACAGACGCCCCTCTGCATGATCTGCCCTGAAGATATGGTTTTCAATGCCGTCACGATATTTGTCGTACAACCGATTGGTCAGCTCATCAATGACAGTAAAATCCTGCCTGTTCATCGCCCGTTCCGATATCCATCCGGTAAGGACCATCAGCTGCAGTGCATATCCGGCACCTTTCAGGGCGCCTGCTCCGGCACTGGACAAATCATGAGGCGCCCCACCGGCCGGCCGGCGAAGATGGGCCCAAACGGTGCCGAGCGAATACGAATCATGCCTCTTGGACGCATCCACAACCTCGTCCATCGATACCACATCCATCCAATGCAGCCGCTTGACCTGCGGCATGAATGATATGAGAATTATATCGCCGGTCATCGGCAGC
>SKWQ01000072.1 GCA_007128855.1 Balneolales bacterium
CAGGTCTTAATGATACGAAAGAATAATGCGTGTTGCAACAACTATTGTTGAAACGCACAAAGGGGAGGGCGGACCAACGTCCTTTCCCGCCCGTTGCAATCCAAACGAAAGCGCTACGGCAGTGTTTTAATACTTGACCGTGCAACCATACGGCTGATGGGTCGTAACTTCCACGCTTTGTCCATCCAGCAGAAGGTCCAGCGCCTCGCTCACGAAGTTCCTGGCACCTTCTACATCAGCGTGATTGGCTGTGGGACGGTCGTCAATCGCGCCCATGTATCTCAGCATGCCTTCCTTGTCTATGATATACATGTGCGGGGTTACGCGGGCATCATAGGCACGGCCCACTTTGCCATCCGGATCCAGAAGTACGGCTTTCGCCTTGGCTTTTTTGTCGCGCGTGATTTTCTTTGCATCATCCGGTTCCAGATACCCCTGCTTGCCCGGAGCGGAGGAGATAACGGAGAACCAGACAATGCCCAGGTCGCGGTATTTCTCCTGCAGCATCTGCATGTTGCCCGTGGCGTAATGCTTAACGACAAAGGGGCAGTCGTGGTTCAGCCATTCCAGGACCACATACCGGCCTTCGTATTCCGAGAGCGTGTGCTTTTTTCCGGAAGCATCCACTAAAGTGAAGTCGGGCGCTTTTTTCCCGATTTCAGGTCCCCTACGGTCTTCGGCCAGTGCGGAACCGGCAAAAAAGACACAGAAAAGTAATAATGCGCTTGTTATGATGCAGTTTTTCATGTTATTTCTCCTTTTTGGATGGTAGTTGTGCTGCGATTTGCTGCAATCTGAATCCCTCAGGTCTGTCAATGCCGGGCAAGGGGATGACCTGTTCCCCACTCATTTACCGCTGGTTGGATAGGGTTACCGGCAGGATCAACTCAATGGCTGGTCTGGTGTGATCCCGGACCCAGCTTCCGTCCGCCGAAAGGACGCCATGCAGCTTCTCCGGAGTGGTTCTGAGATACCTGGAAACCGGGATGGAAATGGTGAGGTTGTCCCCGTCCCGCCGGACGGTCTGCGGCGCGGTGTGTTCAATCAACCCCTGGCGATCGGGATAGAAATAGATTTCCTGTTCATCCGGGAATACCGCGTTTTCAGTAACAGGGGTGAGCGTGATCTCAAACTCCCGGTCAGCCAGTACGGCGCTACCCTGCCAATCTTCAACAATCTGTGGAACCTGATCCCTGGAATAGGCAATCCGCTCTGTACCGCTGTCTGAAAAACCACCGAACGCTCCGTCATCACTTATACCCATGGACACCGTCGCCGACTCCGGCAGGCAGATTTCCTTGCACACCAACCAGTTGATATCGGCCGTCAATGGGTGGTTGCGAGAATTTCCGGCGGTTCCATCCGGGGACAGAACAACGGGAACCAGCAACGTGACCCTTCCCGAATATCCGTACGTGGTGATACCGTCCTCATCAAATCGGGAGGGACGCGGCCAGTGGATCTCCCCGGGCGTCAGATAGGGATGGGGGTTCCAACGGATGGTTGTCGGGAGTCCGGAATCGCCGGGGTTCCGCCAGTAGACATGCCAGCCTTCCCTGATGTCCATATCGACCCCAAGCCACAGCATGCCATCATGTTGCGCAATCTCTGAAATGCCGCCAGCCTCGGGAATAAACGAGACGGCAACGAGGTTTTTTTCACCAGCATGGGCCGACGACACGGTGAGCAGTGCGGCCACCAGCACCATGGCCACCTGTGCCATGGTCATCAGTGCCATGGTCATCCGTCTTGCAGGCAAAAGCACTATCGTCTTCAGGGCAGCTGAAGGGGCTTTTCGGACAGATAGCAATCTCGCGATCAATTGTGGATAGGTTGGCGTGCGCATAGTAAAATCACTGGGTTCCATTATACCACTATACTCAAAATGGCGGTTTCCGGCAACGAATTCCGTGTAAAAAAATGCAAATCACAAATTATTTTTGACAAATCCGAGGCGGAATGGGTACCATGAATGGAAATGGCAACCAAGTCACATATCATGGATAGATTGCGCACCGGTTGGCTGCCGGCCATTGCCGCTGCGGTCGGCATCGGTTGTATCCTGCTCCTGTTTCCGCTCGTCCGGTCGCTGCATCTGGATTCAGCGATGTTCGCCGGTACCATCGGTGCTTTTGCAGGTGCGTGGATGGCGTCGGGACCAAAATCACGGGACCGTGACGTGCTGGTTCTCACCGGTTTCATCTATGCGATCGCCCTGCCACTGATCATCCGCGACGGTGTGACCGGCTGCCTTAGCACGGACGGGGCTGCTTTCTGGCTTTTCATCCCCGCTTTCAGCATATGTTTCGGGTTTTCCGCAGGAAGGGCGGCCCGGCGGTTAGCCATACCCCTGCCGCGCCTGTCCTCCATCGTGTTCGTTTTCCTTGTCGGGGCCGGCGGGGTCCTGTTATCCATGCGGTTCCTGCCGCAGCTCTACTTCTTCAACCATGTGTTCGGGTACTGGCCGGGGGCCATTTACGACCAGGCGGTACTGTTTCCCGGGCGGATGATCCTCTATCGCTTTATCACGCTCGGCTGGATTGCCGTTTTCTGGATGCTGCCGCATCTGCGCGGTTCCGACCGGCTCCTGAAGGGCATATTCGTCCTGCTGCTGCTATCGGTCTCGCTGAACTACCTGCTCGCGTCACAGCATGGAATCATCTCGCCGGAATCCCGCATCCAATCCGGGCTTGGCGGTGTCCATCACACCCCACACTTTGCACTTTACTATTCAAAGACAGACTTCGATCCGCACGAAGTGGCTTTTCTGGGACGCCTTCACGAGTTTCATTTCAGGGAGCTGACCGACACGCTGCGGGTAAGCTGGCCGGAGGGGAAGCGCATAAGCAGCTATCTGTACGGTGACGAGTGGCAGATGCAGCAGTATACCGGTGCGAAGGGGGTGAGCTATGTCCCGGTCTGGCACCGCCGCCCTCAGATGCATATGCGGAAAACCGCAATTGACGGCACATTGAGGCACGAAATGGTGCACGTAATCGCCCGCCAGTTCGGGAACCGGCTTCTCAATGCGTCGTGGAGCGTCGGACTGGTGGAGGGGCTCGCCGTGGCGCTGGCGCCGGCCTCATCCACCCGGCTCACCCATGACCAGATGGTGGTGGCAAATGAGGCGTTCTACTCGCAGGATGAGCTGGAAAGGCTGTTTTCGCTGACCGGATTCTACCAGAGACCGGGCGCGGCCGCCTATGGTGTATCGGGATCGTTTGCAGCCACGCTGCTGCGGGAATACCCCGTGGAGCAGTTCAAGGAAGCCTATCGCCGCTCTTCGCTGCATCACGGATATGGCGAAAGGCTGCCGGAGGCGGTTGAGATGTGGCACCGGCAGGTGTCGGAGGTGACGGTGTCGGAGGAGGAAGGCGCACTGGCCGGGGCGCTGTTCACGGCGCCGACGCTGTTTGATGAACGGTGTCCGCGCAACGTGACTGCGTTGCAAGGGAAACGCGAGGCCTTCCGGTTCGCGCTGGCGCGCGGCGACTCGGCACGGGCGCTGACGTTGCTGGATGAAGTCCTGGAAGCCGAACCCCGCTGGGAAGCCGGATGGATGCAGTGGTTTCAGCTTCGGCTGGAGATGGATCGACCGGAGAAGGCAACAGGAATGTTCGAGGCCTCTGCTGCGATGAATCCGGAGCTTATGGACAACGCGTTGCTTCGGGTCCGGTTGGCGGATGCGTATATGGCAGCGGGACAGCGGGGAAAGGCCCGTGAACTGCGGGAAGGGTCGCTCACATTGTTGCGTGGCGAAAAGCGCGCCGTACCGCCGACCCTGGCTTTAAGACAAGCTGAGCAGGCATGGCAGCGGCGGCCTGATGCGGATCTGTGGCAGAATCTGGTCCGGGTCATGTACAAGCCCGGCCTCTCACTGGAGCAGCCCCCGGGGTTTGTCGTAGCTTCGGGCGACCCGCTTTTGGTCCGGGTGTTTTTTGCAGAATGGTTCCGGAGGAATCCGATACCATCAGTGGCGTTCCTCCACGCAGGGTCCGCAGCCGGGGAGTACGCTTCCACAGAGCATAGCGCCGCTGAACAGGAAGCTTCGGAGGACATCGCCATGCATCTCATCCGGCAGGCGCTGGAACCCCCGATCGATCCCCACTTTTTCGAAACGTACCGCAACCTGATCTACCTGGCGTCGCCGGTGCTGCCGGCAGGATTCTTCGAGGAACAGCTGACAGGTGAGCGGGTGGATGGGGCCTGGCCGGGCGATGAGCGGTGGCGTCCTGTCCGTCAGGCCCGGCTGGAAGAGGCGTTGCGTTTCGCCGGATCGTAGGCCAGAATGGATCCGAGCCACTTTTCGACATCCTCCCGGACCATCCCTTTTCTTTGCGCGTAGTCGGCGACCTGATCCTCCTGGATCTTTCCAACGGAGAAGTAGGAGGATTCGGGGTGGGCGAAGTAGAGCCCGCAGACCGATGCTGCCGGCGACATGGCAAAATTTTCAGTGAGGGTGATCCCGGTGCGCTCCACGGCGCCGATCAGATCGAACAGGAGCGGTTTTTCGGTGTGGTCGGGATTGGCGGGGTAGCCGGGGGCGGGACGGATACCGCGGTAGGCCTCGCGGACCAGCGCATCGTTGCCCAGGTCCTCATCGGGTGCGTAACCCCAGAACTCGCGGCGCACCTTTGCGTGCAGCCATTCGGCGGCCGCCTCGGCCAGCCGGTCGGCCAGCGCCTTGAGCATGATGGCCGAATAGTCGTCGTGGTCGGCCTCGAAACGGGCCAGCGGGGCCTCGATCCCGTGTCCCGCCGTGACGGCAAACGCGCCGATATGGTCCGGCAGCCCGCTCTCTTTCGGGGCGATATAGTCGGCCAGGCACCGGTTGGGCTGCCCCTGGCGTTTCTGCGTCTGCTGGCGCAGCATCCGCAGTACGCCACGCACCTCCCCGCGCGCATCATCTGCGTAGATCTCTATGTCGTCGCCGGTGCTGTTGGCCGGGAAGATGCCGCAGCACACGCGCACATCCAGCCATTTTTCGGCGATGATGCGGTCCAGCATCTCCAGCGCATCACGGTGCAGCTTGCGTGCCTGCTCGCCGTATGTGTCGTCCTCCAGGATGGCCGGGTATTTTCCGGCGAGCTGCCAGGTGATGAAGAAGGGGGTCCAGTCGATCCAGGATGCCAGCTCTTTCAGTGAGGGGGGATGCATCCGGATGTTACCGGTCTGGCGGGGCGCGCTGACATCATCCGGCCGCCACGAAACCGGTGTCCGGTTCTGCCGGGCGGTTTCCAGCGGGATATAGTTTTTGGCGTGGGTGCGCTGTTCGTGGCGTTCGCGGACATCGGTGTACTCGTCCCGTATCTCCTGCACGAGCGGCTCGCGCTGGGTGTCGGAAAGCAGGCGGCTGACCACGGGCACGCTTTTTGAGGCATCCAGCACGTGGATCACCGGCCCGCTGTAAGCAGGGGCAATTTTTACGGCGGTGTGGACCCGCGACGTGGTGGCCCCGCCGATCAGCAGCGGCAGCGTCATGCCACGCGCCTCCATCTCTTTTGCCAGATCCACCATCTCGTCCAGCGACGGGGTAATGAGTCCGCTCACTCCGATGACATCCACCTTGTGCTCTTCGGCCGCATCCAGGATTTTCTGTGCCGGAACCATCACGCCCAGGTCGATCACCTCGTAGTTGTTGCAGCCCAGCACCACCCCGACAATGTTCTTGCCGATGTCGTGGACATCGCCCTTGACCGTCGCCAGCAACACTTTTCCTTTTGGACGGTCATCCTTGAGCCGTTTTTTCTCCTCTTCGATGTGCGGGATGAGCCAGGCCACCGCTTTTTTCATAACCCGGGCGCTCTTGACCACCTGCGGGAGGAACATCTTGCCCTGACCGAACAGGTCGCCGACCACGTTCATGCCATCCATGAGCGGACCCTCGATCACATCAAGCGCCTGGTCGAACTGCTGCCGCGCCTCCTCGGTATCCTCGTCGATATGGTCGACAATACCTTTCATAAGTGCGTGCTGAAGCCGTTTTTCAACCGGACGGCTGCGCCATTCTATGGCTTTGACCGGATCCTTGCCGCTTTTATGGCGGATGGTCTCGGCGAAATCCACCAGGCGCTCGGTGGCATCCGGACGCCGGTTGAACAGCACATCTTCCACCCGTTCCAGCAGGTCTTTGGGAATCTCCTCGTAGACCTCGAGCTGGCCGGCATTTACGATCCCCATATCAAGACCGGCGCGGATTGCGTGATACAAAAACGCGGCGTGCATGGCCTCGCGGACCGGGTCGTTTCCGCGAAAGGAGAACGAGACGTTGCTGATTCCGCCGCTGACTTTCGCCAGAGGCAGGTTTTCCTTGATCCAGCGGGCCGCCTTGATGAAATCGACGGCGTAGTTGTTGTGCTCCTCGATGCCGGTGGCGACGGTGAGGACGTTGGGGTCGAAAATGATGTCCTGCGGCGGGAAACCGATATCATCCACCAGCAGCCGGTAGGCGCGCTCGCAGATGGCGATTCGCCGCTCGAAGGTGTCGGCCTGTCCCTCTTCGTCGAAGGCCATCACGATGACGGCGGCGCCGTAATCCCGGACCTTGCGGGACTGTTCAAGGAAAGCCGGCTCACCTTCCTTCAGACTCAGTGAATTGACTACGGCTTTGCCCTGCAGGCACTTGAGACCGGCTTCGAGCACCGACCATTTGGAGGAATCGACCATTACCGGTACACGCGCAATGTCGGGTTCGGCCATGATCAGGTTGAGGAAGGTCGTCATCACCTTTTCGGAGTCGAGCATCCCTTCATCCATGTTCACATCGATGATCTGGGCGCCGTTTTCGATCTGTTCCCGGGCCACGGACAGTGCCTCCTCGAACATTTCCTCGCGGATAAGCCGGGCGAACTTGCGGGATCCGGCCACGTTGGTGCGCTCGCCGACGTTCACGAAATTGGTCTCCGGACGCACTACCAGCGGCTCGAGTCCGCTAAGCCGAAGCCAGGGTTCGGTGTCGGGGATCACCCGGGGTTCGTGTCGTGCCGCAACCTTCGCAAACTCGGCGATGTGCTCCGGGGTGGTGCCGCAGCATCCGCCCACGATGTTGAGCCACCCTTCGGCCGCGTACGTGTCGAGCTGCTGCGCCATGTATTCCGGTGTCTCGTCGTACTGACCGAATTCGTTGGGCAGTCCGGCGTTGGGATAGAGCGTGACCGGAGCCGTGGCAATGCGCGACAACTCGCGGATGAACGGGCGCATCTGTTGGGACCCAAGCGCGCAGTTCAGCCCCACGCTCAGCAGATTTGTCATATGCGAGATGGAGATCCAGAACGCCTCGGTGGTCTGGCCCGAGAGCGTGCGTCCGCTCTGGTCCACGATCGTCCCGGAAACCATGGCCGGCACATTCCTTCCTGACTCACGGCGATAGTCCTGAATGGCATAAAGCGCTGCTTTACAGTTCAGAGTGTCAAAGACGGTTTCCACCAGGAGCACATCGGCTCCGCCGTCCATCAGGCCCGGTATCTGCGCGGCATAGCAGGCGACCATATCGTCGAACGTCACGGCGCGGTAACCGGGATCGTTCACGTCCGGCGAAAGGGAAAGCGTGCGGTTGGTCGGACCCATGGCCCCGGCCACGAACCGGGGTTTTTCCGGGTTCTGCTCCGTGAAGGCATCGGCGGCTTCACGCGCAATGCGCGCCGACGCCAGGTTCATCTCGTAGACAAGGTCCTCCAGCCCGTAGTCCTGTTGCGAAACCGGATTGGAGCTGAACGTATTGGTCTCGACGATGTCCGCCCCCGCCTCCAGGAACGCCTCGTGGATGGATCGGATAATCCCGGGCTGGGTAACACTTAGCAGGTCGTTATTGCCCTTGAGCTCGTGTGTGTGCCCGCCAAACCGGTCCCCCCGAAAATCATCTTCCCCGAGTTTGTGCTTCTGGATCATGGTACCCATGGCACCGTCCAGTACCAGGATGCGTTGTTTCAGGGCTTTTTGGATATCGTATGTCAAAACAGGCGGTTTATGAAAAAATGCGAGACAGGTCAAATGTGGATATATGGTGGACAAATATACAAAAAAGCACGGTCAGGGGGGATGCGGGATGGCAAATCGTCTGTGGCCGGACTGTGTATTGTTCTGAGTTTCTGGTAAATAACACGTATTTTAAGCGTATACCAATGTTTTTCCGATTTCATTCATGAAGTACCCAACACTTACTCCGCTTTTTACGGTTTTTGTGCTCTTTTTGTGCATAACAGGGGCCAGAGCGCAATCCACACTTGTCATCAATGAATTCATGTCGTCCAACAATGAGACCATTGCGGACGAGAACGGTGATTTTGAGGACTGGATCGAGATCCTGAACACCGGCGCCACCCCGGTGCGCCTTGCCGGATACGGCCTCACCGATCGCGAAGGCGATTTTTTTCGCTGGGTGTTCCCCGATACGACGCTCCAGCCCGGCGCATTCCTGCTTGTCTGGGCTTCCGGGAAGAACAGAAGGATGCCGGGACAACCGCTCCATTCCAGTTTCAGCATTGCATCCGATGGCGAGCCCCTGCGGCTGACCGACCTCAACGGAAACCGGCTGGATACGGTCCCGCCCGTGCGTGTGCCCACGGACTACTCCTACGGACGCAGACCGGACGGGACGGGCCAGTGGGTCTTTTTCGACCAACCCACGCCGGGATTCCCGAACGCCACCGAAGGCATCCCACGCCTGCTCGATCCGCCTTTTTTTTCGCACGAAGGCGGATTCCATCCCCAGGGATTCGATCTCACGCTGACCCTGCCGGAAGATCAGCAGGATGCCCATATCTATTACACGCTCAACGGCAGCACTCCCGGACCCGAGAACGGCCGCCGGCTTTTTGAGGGACAAACGATCCGGATAGAGGAACGCACGGATGAGCCGAACGACATCTCCTTGATCCCCACCAACAACCTCGGCGAGTTCGATCCGCTGAATGATGGGTGGAAGCCGCCGATCGGCCAGGTGTTCAAGGGCACGGTGGTGCGGGCCGTTGCATGGGCCCCGGACGCGGAGCCGGTACGGGTGGCCACACGCACTTTTCTGGTCGGGGACGACCTGCACGAGCGCTACCAGCTGCCAATAGTCTCGCTGGCGACGGACAGGGACCATTTCTTTTCGGAATCAGGCGGCATTTACGTGCCCCCCAACTTCTGGGAGCGCGGCGAGGAGTGGGAGCGGCCGGTCCACTTTGAGTTTTTTGAGAACGGTGGGATTCCCGTCCTGGCCCAGGATGCCGGGGTCCGCATCCACGGAGGAACTTCGCGCGCCCGCCCCATTAAAACCCTGCGCATGTACGCCCGCCGGTCCTACGGGGAGACCTGGTTCGAATATCCACTCATACCCGATGCGCCGGTCGATCGTTACAAGCGGTTCCTGCTTCGAAACTCGGGTAACGACTGGGACATGGCCTACTTCCGTGATGCCCTGATGCAGCGGCTTGTGGAGCACACCTCGGTCGAGACGCAGTACTACCGTCCCGTCGTCGTATTCCTCAACGGGGAGTACTGGGGCATCCACAACATCCGCAAACGCTTTGACCACCGCTATTTCGAGACAATGTTCGGCCTGGACCGTGAAGACCTGGTCATGCTGGAGGGTGATGCCGGGATCAAGGAGGGTCTGAACAGCGACCAGCGCGGCTTCCGGCAGCTTCGCGAGATGATCGGCAACGATGACATGAATCATCCACAGATATGGCAGGTGGTTCGCGACCGCGTGGATCTCGACAATTTCCGCGACTACCACATCGCCAACATCTATTTCCGCAATACCGACTGGCCTGGCAACAATATCGACTTCTGGCGGAAGCGGACCAGCGGACCTGTGGATAGCGCCCCGCCCGGCCACGACGGACGCTGGCGCTGGCTGCTCTACGACACCGATTTCGGCTTCAACCTGAACTACCATTATGTCCAGGGCCATGATGTCCGTGAGCAGCACAACACCCTGAGTTTTGCCATCAATGGTGCCAACACCTCGTGGCCCAACCCGGACTGGTCGGTGCAGATGCTGCGCGGTACGCTGCGAAACGCCTCCTTCCGCCACAACTTCATCAACCGCTTCGCCGACCTGCTCAATACCGCATTCTCACCGGATCGCGTGGTGTCAGAGATCGATGCCATGTACGAGGTGCTGAAGCCGCACATGCCCGAGCACGTCAATCGCTGGCGGGGACCCGAATCCATCCGGGACTGGGAGGATGAGGTGGCCTCCATGCGCGACTTTGCCCGGAAACGGCCGGATGCCCAGCGAAACCACATCGTTTCCCACTTCCGGCTTCAGGGTACGGTGGCGTTGACGGTGGATGTCAACAATCCGGATGGCGGGCATATCATTGTGAATACGCTGGACATCGCACCCGGCCGGATCGGCATCCCGGACCAGCCATGGCCGTGGACCGGGGTCTATTTCAGGGATGTCCCGATCACCGTAACCGCCGTGCCCGCCGGGGGTTTTGAATTCGCAGGCTGGGAGGGGAGCAGTCGCACTACGGAGACCGTGACCATCCGCACCTTTGAGCCGGAATTGTCGCTGAAAGCATTATTCCAGGCAACGGATGTATCCTCAGGGATTTCCGAACCTGATACGGACCGTCCCCGGGACTTCCGGCTGCATCCACCCAGACCCAATCCGTTCAACAACCGGTCCATGGTCAGCGTGGCCGTTCCGGAGTCAGGCCAGTTGCGGGTGGCCGTTTATTCCGTGGACGGACGCAGGGTGGCTGTGTTGAAAGACGAGGTGGTCCGGAGCGGATATCACGAAGTGGCCATAGATGCTACATCGTGGGCGAGCGGTGTGTATATCGTCATGGCTGAGAGCGGTGGACGCCGGATGTCTGTACCACTTACCCTTGTGAAGTAGTAGCCGCAAGGAAAATGAAGCAGCTGACGTCGGGGGATGGGGGGGATCTGGTTTGCCGGTGGCGGGAGTCGGCGGCAGTAGAAATCACGGATTCTGCAGTGTTCGCCGGTCCTGTAAAAAATCAAAGCCAGTCCGGTCAGGGACTGGCTTTTGAGGGGAGGGTATGGTATGATTCAATAACTTGCAAGTTCACATTTTATTGTACAGAGTTGTTACGGATATCTTTCCTTCTGCATGTAATCACTGGTTAGTCGGCCCTGTACCTAAATAACGCAAAAGCCAATCGTGAAATTCCCCGAACCAGTGAATGGAATTCTGGGGGGTCAGGATCCAGTGGTTTTCATCGGGATAGTAGACCAGCCGGGCGTCAAGGCCCTTGCCCTTGTACACACCGTAGACCTCAAGGCCGTTCGAAATGGGCACCCGGTAGTCGAGTTCCCCGTGCAGGATCAGCATCGGTGTCCGGAAGTTTTCGGCATACACGGCGGGATTCCATTCTTGCATCTGTTCCAGGCCGTCCCAGGGCGCACCGTTGTATGCCGCGACCCGGTGGTTGGTGACATCCGAGGCGAATTGCGTCATGATGTTGTACACACCGGCGTGGTTTATCAGCGCCTGATAGCGGTCGGTGTGGCCGGCAATCCAGCTGACCATGTAGCCGCCGTAGCTTCCACCGGCCGCAGCGGTGCGGTTTCCGTCGATCCAGGGTTTTTCGACCAGATGGTCCGTTGCCTTCATGATATCCCGGAAAGGGAGTTCGGAGTGGGCCCCGTGGATGGATTCGGTGAATTCCTGGCCGAAACTGGTGGAACCGTGGAAGTTGGGCATGGCCACGACGTAACCCGGCGCGGCAAACAACTGGGCGTTCCAGCGGAAGTGGAAATCGTCGCCGAAGATACCGTGGGGCCCGCCATGGATCTGCACCAGCAGCGGCCACTCCTTGTTTTCGTCGAAATCCGGGGGATAGACGACGAACATCTGGATATCCACACCGTTAGCCCCCTTGTAGGTCATGTTTTCCACCCGGCCCAGTTGGATTTCCGACATGATACCGTCATTGAAACCGGTGATTCCTGACAAATTGCGTCCATCGGTGCGGATCCGGAACAGTTCCGGGGCGCGGGTAAGGGATCGGTGCAGGAAAACCAGGTTGTCACCGGCGAGCAACAGACCCGAATTGGTGCCTCCTCGATGAATTTCCCGGAGGCGGTCCCGCCGCACATCGTAAGCGAACAGGGATGTTTTTCCACGATCCTGGGCCGTGAAGTAGATTTCCCGGCTGTTATTTGCCCATATGGCGCTGCCCGGGGAGAGATCGATATCACCGTGCATCACCTTATCGATGACCGTCCGCTCACCGCTCCGCCGGTCGTAGAACACCAGGCGCGCCCGGTCGGCGTAGAAATCGGTACGGGTCTGCTTGCGGTAAAACAGGGTGTTGCCATCCGGGCTGAAGGCCGGACTCATATCATTGGCCGGATTGTGTCCGGTGATATTCGCCAGTTCACCGCTGCCGTCCGCCGGCACCAGAAAAATATCGTAGTTCAGGTATTCGTAAGGCGGTGGATTGCTGTTGGCGGATACGGCAATCTCCTTTCCGTCCGGCGAGATGTCGAATTCTGCGGCCCCCATCATCGCAAAAAACCGGCGCGAGCCCGGCATCAGATCGGTGACCTCGCCGCTTTCCACATTGACTTTGAAAATGCGTGGATACCGGCCATCCGTCAGCCAGCGGTCCCAGTGCCGGTAAATACGGTTTTCGGTCACCTTGGCGCTGACCTTGCTCTCCTCCTGCTCCCGGATCATCTCCTTCAGGCGGTCGAAGTCGCTTTCGTAACCCGGTATGACATTGGCCACAAACGCGATATGTTTACCGTCCGGAAACCATTTCGGTGCGGATACGGAAACCGGCATGTCCGTGAGGCGCTCGGCCTCGCCTCCATCCACATGGATAAGGTAGATCTGTGCCGGGGCCCCGTCGCGTCCCGAAACGAAGGCAATGCGGCTTGCGTCGGGACTCCAGGCGGGCTGACGGTCGGAGTCCTGGGCTGTGAACCGCCGAAGGCCGGTGCCGTCCAGGTTGGACAGGTACAGATTCGTGTATGAGCGGTTTTCTTCGATATCATAACGGGTTACCGGGAATACGATCCTGTTTCCATCCGGCGAAGCATCCCCCGTTCCGGCGCGTTTCATGTTCCAGAGATCCTCGGGGGCAATGAGACGTTTTTCGTCGGCCTGGACGTCCGAGACGGCGCCAGCTGCCATGACAGTGATGATGCACAGCGCCAAGACCCGTAGTGTTCGTCGGTATGTGCGCAATGAAAGGCGATGAGCGGGTGGGTAGATGTGGAGTGTGTCGTTCATTGGACTGTTGCTTTGAATTTTGAAGTAAATATGTCTTCAGCGATATGTGTTCAGTGTTCATGAATTCAGCGATCATCCGAAGCGGTCGGCCAGCCGGTTGATCATGTAGCTGCTTTCGGTGAGGGCCTGTTCGGCAAACGCACCGAAAAACGAATTGATTTTTTGGAACTCGCGGATGAAGCCCTCGCGGTCGTTGTTCATCACGAGCACGGCCAGCTTTTTGTGGTGCTCAAGGAACTCGATCAGCAGCGTGCGCCGCTCGAACGTGGAAAAGACGATATCGGCATAGAGCTCGGCGTCCTGCGCAAAGATCCTGCCCGTCATCATGAGTTCGGCGCGGTAGATCGGACTCGAAAAGTCGGCCATATCCTCAGGTTTGAGGTCAAAATCCCGCATGAACGATCCGTGTAGCAGGGCCACGAAGTGCCGCAGCCCCTGGATAAGGTGCATCGCCCGGTCGTGCTGCTCCGGATCCACGAACTTGATGCGAAGCCCCCACAGGCGGAACTGCTCCAGAAGCCATTCAGAGGCCGTTTCATCCCGGCCGGGACAGACCATCATCAGCTGGCGCGAGACATTGATCACATCGGGACCGTGCATCGGGTGAAGTGCGACGACCGGACCCTTATGGGCGAGCATCATGGCATCCAGAATGTGGGTCTTGTTGCTGGTGAAATCGGCCAAAATGGTATTTGATTCAAGATATGGCCCGATGCGCTCGATGATCTCCTCGGTGACGTTGATGGGTACGGTGATGATGACCAGGTCCTGTCCGCGCGTCAGCTCTTCCACCCGGTCCCAATCCTCCCGGTCCAGGATGGTCACTTTGTGACCGGACAGTTCGGCGATGCGCGCGTAGAGGGAGCCCATGCCGCCGCGTCCTCCGACCATCAGGATGTTCTTGCTGCCGGCGCTGGTCTGCGGAAAGGACTTGCCCGACTGGTAGGCACGCGAGGAGCTCATGATCATGCGCAGGAAATCCTCCGCCCAGTCGGCATCCAGCCCGAGCTCGTCCGCCCTGGAGCGGAAGCCGGTGATTTTCTCATCCTCCCGGTCCGGCACAAAAATGGGCAGTTTATTTTGTATTTTTGTGGATATGACCTTTTTGACCGTCTCGTTTCTTTCGCGAAGGAGCCGGAGGATCTCATCATCGATGTCATCAATGCGCTCCCGAAACGCATTCAGACTGTTTTGGTTTTGATTCATGTTACGGTTCTGTTTCTGTTTCATCTTAATCGCGGTACACTGTAATGAAGCGGTCAGCAAATACGTTTTTAGGCAGCGGTGAATCGCAGTGGTGGAATCCCGGACGGACGTTATCACATTGCCGGTTCGGTGACAACCCCGGCTGGATTCAAAAAAAACTGTAATGAAACGATCCCTGGCTTGTCTATCATGTACGTGTTTTGAGAACAGGCGGAATCCGGATTTCTTTTGGTACCTTCGCTTGTCACCACGTAGTGAATAACCGGCCAGGCGGCCTGTAGTGCAGGCAGGACCGCCGGGTTCCCGGCTGTAAAATGTAATGATTTATTGAATAGAAAAAGAACGGATGTCCGATTTCAAACTTGTTTCCCCGTTTAAGCCCGCCGGCGACCAGCCCAATGCGATAGCCGAACTGCTGGACGGATTGCGCAAGGGCGACAGATACCAGACGCTGCTGGGGATAACCGGATCGGGAAAAACACGCACCATGGCCTCGGTTGTCGAGAAAATCGGGAAACCGACCCTGGTGATGAGCCACAACAAAACCCTGGCCGCCCAGCTTTACCGTGAGCTCAGTGACTATTTCCCGGAAAACTGCGTCGAGTTTTTCATCTCCTATTACGACTACTACCAGCCAGAGGCGTACATCGCCACGCAGGACAAGTACATCGAAAAAGACCTTTCCATAAATGATGAGATCCAGCGCCTCCGCCTGCGGGCCACCAGTTCGCTGCTTTCCGGCCGCCGGGATGTCATCATCGTCTCCTCGGTGAGCTGCATCTATGGCATCGGATCGCCGAGCGAATATGAGCAGCTGATCATCCGGTTGAAAACAGGAGAGGAGATCCCCAGGAACAAGCTGCTCTATGACCTGGTGGACCTCCACTACAGCCGCAACGACCACCAGTTTGAACGGGCCAAATTCCGGGTCCGCGGCGATGTGGTGGACCTTTACCCCGCCTACTCCGAGCATGCCCTGCGCATTTCTTTCTGGGGGGATGAGATCGAGACCCTCACTCTGTTCGACCCCGATACAGGCGAGCTCCTGGAAGAAACAGACCAGTTTTTCGTCTATCCGGCGTCCCATTATGTGACAACAAAGGAGCGGCTCAAGACCGCCATCGTCCAGATCCGCGATGAACTCGACCTGTGCCTCGACGTGATGCGATCCGAGGAGAAATACCTGGAGGCGCAGCGACTGGAGCAGCGGACCATGTTCGACATCGAAATGATGCAGGAGATCGGATTCTGTCCGGGCATCGAGAACTATTCGCGTTACCTGGCCGGACGCAAACCCGGGGAGCGCCCCTACTGCCTGTTCGACTACTTCCCGAAGGATTTCCTGCTCATTGTGGATGAGTCCCACCAGACCGTGCCCCAGGTCGGGGCCATGTACGGGGGGGACCGGTCTCGAAAAATCAACCTGGTGGATCATGGCTTCCGGCTCCCCTCGGCACTTGACAACCGGCCGCTGACCTTCGGGGAGTGGGAGTCGATGATCAACCAATGCATCTTCGTGAGCGCAACGCCGTCTGATTACGAACTTGAAAAAAGCGAAGGGGCGTTTGTGGAGCAGATCATCCGTCCAACCGGACTCATGGAGCCTAAAATAGAGGTCCGGCCCCTGGCTTATCAAATCGATGATATCGTCGGGGAAATCCAGAAGGCGGTCGCGAAAAGCCAGCGGGTGCTTTGCCTGACCCTGACGAAGCGCATGAGTGAGGAATTGTCACAGTATCTGAAAGATCTCGGGATCAAGGCGGCCTACATGCACAGTGAACTGGATGCCCTGGAGCGGGTGGAGGTGCTGTACCGCTACCGCAGGGGCGATTATGACGTCCTGGTGGGCATCAATCTGCTCCGTGAGGGTATCGACATTCCCGAGCTGGGACTTGTTGCCATACTGGACGCCGACAAAGAGGGTTTCCTCCGCTCGGACACGTCGCTGTTCCAGATATCGGGACGTGCGGCGCGGAATGTGGATGGTCGTGTAATCATGTACGCGGACAAGATCACGGAAAGCATGCGGCGGGTGATCGATGAAACCGAACGCAGGAGAAAGGTCCAGCAGGAATATAACGAACGACACAACATCACCCCGACGACGATCACCAAGGAACTCAAGCCCCTGGTGGATCCGAACCTTATCGGTGCCAAATCATTCGAAATCCATGGTGGAGAGGAGTCATCAGATGCACTTGAACAGGTAAAGGTCGCCGATGACGGCATCCGTTACAAAGCCTCACCAGCTATGAAAGAGGTTGTCTTTGAGGATAAAAGTGCTTTTGTCGCGTACCTGAAGGAAGCCATGCGCACCGCCGCAAAGAACATGGAATTTGAGGAGGCGGCGCGGATCCGTGACCAGATCGCCCAGGTCGAAAAAGAATTGAAATAATGTCCCGGTGCGCGACAAGAAAAGATTTCCAATTATTCGGCACGATTCGTATGATATGTATAATTAAGTACCGTAAAACGCAGAGTGCATAGAGGATGGGAACGCTTTCCTATATCAAGAATTTCCTGAAAGACCGGCAGGTGGCCTCCATAACACCAACATCCCGGTTCACCATTGAACGGGTCTGCCGGCACATCGATTTCGACAGGGACCTGCGCATCATTGAATTCGGTCCGGCCGACGGGGTGTTCACAAAGGTCTTCCTGGAAAAACTGACACCGGGATCCGGAATCATCGCCATTGAGACAAACGGTGATTTCGCGAGGTCGCTGCGAAATTATGAGGATGAGCGGCTGTCGGTGGTCAACCAAAGCGCCGAGGACGTACGCGAGATTGCCGCAGCGCGTAATTGGGATCGTGTGGACTATATCATCTCGGGAATCCCCTTTTCCTTTCTGAATAAGGAGATAAAGCATAAGATTTTGCAGGAGTCGGCCGATTTGCTGGGAGAACAGGGGTTGTTCCTGGGCTACCAGACCTCATCCCACCTGAAATCGCACCTGCAGGAATATTTCCCGAAAGTGGAAACGGAGATGGAGTATCTCAACATCCCTCCAATGTGTGTCTACAGAGCAGGAAAGTAGGGGGTGCGTCGGTGAAGTCTGTCGGCGAAGTCCGTTTGGGAAGTCCCGCCGGAGTGAGTCCCGTCGTGGAAGTCCCGTCAACTCCTGAAAATCAGCTTCCCAAATTTTCTTTTTCCGGCCTTCAGGACGTATTCACTTTCCGTGCCAGCTTCAAACCGGTAGCGTGGGTCCGTGATTTTTTCACCATCAACGGTGACCCCGCCCTGAACAACCAGGCGACGCGCCTCGCTGCTGCTGGGCACGAACCCGGTTTCACGGATCACATCCAGGAGTCCGTGTCCGGCATCCGAAGTAAAATGGAATTCAGGCATGTCATCCGGGACATCTTTCTGGATAACGGTTTTTTCAAAATGGGTCCGGGCCTGGTCCGCCGCTTCGGCGCCGTGGTACATCCTGGTAACGGTCCACGCAAGCTGGTGCTTTGTATTCCGCGGATCGCTTTCCGCCATTTTTTTCGTCTCGGGAAGGCGCTCCTGATCGATATCGGTGACCAGTTCGAAATAGGGGTAGATCAGTTCATCGGGGATGGATAGCGCCTTTCCGTACATATCCTCTGGCTTTTCATCGATACCGATGTAATTGTCGTACGACTTGGACATTTTCTGGGTGCCGTCGGTTCCGACGAGCAGCGGCATCATCAGGCACACCTGCTGCGACTGTCCGAATTCCTTCTGAAGATGCCTGCCGACAAGAAGATTGAATTTCTGGTCTATTCCGCCCAGTTCGATATCCGATTTCAGGTGGACTGAATCCTGCCCCTGGGCCAGCGGATACAGAAATTCGTGGAGCGAAATGGTGTCGTTGTTCTGGTAGCGTTTCGTGAAATCGTCCCGCTCGATCATACGAGCCACGGTGTAATGGGAGGCCAGACGGATGACATCCTCAAAACTCATAGGCGCAAGCCAATCTGAGTTATAAACGATCTCTGTTTTGTCGGGATCGAGGATTTTGGAGGCTTGTTCGAAGTAGGAGCGTCCGTTAGCGACCACATCCTCGCGGGTGAGCGCTGGGCGTGTTTTATTGGCGCCGGACGGATCGCCGATCATGGCGGTAAAATCGCCGATGATGAGGATGGTATGGTGGCCGAGGTCCTGGAACTGACGCATCTTCCGGAGTATCACCGAATGGCCAAGGTGAAGGTCGGGTCGGGTCGGGTCGCATCCAAGTTTGACCCTAAGCGGGGTCTGGGTCTTGTGAGAGTGCTCCAGTTTCCGGATCAGTTCCTCATGGGGCACGATTTCAACAGTCCCCCTTTCAATTATTTCAAGTTGTTCTTTTACAGTTGGGATAGGCATGTCATTAATCACTTACTTCGGGTATGGAGAGATAGCGTTCAACAGATTCCCGGTAGGGTTTTACGCCGGGCAGGACACGGGCCACGATGTCATAGGAGGCCGGAGCCACTTTCAGCATTGGTGCGTAGAGCAGGGATTCCTTTTTGGTTTCATTGCCGGGGATACCGAAGCCGGCTGAAAAAATAAGCAGGACACTGATGATCAGGCTGCACTTGAGTATGCCGAACAGTCCCCCGAACATCCGGTTTGGAATGCTCAGCAACAGCAGCTGGATCAGTTTGTCCATGAAGAGCACGCCGATGTGCACGGCAATCTGTGCGGCAATGAAGAGTAGGGCAAATCCAATGAAGGGGAGGTAGACATCCTGGATCTTCAAGAAGATGCCCACCACGGCGCCGGCGGCATGGGCATACTGGAACGCGACGAAAATGGCCAATACGAGGCCAACGATGCGAAAAACTTCCTTGACCAGACCATTACGGAATCCTTTCCAGGCAAAAATTGCAATAAAAAGGATGATAATGGCGTCCAAAAGGCTCATAAGGATTCCAACAGTTCACGGACAACCCGATTGACCATGGCGCCGTCCGCCTTTCCCTTCACCTTTGGCATAAGTGCCCCCATCACCTTGCCCATATCAGACGGGGAAGATGCGCCGGTTTTTTCGAGGACCTTCGATGCCATGGTGCGTATCTCATCTTCAGAAAGCATTTCCGGCAGATAGGACTCGATTACCGTCAACTCATACTCCTCCGTTTCGGCAAGGTCGTTGCGACCGGCATCCTTATATTGCGAGATGGAGTCCTTGCGCTGCTTTGCAGCCTTCATGAGCACTTCGTGCACCTGGTTCTCGGCCAGGGTGACATCGGTGCCCTTTCTTTCACTGATCTCTTTTTCCAGAATTTTTGCTTTCAGTGAACGCAGCACCTGGAGACGGGGAGCGTCTTTGGAACGCATGGCATCTTTGAGGTCCTGGACTATCTTGTCGTATGTGGTACTCATAATAACGTAATCGTAGATGTTGCAGCAGATTGTCGTTTCCGGAAAGCCATTGATAGTGGCCATTCCGCCCATGCATGCATATCACTTCAAATTAGCCAGTTTAAGCAAACAAAAAAAGGTTACACAACGGATGCATAACCTTTAAAAAATACAGGAAGGGGACAGATCAGGATTTCTGACGGGCAATAAAATCCTTTACCTGATCCTGTTCCATGGTGGATTCATGGAAGGCCACTTTGCCTTTCTCGGACTTCTTGGAGAGGATTACCTTGACCATTTTCCTCTGGGTAGCCTTTGCCGCGAGGACCTGTTCCCCGTAAATCTGTTTCTTGGCCATAATGCTGTTCCTTATTTAATCTCTTTATGGAGGGTATGCTTGCGCAGCTTGGCATTGAATTTCTTCAATTCCAGCCGGTTTGTGGTGGTTCTTCTGTTCTTCGTAGTCACGTAGCGGGAAGTTCCCGGTGCTTCGGTGCACTCCAAAATTACCTGTATGCGATTTCCTTTTGCCTTCGCCATAACCGATGTTAAATATTTTTGTTAAGGGTGCCTTTTTCCCGGGCCTCTTTCAAAACCGCAGTAATACCTTTGCGGTTGATGGTACGCACTGTTTTAGCGGTTACCCGCAACGTGACCCAGCGGTCTTCCTCAGGAATGTAAAACCGTCTCTTCTGAAGATTCAGCTTGAAGAGATGTTTGGTCTTGTTGTTTGACTTGGAGGACCGGTACCCGTTCAGGGCCTTTGTTCCGAAAATATCGTCGCGCAATGACATGATCTTCTTTCAATCAGGTGGATTATTTACAGACAGACGCCAAATATAGCCCAAAAAATTTCAAAAAACAAACTTTGTGATAGGTATATAACCTCCAAATAACTTGAAACACCAGGGCAAACCCGTCATCCCAAAACCCGGAATTCTCCCCAGGAAGCATTTTGTCAGAAAAGCCGATATTTAACATAAGTTGTTTTGAAATGATGCGATTAAGGCCTATTTTCAGTAATTAAATTGGAAGAAAAATGCGGTAGTCCTTACCGGCCGGACTCCGATCAGACAGCTAACCCCATCCATTCAAAATGAGCATGCAAAAAACACCGGAATACAAGGCATCCAACATTCAGGTTCTGGAAGGTTTGGAGGCGGTCAGAAAGCGTCCATCGATGTACATTGGCGACACGGGTCAGCGGGGCCTCCATCACCTGATCAATGAGGTGGTCGATAACTCCATCGATGAAGCCCTGGTCGGGTATTGCGATTATATCGGCCTGAAAATCAACAAGGACAACTCTATTACCATTGAGGATAACGGTCGCGGTATTCCTGTGGATATGCACGAAAAATTCGGCATACCCGCCGTGGAGCTCGTACTCACGAAATTGCATGCCGGCGGTAAATTCGACAAGGACTCCTACAAGGTATCCGGTGGACTTCACGGTGTCGGTGTAAGTTGTGTAAATGCATTGGCAAAAAGGTTTGATGTCGAAATCCATCGCGACAATGAAGTGCATGTCATGGGATTCGAGTACGGCAAGACCGTCCGGCCCTTGAAGAAAACCGGCACCACGGATAAAACGGGTACCATCATCACGTTTGAACCGGATGATTCCATTTTCACCCAGATCATTGAATTCCGGTTTGAGATCATCGCCGAAAGGATGAGGGAGCTTGCCTTCCTGAACCCGGAAGTGACCATTGAGCTGGAAGATTTGAGGGAAGAAGAACCGCTCAAGGAAGTGTTTCACTACGAGGGCGGGATCAAGGATTTTGTGAAGTATCTGGATGAGGGCCGCGAACCGCTCGTCCCGGAAATCATGTATTTCTCCGGAGAAATCGAGGATGTTCCCGTGGAGGTGGCCATGCAGTATACCAGCTCCTATTCCGAGAACGTGCATTCCTATGTGAACAACATCAATACGCATGAAGGCGGGACACATATCTCCGGATTCCGCCGGGCCCTGACCCGGGCTTTGAAGAATTATGGCGAAAAGAACCGGCTTATCAAGGGAAAGTTCGCCGTCAGCGGGGAGGATTTCCGCGAAGGACTGACCGCCGTGATCAGCATCAAGGTCCAGGAACCTCAGTTTGAAGGCCAGACCAAGACCAAGCTGGGCAACTCAGAAGTGCAGAGTGCGGTTGAGGTGGTCGTCTATGAGAAATTGAACGAATATCTCGAACTCAATCCCAAAATGGCCCGGTCGGTCATCGATAAGGTGATGAGGGCAGCTGAGGCACGCGAGGCGGCCCGCAAGGCCCGCCAGCTGGTCCAGAGGAAAAGCGCCATGGCGGGGATGGGACTTCCGGGCAAGCTTGCCGACTGCTCCATCAATGACCCTGCCCATTGTGAGATTTACCTGGTCGAGGGTGATTCTGCAGGTGGATCGGCCAAATCAGGACGGAACAGAAGCTTCCAGGCCATCCTTCCGCTTCGTGGAAAAATCCTGAACGTTGAGAAGGCCCGGGTGGGTAAAATCCTGGAGAACAATGAAATCAGGGCAATCATTACCGCACTTGGTGTCGGCGTCGGGTTTATCGAGGATTTCGACATCTCGAATCTGCGGTACCACAAACTCATTATCATGACCGATGCCGATGTGGACGGATCCCACATCCGCACACTGCTCCTTACGTTTTTCTACCGTTACATGCAGCCGCTCATTGAGGGTGGACACGTATACATTGCTACTCCGCCTCTGTACAAGATAACCCAGGGCAGCAAGATTGAGTACGCCTGGGAAGACGACAGCAGGGACAAGATCCTCAAAACGATGAAAAAAAGCACCAGAAAGATAGATGTCTCACGCTACAAGGGACTTGGTGAAATGAACCCGGATCAGCTGTGGGACACAACGATGAATCCGGAAACCCGTACGCTGCAACAGGTTACCATTGAAAGCGCCGCCGCAGCCGACAAACTGTTCACCGTACTTATGGGCGATATGGTGGAACCGCGGCGGGCCTTTATCGAACGAAATGCCAAATACGCCAAACTCGATATCTAAAGCACGAATTCTCCGATGTCAGACAAGATCATAAAAATCAATCTCGAAGATGAGATGAAATCATCCTACATCGATTATTCGATGTCGGTAATCGTAGCCAGGGCCCTGCCCGATGTTCGTGACGGACTCAAGCCGGTACACCGGCGGGTTTTGTTCGGCATGAGCGAACTGGGGATGCTCCACAATCGCGCCTACAAAAAAAGTGCCCGTATTGTCGGTGAGGTCCTCGGTAAGTACCACCCTCACGGAGATTCCGCGGTTTACGATACCATCGTCCGGATGGCGCAGGACTTTTCCATGCGGTACACGCTGGTCGACGGACAGGGCAATTTCGGTTCTGTTGACGGTGACTCTGCGGCAGCCATGCGATACACAGAAGTGCGGATGGATCGCCTGGCGGAGGAGATACTGTCAGATATCAACAAGAATACGGTAGATTTTCAACCGAACTTCGACGATACGCTCACCGAGCCGTCGGTCATGCCCTCGATGGTTCCGAATCTGCTGCTCAACGGTTCTTCGGGTATCGCCGTGGGGATGGCGACCAATATGCCGCCTCACAACATGACCGAGGTGGTCAACGGGATCAAGGCCTACATCCAGGATCCGGAAATAGAAATTGCAGACCTGATGAAGCACATTACCGCCCCTGATTTTCCTACAGGCGGTATTATTTATGGCTATGATGGTGTCAAAGAGGCTTATGAAACCGGGCGCGGACGCGTAGTGCAGCGGGCTCTTGCCTCGGTTGAAGAGCTGAGGGGCAATCGTGAGCAAATTGTGGTCACGGAAATACCCTACCAGGTGAACAAGGCCACCCTTATCGAAAAGATCGCCTTCCTGGTACAGTCAGAAAAAATTACGGATATCAGCGATGTCCGCGATGAGTCGGACCGCGAGGGAATGAGGGTCGTGATCATGCTCAAACGTGGTGCTGTACCCAGCGTGGTGCTGAATCAGCTCTACAAGTACACCCAGATGCAGCACACCTTCGGGATCATCAACCTGGCCCTTGTAAAAGGCCGGCCAAAAGTTATGAACCTGAAGAAGATCATAAAGCACTTCGTCGAACATCGGATTGAAGTGATTATCAGGCGGACGCTCTACGACCTGGAGCAGGCCGAGTCGCGGGCTCACATTCTGGAAGGACTTAAAATCGGTGTTGACAACCTCGATGAGGTGATCCAGACCATCCGTTCATCCGGCAACGTACCCGAGGCAAATGATCGTCTGAGAAGGCGGTTCGGACTGAGCGACCTGCAGGCCAAAGCGATCCTCGACATGAGGCTGCAGAAACTCACAGCTCTCGAAAGAGATAAAATTGAGCTCGAATACAAGGATATCCTTGAGCAGATCCGTGAATTCCGCAGGATCCTGACCAGCAGGGATGTTCAGAATAAGATCATTGTCGATGAACTGGAAGCGCTGAACCAGCGCTATGGTGACCAACGACGTACCCAGATCGTGTATTCCGCCGAAGATTTCAACATCGAGGACATGATTGCCGACGAGGATGTGGTCGTAACCATATCCAACACCGGATATATCAAACGCACGCCAGTCAGCGGATATCGCCGGCAAAAACGGGGCGGGTCCGGAATGAAAGGAGCCACCACCAAGGATGATGAGTATGTAGAGCACCTGTTTGTGGCCACAAACCACAACTACATACTTTTCTTCACCAAAAACGGAAAATGCTACTGGCTCAAAGTGTACGAAATTCCCGAGGGAACGAGACTGAGTCGTGGCCGGGCCATTGTTAACCTCATCGAGATAGAGAAGGATGACAGGGTTCAGGCATTTGTGCCGGTCAAAACGCTTGATGATGAAAACTATACCAAGAATCACAACATCATCATGGCCACCGAAAAAGGCATTGTAAAGAAGACCAGCCTCGAAGCGTACAGTCGTCCGAGGAAAAACGGTATCCTCGCCATCAGCGTGGATGATGACGACTGCCTGCTCAGCGCAAGCCTTACAGACGGAAAGAGCACAATATTGCTTGGCGCCAAAAATGGCCGGGCCATCCGTTTCCGTGAGACGGATGTCCGCCTTATGGGCAGGAACACAAGGGGAGTACGCGGCATCAACCTCTCCGACAAAAATGACAAAGTGGTGGACATGGTTGTCATCAAGAGCACGAACGATGCAACTGTTCTGGCCCTGTCAGAGCAGGGTTATGGCAAGAGAAGCCTTGTAGATGATTATCGCGAGCAAACACGTGGAGGCAAGGGGGTCATCACGCTGAAGATCACTCCAAAGACAGGCAAACTCATTGCGCTCAAAGAGGTTAGCGACAATGACGACCTTATGATCATTACCGAAAAGGGAAAAATCATCCGCATGCACAGCAAGGATATCAGGTCGATGGGCCGAAACACGCAAGGTGTCAGGATGATGCGGCTTGGCGGCACCGACCATATCTCCGGCATCACCCGGGTGGTCAGTGATGATGAGGCCGATACCGCAAGGAAAGTAGGTGAAAATGGGGAAGAGGTGGATCTTACAAGAGACACCGATGATCTATCCGCCAGCAATGACGGCAATGGTCCGGATAATGACGAGAATCGCGACCAGGCCGGTGGCAGTGGTCAGCTGGGATTTGATGAAGAGTTGTAAGTAGAATAAAACAATATATAAAGGGCTATGTTCGCAGAAGCTCTTTCAGGTAGGCGTCCCTTTTCCGGATCAGTTCGGGAGGGGCGCATATTGAAATGTGCTTGCCGAACCGGAGCAGCCATTCGTTTATAAAGTCCAGGTCATCAATCTGAAAAGTCAGTGTCAGTTTATCGCCGTCAGTTGAACGTGATACAACCCTGCCGGGAAGTTCCGTCAACAGAGAGAATGATTTTTCCAGGTTTACCTGTAGGGTGACGGTAATATTTTCCTCAGAACGCCCGTAAAGCAGCTCCTCATTACCGTACTCCCGCTTTCTCATGAATGGCCGTTCATTGATGGTGATGTTTTCCATCCGTGAAAGCATAAAGTTTCGGAGCGCCTTGCGATCATGACAGAATCCGATGACGTTCCAATGGTCCGTGTAGTGAACAAGTAGGTGCGGGTCAATGGTCCGGCGTGAAATCTTTTTTTTACGATCCTGATAGTCAAAGGAAACGGGGTTTTTTTCGACGAAAGCGGAACAAAGGGTAAACCAGTCACCGCCTGAAGCACGCTCTGCAACGTTTCGTATATACGGGGACACCAGGGTTCGGTTTTCCAGGACGTTCATTTGAGTCTGAAGTGTGGCAGGAATGGCACTTCGGATTTTCAAGGCGACATTTTCAGCATCCGTGACCATTTCTTTATCCACTTGTGACCGGACAAAAGAAAGGCCCATCATAATTACGGCGAGTTCCCTGAACGTAAACATGATTGCCGGTATCAGACCATCACGAAGTACCCCATACCCCGTTTCCGGGTAATGCGTAACCGGTACGCCAAGCTTATGGATAACCTGCAGATCACGGAAAACTGTTCGCTTGCTGATACCGAATTCCTCCATCAGCGTCCGGCTGGTCACCCTTTTTCCCGACTGAAGCATGTACAGGACTTTCAGCCGCCGTTCATTGCTGTTCATGGTAAAATGCGATCATTTGATTTGTGAATTAACAGGACACCCTTGTCTTTAAAAAAAACATCCTTTGCAAGATCAAGGTGAAGAAAAGAAAAACGATATTTCACAAGGAGCTCTTCATCCAGCTCAGAAAGCACCTCCCTACCCTTCAGCATGGCAACCTCCGTCCAATTCTTGTCTTCAAGAGCCGCAAGAATGGCTTTGACTGGAAAAGCATGCTTTGATACGACGCGATATGGCTGTTCAAAGGAAATCCTGGCAATATCTGAATGATACACCTGTGTGTTTTTCAGTCCAAGAGACCGGATGATGTTGCGGACCGCAAGGCATTTTTTCTGAACCTTGTCCACAAGCGCAAAATTCGTTTCCGGCATGGCTATGGCCATGGGCAGTCCCGGCAACCCACCCCCGGTGCCGGCATCGACTACCAGACTGGTCGGCGAGACCATTGTATGTGCAACAAGAATCAGGCTGTGATAAATATGTTTATCAAGAGCATCTTTATCTGTATTCCTGCTGAACAGGTTGACCGAGCGATTCCACCACTCCCACTTATCAGATAAAAATGAAAACCGTTCACGGTTTTTCTCAAATAACCGGTCAACCAGTTCGAATGTTTCACGTGAAACATTCGATTGAGGGATTTCTTTTAGAGGAATTATACTCATGGAAGAGAGGATCGGGCAGCGTGTCCGGGTGTGTTCGATACGATGTTTCACGTGAAACATCGTATGATGTCAATTGTTCAAATATACCATCAATACGGCAACATCACTTGCGGAGACCCCACTGATCCTGCCAGCTTGTCCAATTGTTTCGGGCCGGACCTTTTTAAGTTTCTGTTTCCCCTCGCTGGACAAACTGTGCAAATTGTCATAGTTGATCTTTCCGGGGATCCGCATGTCTTCTTTGTCGCGGATATGGCGTACCATTTCGTGCTCCTTTTCGATGTACCCTTCGTATTTGAGCTGAATTTCGACCTGTTCGATGACCAGGTCATTTGAAGTGATGCCGGTTACCAGTCCCCGAAGTTCGGAGTCATGGGATATGAGATCAAAAAGTGAAAGGTGTGGACGCGTGATGAGTTTTGGGATCTTCAACGATTGACGCAGAGTAGCTTGTCCGATGGACTCCAGGTAATCGTTGAAAACATCCGGACGGGCGCTGTAGTCGGTTAGCAGCGAAGATAGCCGGTTAATTTCATTCTGTTTGGTTTCAAACCTGTTTTTCCGGTCCTCAGTTACAAGTCCGATCTCAATTCCAGGAGGGGTGAGGCGAAGATCGGCATTGTCCTGACGTAGCAGTATCCGGTGTTCAGCACGAGATGTGAACATGCGGTAGGGTTCCTCTGTGCCCTTGTTGACCAAGTCGTCAATGAGTACTCCGATATAGGCTTCCGAGCGCTGAAGCACGACCTCAGTTTGGCCATTGATTTTGCGGGCGGCATTTATTCCGGCCATAAGCCCCTGGCTTGCTGCTTCCTCATAGCCGGTGGTACCGTTAATCTGTCCGGCAAAGTAAAGACTCTCCACCAGTTTTGTTTCTAAACTCCGACGGATCTGGTGTGGCGGGAAATAGTCATATTCAATGGCATATCCGGGACGTATCATGACTACTTCTTCAAAACCCGGTATGGTCCTAAGCGATTGATACTGTATATCTTCCGGCAAACTGGTGG
>SKWQ01000131.1 GCA_007128855.1 Balneolales bacterium
GTCCTGTTTGCACAAGTTCAGGTGGAGCAATGCACGCAGACCCTTTTCTCCGGCATGATCATGATCCGCTCATAGGCAATGGGCTTGCCGCAGCGGACACACTTCCCGTACGATGGATCATCCACCATCTCCTGCACATTGTACAATTGCTTCAGCCGCTTTCGTGTATTCCGGTACGCGGCGTCATTGACCGTCTTGTTGTTGATGGCGTCCATGCGCGATATACGTCCTATGGCCGTGTCCGGCGCCACGGCTGCCGTGAGTTCCTTCAAAAGCAGCAGTTCCTTTTCTGCCTCGGCGATCATCGTTTCAATGATCGCTTTGATCTCTGTTCTTTGTTCTTCAGACAGCATGCGGTTGTTGGATTTTCAGGAAGATCATGGTCCTCAAGATAATGATTTCCTGACATCATTTGGTTCCGGATGCGAGATCATTTCGGGGCCGGATTTCCTGATGCGACGTCCGGCAAGTTTTTTTCCCAGCAGCCCGTATTTAGGTGCGAGCAGGAAAACAAGGGCAAACTGCAACCCGTTCACTACGGCAATGGCCCCGGCAATGGAACTGTTGATCCATAAAGCCATGTAGTACCCGCCCACGGCCGATGTAATGCCGAAGAAAACCGCCAGGAGAAGCAGTCGGTGGAGCCGGTCTGTCAGCAGATAAGCCGTTGCCGGCGGCACGATCAGCAACGCCACGACCAGTATGGCTCCAACGCTTTCAAACGAGGCAATGGTGGTGAAGGAGACCGTCCCCATCAGGCCATAGTGGATCAATCCGACCGGCAGTCCCAAAGTAGCCGCCAGTTGCGGACTGAAACTGTATGTTTTCAGCTCCTTGTACATCAGCGTGATGAAACTGACATTTATCACCAGGACCAGACCCAGGATCCACACGGGACGCGGTCCCATGTTGGTTCCCCGCCAGACCCAAAGATCCCACGGGACATAGGCAATTTCTCCATAGAGCACGCACTCCTGGTCAATATCAACGTTCGCAGCAAAAAGGGAGATCATGATGACCCCAATGGCAAAGAGCGTGGTGAACACGATACCCATGGAGGCATCGTGGAATATGCGGCCCTTTTTGCTCAGTTCCTCGGTAAGCCAGACAGTGAGCAGGCCGAACAGACCGGCGCCGATCAGCATGGGAAACGTGTTCCGGCTTGCCGTAAGCAGAAAGGCGATCACTATTCCGGGCAGTACGGCATGTGCGATGGCGTCGCCCATGAGCGACATCTTGCGCAACACCAGGAATGTGCCCACAAGTGCGCAGGAGGTGGCCACGAGAATTGCCGTGATGATGATCCAGGCGGTGGAAGTGATCATGGCGTGCCTCCCTGCTTGTGTTTGTCACCGGATTTTCCCCCTGCCGGCTCATCCTCATCGCTGTCATAGGGTATCGTGCTCTTGTGGGGGTCAAGCGCCGGTGATCCCAGGGAGGTGCGCAGCTGGGCCTCGATTTCCGATGTGATGAGATGCTCCATGGATTCGGCATCCTCGTGGACATGGTCTTCCGCAATCTGAAGGTGCTGACTGAGATATTGCTCCCACAGACGATGCACCCGAACCAGCCGCTTTGCTTCCTTGCGTCCGTCCGCTGTCAGCAGATACCCATCTGGTGTCCCCCGAAAATAGGTGACATATCCTTTTCGCAGGAGGGTGGAGAGAACCTTTTTCATCCGCCTGCTTGCCAGGTGCCTGCGTTTTCGCAGTTCCTTTGCAGGACGGAGCCTGTCGGTGCGACCATCCTCTTCTTCCATGGAATACAGGGTCTTGAGGATGTTTTCACAGGCAACCTTGTGCGACAGCCTCCTTTTCTGAATATGGCGGGCAATTTCACCTCTTCCGGGAGCAAGAAGGAACGAAAGGAAAAATATGAAGGCGGCACTGACGACCATCCAGGGTCCGGTCGGCATGGCCGGGGCTGTATAGCTGATGAACGACCCGGTCACACCGGACACGGCACCAACCCCGGCGGCAATCAGGAGCATGACACGCAGGGAGTCGGTCCAATATCGGGCTGCAGCCGCCGGAATGATCAGCATGGATGCCATGAGCACGACGCCAACGGCCTGGATTCCGGCAGTGATGACCAGGACCATCAGCAGCGCAAGCAGGAACTCCATCCGCTTGACCGGATATCCGATACTTCTTGCATACGACGGATCAAAACTCACCAGCTTGAGTTCCTTGAATACGAGAATGGTCACAATCAGTATGAGCAGGCTCAATCCACCAAAAACCATGACATCGTCACCCACCATCGATGCCGCCTGTCCGAAAAGAAAATCGTCAAGCCCGCTTTGGTCAATGTAACCGGTGGTCTGGATGAAAGTGAGCAACACGACGCCCAATCCGAAAAAAACCGAAAGCACCATCCCGATGGAGGCGTCCGGTGCAATCCGGCTGTTGCGGGAGATGAAATCCATCGTCACCATGCTCAGCAACCCGAACACAAAGGCACCCAGGATCAGCATGAACGGATCTTTCCCTCCGGCAATGATAAACGCAAGGCACACGCCCGGCAGAATGGAATGCGCTACCGCGTCACCGACCAGGGCCCGTCTTCGCAAAATGGCAAAACATCCCAGGGCCCCGGAGGAAATCCCGAGCAGTATCGTTCCTGCCAGAACATATCGGATGTTCGGATCCTGGAGCGAGAAAAATTCGATCAGCGTATCCATTATTTATTTATATAGTTGGGCCAACAGAAGAGTAGTATCAGGATTCCGACTCCCTGACAAACCGCTGCTGCCGGCTTTCCTCGATCATCTGGCTGAGGATGTTCAGACGGCCCCCATACGTTTTCTGGAGATTCTCGTCCGTGAATATCTCGGAAACGGGGCCGCATGCGATCATTCTCAGATTCAGCAGCATGGCCCGGTCAAAATTATCGGGCACGCTCTGCAGATCATGGTGGACCACGACGACCGTTTTCCCACCATCACGCAACTCCTTGAGCTTCTGGAATATCACATCTTCAGTGGCAGCATCCACCCCTGCAAGCGGCTCATCCATCAGGTAGATGGATGCGTCCTGGGCAAGCGCCCTTGCAAGGAACACGCGCTGTTGCTGTCCGCCCGACAGTTGCGATATCTGCCGTTTGTGATATGGCTCCATTCCCATTTCCTTCAGTGCAGCCAGGGCAACATCCCGGTCATCACGTCCCGGCCGCTGGAACAATCGAAGGTGTGGATACCGTCCCATCAACACAACATCCATTACACTGATCGGGAAATTCCAGTCCACCGATTCGCGCTGAGGCACATAGGCGACCCTATGACGCTGCTTGTCCAGGGGTTTCCCATATATCAGGGTATAACCGGAGGATGCGGGGATCAATCCCATGGCGGCCTTCACAAGCGTGGACTTTCCTGCACCGTTGGGACCGATAATTGCCGTGAGACTGCCTTCCGGGAGTTCGAAATCTATATCCCAGAGCACCGGTTTCTGATCATAGGCAACGGTCAGGTCATGGACCTCCAGGGGAGGATTGGAAGAATTCCCGGTTGGATTTCGGGTTTGCTCGATTTCGTTCATGGGTTGCCTGTATTGGATTCAGTATTCAGGATGGTTGCAGTTCTTCGCTGAGTGCCTGCACAATCGTTTCCACATTGTGCCGGAACATACCGGCATAGGTCCCCTCAGGGGTTCCAAGGGGGCCCATGGAATCAGAGAAAAGTGACCCGCCAAGCCGGACCTCATAGCCACGGTTGCGTACACCGGAAATAACGGAATCAATGGCGCGGGTGCTTACCCCGGTTTCAATGAAAATTGCCGGAATATTTCGTTCGATGATCAGGGATACCATGCGCGTCACATCCTGGATACCATATTCGGATGCCGTGCTCAGCCCCTGAAGGCCGCGTACTTCAATGTCGTAAGCATGCCCGAAATACCGGAAGGCGTCATGTGCCGTGATGAGGATGCGGCGTTCTTCGGGTATGCCCTGAACCCGATGGATTGCATAATCGTGCAGTTCCAGCAACTCCTTTGTAAACTCCCCGGCGCGACGCGTAAACTCGGTTTCCTTATCCGGTAGCAGTTTGGAGAGCGCATCCCGCACGTCTTCGGCAACATAGGTCCACAATTCAGCATCAAACCACACATGAGGATCGTATAAGCCACCAAAATCTGTTGCACTGATGAGTCTATCGTTCGGGATGGATCCGGTTACGGCCCGCGAGTTATCTCCCTGACGGTCCAGTATTTCCGAAAGTCGTCCCTCAAGAAATAGCCCGTTGTAGAGGATGATGTCAGCTTGTTCCATTCGGCGAAAATCGCGCGGTGTGGCTCTGTAAACGTGTGGGTCCACGCCGGGACCCATCAGGCTGATCACCCTCACGTCGTCCCCTCCGATCCGTTCGACCACGTCCCGGATCAGGTTGGTGGTTGTTACGACAAACGGGCGGTCATCGTCGGAATGGGACTCTTCCTTCTGACATCCGGAAAACATCACAAGGACTGCCAGGGCGAAAACGGTCGCCAGGCGTATCTGTGGCTTGAAGAAAATGATACTTATGATGTGTCGAAGGTGATGCATGTTGGTCCAATGATAAGTTCTGCAGGTCGCTTATGTGCTTTTCCGGGTTTGAAGATCAATCAACAGTTTCACACCAGATAAGCCTTGCAATGGTGTGCGGGACGAGATATTGATTATCATCCACCTTTACCCTGATCCCGGCTGAATCATTTTTGATGAATGCAATGCTGTTACCGGGGATCAGCTCCAGGCGTGACAGCAGGTTCAATATGTCCCTGTCCTGCGTCATGATACGGCCGATTGTCACCCCAATCCTTTTTTTAAAGGTATTCAGGGGCATTAAATTTGGGGTGTCGGGTAATTCCAGTTCAGCTGTGGGTATGGGATCACCATGTGGATCGTGGGTAGGGTGACCCATCAGATCGGCAATGGCCGCCTCGAATTTTTCACTGATGACATGCTCAAGGCGTTCTGCCTCCTCGTGGATCTCGTCCCATGAATAATTCAGATGGCGGGCCAGGTACAATTCCAGCAGCCGGTGATGGCGCAACACTTCCAGGGCGATCTTTTCGCCGGTTTTGGTAAGCAGAACCCCCTTGTAGGGTTCATGCTCCACCAGGTCCATGGCACACAGTTTTTTGATCATACCGGTAACCGATGGCGGACGCACGTCCAGCTTTCGGGCGAGATCCTGCATGCTGACCGTTTCATTCACTTCGCGGAGTTTGAAGATCTCCTTGAGATAATCTTCCTGTGATTCACTGAGACGTGGTTTTTCCATTTTCAAACAAGTTGTTAGCTGTATACATCCAAGTTAGCATTAACTAAACTTGTTGGCAATCAAAAAGTGTCTGTTATTCGATATATAACGCAGGGAAGCAGAAATGGTATACTCTTTATTAGATGATTATGCATTGTTAATTAGGTTGGGCTAATTTAGTATCCTGGTTTTCAATTAGGCTATTAGTCTTAAAAAAGAATCAATGACAGAGTATCAACCTGCATGAGTGTGGAAAACTTTTCCGCGTAATCAAGCAGGAGGTGATTGCATTTTATAGGGGCAACTGGCTATTATGGATGCAATCGCATTCGGTTCTTCCAGAATGGAAATGAAAAGGGAATCCCGTTTAATCCGGGAGCTGTACCCGCAACTGTAACATTCCAATGTGATCGCAACCTGCCTGAGCCACTGTTCCGCAACTGCGGAATGGGAAGGCCATTCGGTCGCGGAATGGAGCCAGGAGACCTGCCGAATGTCGAACCGCCACTGCTTTCGGGATTAAAAGCATCGGCTGATAAAAAATTGGTATGGCCCAATCAACCTGTTCCCATCATTCCGTGAGGTACATCATCCCGGTACTCATTGCAGTTACCATTCTGTCTGCAGTCACATCTCTGCCTGTACTTGCCACCGCTTCGCAACCCGCCGATACGCTTTATCTTGATGAAATACGCGTCATTGGCACTCGTATCCAGGTTCCCGACCACAGACAACCGGTCTGGATCCAGAATATCGACCCCCTCGTTCTCAGACGGATGCCCCATGAATCGGCTTCCTACCATGTATCCGGCAATACGTTTGCCCTGGTGCGTGATTATGGTGAAGGAAACATGGCGCTGGCCTCACAGCGCGGTTTCTCGCCCACACATACCCGTGTAGTGTGGGAAGAAATGCCACTGAACCACCCCATGCTCGGCGTATTCGACCTGTCATTGATCCCCTCCGGTTTGCTGGACGGGATATCGGCTTCTTCCGGCAACCCGGCAGCCATGTCCGGATCCGGTGGCATCGGCGGCACACTCTCCATCCGGACCCGGACGCATCCGGACAAGGTTTTTCTCTCCCGGTCCGCAGGAAGCTATGGCTATCGGCAGACCGGCCTGGGTTCCTCGTTTCGCAGCGGCTCGTTTGAAGGTGGAATTCGTGCATATCATCAAAGCGGTGACTATGACTTTCCATTCAAGGATCCGGATCCCGGCCAGGACGAAACCCTCAGAAGGGACAACAACCGGAAATCCTCCACCCATATTCTGGCGCACGGTTCGTACCGGCACAATGACTGGCGGTTTCGCTCCCTTGTCTGGCTGGACGACACATCCAATGATCTCCCAGGATCGGTATTCTTCCCGTTTCCTTCGCGGCAGGACGACCGATCCGCACGGGCCATGTTTCAGGCAGGTTTTGACGGGTGGGATCGCACATGGGTGACGGCAACAGCGGGATGGTATCATTACGAATTGGACTACAACGACCAGTTTACCGATCCGGCCACTACCAGTACAGCCCGGATGTTCCTGTTTCAGCCCGCGTTGCGCCACGTCTGGTCGGATGCGCATGAAAGTCACCTGGCAACCCAATGGGCCACCCAGGCCGTGACATCGGATGATTATCCGGGAAACGAGCAGCATCAAAACCTGTCGGCAAGGTGGAACCACTCGTGGGAACCGCTGCGCACGCTAACCCTTTATCCGTCCCTGGAATGGGAGTGGCATTCCCTCTTTGATTCCGCCCTGAACCCGGCCATGGGCTTCACCGTTTCCCCGGGATCGGATGTTGTGATGCTGCGGGGTATGGCTGGCCGGAACCGTAACAACCCCACTTTCAATGACCTGTACTGGAGTCCGGGAGGAAACCCGGATTTGCAGCCGGAGACGGTCTATTCCTACGAGGCAGGTGTTTCCCTCGCCATCGGTAAACGGTCGGACCGGGCATTCCATGTGGAGAACAATTCGGCAGCATCACGTCCGGAACAGCACGTGTCGGCCGGCAGGAACGGTTCGGCTTCCGGTCAGGATCGATATGGCACATCACAACCAGGCGGGACCCTCGTGTCTGGTATCACCCTTTTCCGTCATGATTTTGATGACGGGATCCGGTGGATACCGGATGACAGTGGCATGTTTGCACCGCAAAATGTTGAAAGACTGCGGACACAGGGAGTTGAAGTATCTGTCATGTCAAACCAAACGCTGGGTCTTTTCCGGCTGGATGCGCATTACATCCTGACATACACGGATGCTTCCATTCGAAGGGAGCGCTTCTCCGGGGATGGAAGTGTGGGCAAACAGATGATCTATGTGCCGGAGTGGATGCACAAAGGAACCTTGCAGGTCGATTTCGATGCACTTCTCTGGGCTCGTATGTCCATCCAGCACGTTGGGCAGCGCTTCACCACCATGGACCACTCATCGCCCCTGGATCCACTTGGCAGATACACAAGACTGGACATTGACACAGGATGGGACCTGAACCTGGGACCTTCGGTAGTTCGTACCAGTCTTGGAGTCAGAAACCTGACCAGTAAGCATTACGAGATCCTCGCCGGCTATCCGGTTGCCCCCAGGCATTACCGGGTCTCCGTGGCATTGTCCCTTAGGTGACCTTATCCACAACATATCCACATACCCTGATTTAAGATGCACAATGGCGGGTATCTTTTTAACCCTTTGTTTTCTGTTGAAAAGATGTGGGAAAGTTGGTCTTTTTTGTTTGCTGCCTTGCATTATCTTTGCTATCTCCGAGACCAGATCACAATTTTATCCACATGCAAAAATGCCTGATTAAAGTGCATTTCCGCTGCAATTAGGGGTGCTTCTCGTAGCATCCCGTTTTTATGACAACCGATAATACCGAACCATTAATTTCGTAAGTGCACCATGAAGATCACGCCACATTTTACCGGGGAGAATCCCGACAGTCCTTATGATGGGATTCGCTTTGAGTCCAGAAAATCAGAAATACGAAACCCCGACGGCTCCCTGGTCTTTCTTCTGGAAAATGTGAAGGTGCCTACAACCTGGTCTCAGGTGGCGACCGATATCATCGCACAAAAATACTTCCGCAAGGCAGGGGTGCCGGCGCAGCTGAAAAAAGTGAAGGAAAAAGGCGTACCGGAGTGGCTTCAGCGTTCGGAGGCCGATACCGCAGCACTCCAGAAAATGGACCAGCAGGAACGTTACGGGCCCGAAACGGACAGCAGACAGGTTTTCGACCGCATGGCGGGTGCCTGGACTTACTGGGGGTGGAAGCATGATTATTTCGATTCTGAAAAAGACGCCCGGACATTCTTTGGTGAGATGTGCCGCATGCTCGCATTGCAAATGGCAGCACCCAACAGTCCACAGTGGTTCAACACCGGACTCTACTGGGCTTACGGAATCAACGGGCCGGCCCAGGGACATTACTACGTCGACCCGGCAACAGGAAAAGTCCACAAGTCAAAAGATGCCTACAGCCATCCGCAACCTCATGCCTGCTTTATCCAGAGCGTAAACGACGATCTGGTCAATGAAGGTGGCATCATGGACCTCTGGATACGTGAAGCGCGCCTTTTCAAATACGGCTCGGGCACAGGAACAAATTTTTCGGGTATACGCGGCGACAATGAGGGGCTCAGTGGTGGCGGTAAATCTTCCGGCCTCATGAGTTTTCTGAAAATCGGGGACCGTGCGGCGGGGGCCATCAAATCCGGAGGCACCACGCGCCGGGCTGCGAAAATGGTCACGCTGGACCTCGACCATCCCGATATCGAGGAGTACATCAACTGGAAAGTCAAAGAGGAACAGAAAGTCGCTGCCATCGTGGCAGGATCCAGGATCTGCGAAAAGCATCTGCGAACCATCATCGGGCTATGCCATGAACCGGTCGAGATCGAAGGGCGCCAGTACAATGGAAAAATCAGCAGGGATCCTAAAAAACACAAAAAACTCCGTACAGCCATAAAGGAAGCGCGCCGGGATCAGGTCCCTGCAAATTACATTGAGCGTGTCATACAGCTGGCCGCTCAGGGTTTCAGTGATATCGCATTTGATACCTACAACACCGACTGGAATTCAGAGGCCTACAGTACGGTGAGCGGACAGAATTCCAACAACTCCATCCGCATCCCGAATGCGTTCATGCAGTCCCTTGAGAGCGACGGTGACTGGAAACTCTACGGTCGCATTGAACTGCGCGAGGCAGAGAAGGAGGGACGCGAGCCCGAACCGCTCAGGGTGCTGCGGTCCCGTGAGCTCTGGGATCAAATTGCTTACGCTGCCTGGGCTTGCGCCGATCCGGGCACCCAGTATCACGACACCATCAACGAATGGCATACCTGTCCGGAAGACGGACCTATCAAGGCCAGTAACCCCTGTTCCGAGTACATGTTCCTGGATGATACGGCATGCAACCTGGCATCACTTAACCTGATGAAGTTCTATGATGAGGGGCAGCAGCGGTTCCAGGTGGAGGATTACCGTTATGCTACCCGACTCTGGACCATTGTCCTGGAGATATCGGTGCTCATGGCCCAGTTTCCGTCCA
>SKWQ01000093.1 GCA_007128855.1 Balneolales bacterium
AGGGATGTTTTCATAGGCCGTGACCATGTAGCCGCGCAATACCCTGGCGCATCCGGTGATGTTCTCCGAACTGACCGGATTGCGTTTGTGCGGCATGGCCGATGAC
Organism: Balneolales bacterium; assembly: GCA_007128855.1. GTDB lineage: Bacteria > Bacteroidota > Rhodothermia > Balneolales > Natronogracilivirgulaceae > SKNL01. The sequence goes on from SKWQ01000093.1 coordinate 107, forward strand.
CCTTTCTGCCCTTTGCGAAACCGCTCTTCCACCTCCCTGACCTCGGTCCTCTGCAAATGCCTGATCTCCACGGCCATTTTTTCCAGGCTTGAACCGATGAGCGCCAGAACGGCCATGTAATGTGCATGCCGGTCGCGTTGCAGGGTCTGTGTCGAGACCGGAGCCGGCGTTAGTCCGAGAAGCTCACAGGTGATCGCCTCCACTTCAGGCGGGATGTTAGCGAATGTACCTACAGCGCCTGAAAGTTTGCCGAATTCCACTCCTTTTGATGCGTGATCGAAACGCTCCCGGTTGCGCTTCATCTCTTCATACCACAGAGCACATTTCAATCCGAACGTCGTCGGTTCGGCATGTATGCCATGGGTCCGGCCCATCATGATCGTATGCTTGTGTTCACGTGCCTTGTCAGCCAGCACGGAGATCATCCGGTCGATGCCACTGTCGATGATTCGGTTGGCCTGACGAAGCCGGACCCCCAGTGCCGTGTCCACCACATCTGTGGAAGTCAGGCCGTAGTGGACCCACTTCTTCTCCTCCCCCAGCGACTCGGATACTGCCCGGGTGAACGCGACCACATCGTGCCTGGTCTGCTCCTCGATTTCATGGATCCGGTCGACGTCAAACCGGGCACGGGACTCCATTTTGTCAACGTCATCTTCCGGGATGACCCCCAGGCGGCTCCAGGCGCGGCATGCGGCTATTTCAACATCAAGCCATGCCTGAAACTGGTTTTCCTCGGTCCATATGGACGCCATCTCCTCGCGTGAATACCTTTCAATCATGATAATTCCTAATATTTCCCAGGATCAATGAGAGTTTATTATTTTTCGGATGCCGGTTTCCTGGCTGATTCGTTCAGCACCCTGACCTCTACCTTGGAGAGCCTGTTGTTTTCCATCTCGTCGACTTTCAACTCAAGTCCCTTGAAATCGATGGTCTCTCCCTCCTCCGGAATACGCTCAAGCAGATGGTAGATGAGTCCGCCAAGGGTTTCGTATTCGTCATCATCGGAAGTCAGCTCCATGGAGAGGATGTCCGCCATGTCATCCAGGTCTATCTTTGCGTCGAACACATAGTTTCCTGATTTCTTTCTGGTGAACAGTTCTACGGTTTCGGTGTACTCATCGGTGATCTCCCCTATGATCTCTTCCAGCACATCATCAAGGGTGATAATGCCTTCCGTTCCCCCATATTCGTCCACTACAATGGCAATGTGGGTTTTCTCCCTTTGGAAATCGCGCAGCAGGTCATCCAGCTTTTTTGTGGTTGGAATAAAGAGCGCCTTGCGCGCAAGGGTTTTCCAGTTGATGGTAGTCTGACCCAGATCGGTGTTGATATATGGAAGCAGATCCTTGGAGTGGATGATGCCGATGATGTTGTCCAGATTGTCCTCGTAGAGAGGCAGCCGGGATATACTTTTTTCACGGATGAGGTCGAGCACTTCCTGCAGGGTATTCTTCGTGTTGATAGCGGAAATGTTCACGCGGGAAGTCATGATTTCGCGGACAAACGTGTTGCCGAATTCGATGACATTCTCAATGATTTCGCGCTCATCGCCATGGATGGAGCCATGCAGTTCCCCCACCTCGGCTATGGCTTTGAGATCCTCACTGGAGAAGCTGTCCGTTGGACGGGGAATGCTCTTTTCCAGAAACCGGGTGCTCCACGATATGAATCTGGAAAGCGGACCGAAGATGACAAAAAAGAGATACAGAAGGCCGCTCAATTTCCTGGATACGGCCAACGGCTTGTTGAGCGCAACGATCTTTGGTGTGATTTCCGCCAGAACTACAATGACAAATGTCAGGATGATGATCTCAACCGTAAACACGATGACCTGCGGCAAACCAAACATTGCCACCAGCCGGCCGGTAACCACCGCAGCACCGACTGCGGTAATAATATTGGCAAAAGTGTTGCCGATCAGCACCGTTACCAGCAACTGCCGTGGCTTCTCTAGCATGTACAGCACTCGCGTGAGTGCCCGGTCTTTCTCGGACTCTTTGATCGCCTTGCGGTCCACTTTCTTATCCAGGGAAAAAAAAGCCACTTCCGCACCTGAAAAGAAGGCAGAAAAGACGAGTCCGAGCAGGATGATGACAATCAGGACAACAAAGTCGATTGGATTGGCCAGCAGCGTATCAAACGTACTACCCTCAGCCGTATTCCAAATACGGCTGCCGGTTTCCACTATCTGAAACACGAATATGTTATTCAACAGGGTTTAAAATCGGTAAATAAACAGATGCATGAAATCTAACTACAATCCGATTCGCATGCAATGCTGCAGGTTTCATAAACAGTTGAAGGCAAAGGGTCGGTTTGCCCACACCGCATCCCCATGCCTTCCACATAGACCAGTAATCCTTATAGCTTTTCAGAAAGGAAGATCCGAATCGTCATCCGTGTCCTGACTGTCATTCACAGAGGCCTGCTCTTTGCTTTCCACTGCGAATGCATCGCCGGAGCCCGCCCTGCTCTCAAGTACCTGCATGGTGAGCGCCTTGATCTCGGTCATGTACTGTTTCTGGCCCTCCTTGTCCTCCCATGAGCGGGTCTGTATCGGTCCTTCAAAGTAGACCAGGGAACCCTTTTTCAAGAGTTGCTGGCAGTTTTCAGCAAGCCGGCCCCAGGCTACGACCCGATGCCATTCGGTGGTTTCCTGCAGTTCACCGTTGCTGTCGCGATAGCGTTCATTGGTAGCCACCCTCATATTCGCCAGGGCGGTATTGTTCTGAGTATAGCGGACCTCGGGATCTACCCCGAGCCGTCCGATGATCATTGCCTTGTTGAGTGATCCCATGATTTTTCTGTTTTGTTACAGTTAGCTTGTGGTACGGAATAGAGCCGGCCAGGGCTGTTTCCTTACACCACGGCAACTGTATTTTGATTGCCATTTTGTTTCTTATGACAAAATGGTACACATTCCCCGGACCATATTCAAAAAATGATTCAGGAATAGACCCCGGTCCGCTCCATTTCCATCAGCTTGCTGATCCGCAGAGCGGTATCCGGATGCGTTGAGAACAACCGGCTCATGCCGCGGGCCGAAAAGGGATTCACCGGGAACATATGCGCTGTGGACCGTTGAGCGGTTTCCGAGGCATGCATCGGCGTCCGTTCCACGGACGCCTGGATCTTCCTGAGCGCACCGGCAAGGCTTTCAGCACTTCCACATATCTCGGCACCCACACGGTCCGCCTCAAATTCACGGGTGCGCGAGATGGCTGACTGGAGCATGGCTGCCGCCAGCGGGGCCAGGATCAGTGTCAGAATCAGCACGATGGGGTTGGGACCATTGCCGCCGCCGCGCCCGATGGGAAGAAAGATGGCAAACTGCGCAATCATGGTGATCGCACTCACAACCGTGGTGACAATTGTCTGGGTCAATATGTCACGGTTCTTGATGTGGGCCAGCTCGTGGGCCATCACACCCCGAAGCTCCCGCTCATTCAGGCTTTGCAATATCCCCTGTGTGGCCGCCACCGCGGCATTCTTCGGGTTCCGTCCCGTTGCAAAGGCATTGGGCTGCTGCTGCGGGATGATGTAGACCTTTGGCATCGGCAGTCCGGCATTCTGCGCCAGCTCCTCCACCATGTTGAAGAAGCGCGGGGAATTATCCCGGGTCACTTCCTGGGCCCGGTACATCTTCAGGACGAGCTTGTCCGAGTACCAGTAACTGAAAACGTTCATGGACAGGGCAATAACCAGTGCGATGACCATGCCCGTCTGTCCACCCAGCATGCCGCCGATCACTATAAACAGCAGACCCACGAGCGTCATCAGAAAGACGGTACGGATGGTGTTCTTAATCATTTCTTCATTCCTCCTTGCAAATACATGTTAAAATAAGTCGTTTCAATTTCGGATGTATAACTTACGTGGATGACAATTTATTTTTCCGATGAAATAACAGTTTTTTTGCCGCCGGAATTTCAAACTTTTACAGTTTCATTACATCATTTTCCTTATCCTTTTCACAAATGTCAGTGAATTCCGACCGGGCATCCACTCCGGCAAGAGTTCTCCGGCCCTGTTCCGTACCGGCCCGTTGAAGCCGCCATACCCTCACATCAATTTATTTCACATATCATTTCCTAATCAATCAGATTATGTCACAGAAAAAGAATAACAAGAACGGTTCGTTCAGCAGAAGGGATTTTCTAAAAACCGGTGCACTTTCGGGTATGGCGCTGGGATCCGGCACCCTGTTGGGCGGATGTACTTCCGGAAACGGTAACGCCCGTCCCGGTGATGCAAAGAACATCATTTTCATGGTCAGTGATGGCATGAGCAGCGGAACCCTAACTGCAGCCGACCACTTGCTCAGACGGCATTACGGCCGCCCCTCGCACTGGATCTCCCTCTACGAACAGAAAAGGGCAAACCGCGGGCTCATGGACATGGCCTCAGCAAACTCCATTGTTACCGGTTCGGCCTCTGCTTCCTCATCATGGGGTTCCGGTCACCGCATCGTCAACGGCCGCGTCAACATGACCGAAGACGGACAGGCCCTCAAACCCATCCTGCGGATTTTCAAGGATGCCGGCAAAGCGACCGGACTGGCCACCACGACCACCATGACTCACGCCACACCGGCCGGTTTCAGTGCCAACGTCATGGTCCGTGGAGACGAAGCCACCATCGCCGAACAGTATCTGGAGCGGGAATATGACGTCCTCCTGGGTGGTGGAAACCGGTTCTTTTCTGCGGAACACAGGGAAGACCAGCGTGATCTGTATGGCGAATTCGCACAGAAAGGGTACAAGGTCGTCCGCAAGAAAAATGATCTGATGAATTTTGACGGCAGTGAAAAGTTGCTCGGGATTTTTTATGACGGACATGTACCCTATACCCTCGATCACATGAATATCGAGGAGTACCGCCGCGACATCCCCACACTCGCCGAGATGACCGAAACCGCAATCAATCGTCTCTCAAAAAATACCAACGGGTTCATATTGCAGGTGGAAGGGGGCCGGGTGGATCATGCCGCCCACGGCAATGATGCCGCCGGACTCGTATACGACCAGATCGCCTTCGATGATGCCATTGGAAAGGCGCTTGAATTTGCCGAAAACCGTGATGATACCCTGATCATCATCACCACCGACCACGGCAATGCCAATCCGGGACTGAGTGGCGTCGGCTCTGGTTACAACGACAGCGAACCGCGCTTTGACCGTCTCGCCGAATTCCGCCATACCAACAACTGGTTCCTTCCGCAGCTGGACGAGAACAGTTCGGTCAGCCGGATCCGTGAGCTGGTGGAATACGCCACGAAAATCGAGATCCGTCGCGACGAAGCCGAGATCCTGCGCAAGGCCTACGCCGGTGAGTTTGAGAACCTGAACCGGATGATGAGCCGACCCTGGCCTGTCATGGGGCAGATCCTCGCCAACTATCTGGCCTTCAACTGGGTCGGCACCTCGCACACCGCCGATTATGTGGAACTGGCCGTCATGGGACCCGGAAGTGATCGTATCGGTCCGATTACGCGTAACACCGACCTGTTCCATCTGATGGTGGAAATGGCGGACGTGAAGGCCTACACTGAAGAGTATTCGGAAGCCTGACCCCGTTTGGCTGGTCCGGCAACAAGGCTTCCGCCTTGATCATGGATCCTTTTTTCTGCCGGCCACGTTGACCCAGGTGCGGTCCGTCTCGCGCAGGTTGGCCCCTGCTATCCGGATATTCCGCCGGAGCCCGTCATATTTTGCCCGCTTGACGGCGCTTCGGCGGAACAGCTCCCTGTACTCCTGCAGGTCCAGCTCCTCCCAAAAGTCGATGTCACGGTCCGCACTCTCCGGCCTGGCAAAAAGGCGCTCCTCGGAACCCCGCCGCGCCTTCCGGTTCCACGGGCACACATCCTGGCAGATATCGCATCCGAAAATCCACTCACCGATCTGTTCGTGGTACTCTTTCGGAATTTCGTCCCTTAACTCAATGGTAAAGTAGGATATGCACTTGCTTCCGTCCACTTTGTAGGGTTCGTATATGGCATCGGTGGGACAGGCGTCAATGCACCGGGTACAGGATCCGCAATGGTCCGCCACCGGGGCATCGTAATCGAACTCCGCATCCAGAATCATTTCACCCAGGAAGAACCAGGATCCCCACTCACGGTTGAGCACATTGGTGTGCTTGCCTAGCCAGCCAACCCCTGACTCCACAGCCCAGGCCTTGTCCAGCACTGGGGCCGTATCCACAAAAACCCGGCCTTCCACCCTGCCGGTCACGGATTCGGTGAACGCGAACAGTTCGAATAGTTTCTCCTTGAGGACCAGGTGGTAATCTTCGCCGAGGGCGTACTTTGATATTTTCGGGCGTTCGGATGTGAGTTGCAGGCGGGCCAGTTCCGGCTGATGGTAGCTCATCATGACCGAGACGACCGACCGCGCCCCCGGCACCAGCCTGCGCGGATCCACCCGTTTGTCGAAGTGGTTTTCCATCCACTGCATCGAACCGTGGCGACCCTTCCTGAGCCATTGCTCCAGGCGGCTCTCGTGTTCCTCGAGGCGGCGAGCCCGGGCAAACCCGACGGCGTCAAAGCCGAGCCGCAATGCCTCCTGCCGGACCATCTCTGTGCGTTCCGCAATGTTCTTTGCCAATCTGGTCATGCCTTCCGTCTATTTTTTGGATGTTGTGCCAGGATCATCCGCTTCGCGGCCCTTATCAGCAACATTATCCGCATCCGCATCCGAATCCAAGTCCATGTCCACTTGCACGTCCGATTCCCCATCCGTATCCAATCCCGCTTCCGCTTTCATCAGCTCTTCGCGGAGCAGCTCCCGGAAATGGTCCTCGTCATCCGCCAGGTCACGCAGTTTCCATTGCTGCACGCGGACCTGCTGCTTGACGATCTCCAGCGAGCGGTCGATCGTATCGACCACCAGCCGGTTCAGCTCGGTGTCCTCCTCCTTGAGCAGGATGGCATCAAAGAGCACATCGGCCGCCTCGTTGATCAGTACCCTGTTTCGGCTGGATGCCAAATCCTGCATGATGCCGTTGATGACGCTGAAAACCATATCCGAAATCGCTTTCTCAACCGTATTCCTGATCAGGGAACCGAATACCGGGATCTGTTCCAGGCGCGCAAACTCCTCGTTTTCATCCACGGCGGTATTGATGCGTTCCTGCACATAATCGCGGATGTCATCGCGGTACCCACCGTAGTTGTGATTGGCCACTTTTTCGATGCGGTGCGACATCCACTCCACCAGCGAGTCCCGCTGCGGCATCACCACCTCGTTGACGATTCGATCCACGACCGGTCCCCCGTTGCACACCTCGCGCTGGATGTCCGTGAGGATGTTGAGGGTGACCCTGTCGGAGAGCTCCTCGATCAGGATGCCATGGTATTTCCGGATAAAACGGACCACCGCGGTGTCGCTGAGATCGATGATGCCGTGTTTCTGTAGCCGGTAGGTGATGGAGATGATCCTGAGCAGACGCAGGAACCGGAATCCACCCAAGGGAATGCATCCCAGCAGGTCATAGAAGTGGATGAACGGAAAAAAGAACCAGCGGTGGTAGAGCCGGTGGTAAACCGCCATGGCCCACCGGATGAAAAACTCGGTCAGGAAGACCGATACGAACATCAGGTCGATCAGGATGAACCGCGGGTGCACGGAGGACGCATACATGTCGGTGAAGTCCGGGGCGATCCCGTACAGGTAGCCGCGGAGCAACTCATACTCGAACAGCCAGTCGAAGACGATCCACACCAGGTTGACCACCAGCAGGATGATCATCAGGAAATCCAGGAAAAAAAAGCTGATCTGTCCGCTTTTTTGACTGCTCTTACGTGGCATGGCCTGTCTCGGTTGATCTTGTTTGGACTTTTTTTCTCATGACGGATACTTCTGTTGCTGCCGCCAGTGCTCCCGCTGCCGAATCCGCTGCCGGAAGATAACGTTGTCCGGGATATGGAAGCCTGCACACCCTCAATATGCCGCCATTCTGTCCCTGAGGTGCTTGTTGAGCAGCTCCCTTGCACGGAAGATGTGGGCCTTCACCGTGCCGAGCGGAAGCCCCAGTTCCTCGGCAATCTCCTCGTAGCTCATTTCCTCCATATGGCGCATCCGCACCACCAGCCGGTATTTTTCGGGCAGGGCCTCCACGGCATCCCGGACCAGTTTTCTTCGCTGTTTGACGATGATCTCCCTGTCGGTGCTGGCTGATTCGTCGGTCAGCTCCATCTGCATCTCACCGTCCTTGCCCTGGATCGGTTCGTCGATCGAGAGGGTGCTGAGTTTTTTCTTCCTCAGATAGTCGATGCTGTGGTTGGTGGCGATCCGGTAGATCCAGGTAGAAAAGGCATATTGCCGGTTGTAGGACTCCAGGCAGTCAAAAGCCTTCAGAAAAGCCTCCTGGACCAGGTCATCCACCACATCACGGTTCCGGACCAGCTTGAGGATGTGGAAGTACAGGGCGCGCTGGTATTTGTCCACAAGCTGCTGGTAGGCGTGCTGATCGCCGGCAAGAGCCGCATCCACAAAGGCCATATCTTTGCGGCTGCTATCAGTTGATGTGGTTTTTTGTGTCACTGCGGCAGTGCCTTGATGTTTGGTGCTGGTTCCGACAATTCTTTGCAAGATTAAAATATAGCAAGTTTCTCCATTGGATTACAGTTCAATCTGTGTCCGGGCCGGATCCACGGGACGCTCCGTACAGGACCGTCATGCGATTACCCGGACTCCACATTTCATCGTACGCGGAAGACCAGGGCCCGCCATTCGTTTTCCTGAAGCAGGTCCAGCTGTTCCATGGCATGGTAATCCGGATGGGAACTGATCGCTTCCACATCTTCTTCCAAAATGCCTGAGAGCATCAGTATTCCTCCCGGAGTGAGGCGGCCGGTCAATGTGCCGGCCATATCCAGAAGGATGTTGCGGTTGATGTTGGCCAGGATCAGGTCGAATCGCGCATCGGGCGGGATCTGGTCCGAGGAACCGATCCGGATTTCCAGCCGGTCGGCCACCCCGTTCAGAGTGGCATTTTCAAGTGCATTTTCATAGCACCAGGGATCGATGTCGATGCCCAGGGCGGTTTGGGCGCCCAGTCGCAGCGCCGCAACGGCCAGTATTCCCGTACCCGTTCCCATGTCCAACACCCGGTCGCCGCTGCGCACATGGTCCGGCAGCAGGCGAAGCAGCAGGCGCGTGGTCTCGTGATAGCCCGTGCCGAAGGCCATTTTCGGATCGATGACCAGGGGGATGCTGTCCGGCGGCGGCACCTCGGCCGACCAGGTGGGATGGATGAAAAAGCGCCCGACGGTCAGCGGACGGATCGTCTTTTCCCACTCCTCGTTCCAGTTCCGCTCCCTTACGGTCTCCGAACCGATGATCTGCCAGCTGCCATCCGACTGTTCATCAATCCACATTTCCACCCGGTGTTTTATGCTTTCCGTAAATTTTGATTCCGGAATCCACGCCTCCAGCTCATCCTCCGATTGTTCGAACCCGTCAAAGCCAAAGGCGAGCAGATCGTCGGCGGCAAGGTCCTGCTCTTCCAGCGGGATCCTCATTTTCAACTTAACGTATGTTCTGTTCATGACGGATCTGTTGTTGGGTGGATGGGTCCCGGCCGTAGAGCTACCGAATGCGGTTGTAGATCAGCTCCAGCAGCACGTCGCCAACGGCCTGGAGCGTTTCGGTGCCGATGATGTCCATGTCGTCGGCATGGGTGTGCCAGTACTCCGGAAACGAAACACCGGTCTGCAGCGGCCGTGGGGGTTTGTGGTGGATGATGTTGATGGTGGGAATGCCGGTTTCACGATTGATGATCCAGTGGTCATCGGCAATGGATGACCCTTTCTGATCCGGGAAGAGGTCTTCGTGCCCCAGCTCACGGGCAACCCGCCAAACCTCATCGACCAGACGGGATGCGTACTGCACGGAGAATCCTTCACGGGGGAAGACGGCGTCTTTGCCGCCAACCATATCCAGCAGGATACCGAAACGCGGCCGGTAACCGGGCACCGGCGGGTTGGCCGACCAGTAGCGCGATCCCAGGAAGTAGTACTGCAAGTCGCCTTCACGGCCATAGTCCTCGCCGTCGAAGAGCACGATATCAACGCCGATGGGTGGCGGCTGGTCACGGAAGATCCGGGCCAGCTCCAGGAGCACACCCACGCCGCTGCCTCCGTCATCGGCACCCGGAATCGGTTCGTTGCGCCTGCGCGGATCGGGATCCCTTTCGGCGCGCGGACGGGTGTCCCAGTGGGCCAGCAGCATGATGCGGTCGCCCAGTTCCGGCCGGAAGGCGGCGATGATGTTGCTCATTCCGTAGGTCTCGCCGGTGTAGCCGGTGTGGGAGAACGGCTGCACGTAGACGGCTTGCGGACCGGCGTACGCCTTCAGCTTGTCGACAAGGTAGTCTCGGGTGAGTCGATGTCCTTCGGAACCGGGGTTGCGCGGGCCGAAGCCGACCTGCGCGGCAATGAAATGGTATGCTGAATCGGCTTCAAACACGGGTACATCCCGGTTTCGCTCCGTGAACGTGAGGCGCGGATCAGGCTCCTTGCCACTGCATGATGCAAGGAATATGAGCAGCATAACCGTCCCGGCGGCCAGGAATATGGCGGGTGGGGACGGTAGATTATGGGAAGCCCGGTATCTCACCTGAATTTCTGATAGTGGTTGGCTAGATCATGGCGACGATGCGTCTGCGGACTCACCGCATACCATTTCCGCCAATCGGGCCGCATTGAGCAACTCCGGCTCCCGGAACGCATTGGCCATGAACTGCACGCCGATCGGCATGCCGTCACTGCTGTGATCGCCCGCCGGGATGCTGATACCGCAAATGCCGGCCAGGTTGGCGGATATCGTGTAAATGTCGTTCAGATACATCTGCAGCGGGTCGTTCACTTTGGAACCCAGTTCAAACGCGGTGGTCGGGGCCGTTGGCGAGATGATGACATCCACCTTTGAAAACGCCTGTTCAAAATCCTGTTTGATAAGCCGTCGGATGCGCTGTGCCTTTCCGTAATAGGCTTCATAGTAGCCGGCGCTGAGCACATAGGTGCCGAGCATGATCCGCCGCTTTACCTCAGGTCCGAATCCCTCTGTCCGGCTCTGCTTGTACAGACGGATCATCGGCGTGTCCAGTCCGGACAGATCGGCAGCGCCGTCGGCGGTCAGTTCGGCCTCCTCGGCTTTCAGCCGGGCGCGGACCGCCTTCATGTCGGCCCGGTGTCCGTACCGGATGCCATCAAAACGGGCCAGGTTGCTCGATGCCTCTGCCGTTGCCAGCACGTAGTAGGCGGCAATGGCGTATTTCAGGTTGGGCAGCCGGATATCCACCAGTTTGGCGCCTTTTGCCTCCATTTTTTCCGCCACCAGCATGACCCTGTCGCGGATCACGGGATCCAGTCCGTCGCCGAAATACTCCTTCGGGATACCAATGGTGATATCAGGCCGGACCTCATCCAGCAGCGCGGGGTAGTCGGGCACCGGTTCCGTGGATGATGTGGCGTCCATGTCGTCGCGACCGGCAATGGCTTTCAGGATCACCGATGCGTCATGGACCGTGCTGCCGAACGCACCCACGGAGTCGAACGAGGAGGCATAGGCGATCAGGCCATGTCGGGAAACACGCCCATAGGAGGGTTTGAGTCCAACCACACCGCAAAAAGATGCCGGTTGGCGTACGGATCCCCCGGTATCGCTGCCCAGGGATGCGTGGCACATGCCCGCGGCAACGGCCGCCGCGCTTCCGCCGCTGGATCCGCCGGGAACACGGGATGTGTTGCGGGGATTGCGGACGGGGCCGTACATCGAGTTTTCATTGGATGAACCCATCGCAAACTCGTCCATGTTCAGACGGCCGATGATGATCGCATCCCCGGCGAGCAGCCGCTCAACGACGGTGGCGTCGTAGACGGCTTCATACGATGCGAGCATTTTCGAGGCGCATGTAGCGGGGAATCCTTTCTGGCAGAACACCTCCTTTACGCCCAACACAACCCCGGCAAGGGGGCCTGCAGATCCATTTTCAATCTTGCGCTGGATGTGATGGGCGCGCTCGAGCGACTCTTCCTTGTGCCATTGCGTGAACGCATTGATATCCGGATTGTCCTGCTCAATGCGTGAGATGTATCCGGCAACCAGATCCGGGACGGTCAACTCTCCGGACTCCAGCATGGCACGGGTACTGCGTATATCGGTTAACTTCAAAACGGGATAGATCCTGATTCAGGAAAAACTTGCGGTTCGGGTTTGCTGCGTGAGGCAGTTTTGCGGCGGTACAATGGGCTGTCAGGGGCGGCCGTCCTGTTCCCTTTCTGTTTCTTCGCTGACCTTCTGCTCCTCACGTTTTTTTTCTTCACGCCGGGGTTTTTCCGGTTCCTCCGGGCTTTTTTCCAGTTCCTTGCGTATGTCGCTGGAAGCTTTGCGGAATTCGGTGATTCCCTGTCCGAGTCCCCGGGCAAGTTCGGGTATCTTCTTTGCCCCGAACAAGAGCAGCACGACAAGTACAATAACCAGTATCTCGACTCCACCAAATGAGCCCATATGAACCTCAAAAATTAAATTTAAAAACAATCGTTGGATTTCGTAAAATAGCAAACTTTCACTTCAGGGTTAACCCCTGAAAAAATTATTTTGTTTTTAAGGCGTTAGGTACTTGAATTTTACCATAATAATTAGTTTATAGTCGACGAAAGTCACTAACTCAAAATTTCAGGATGTGCCATTATGATTTGGACCGTTGAACTCGCTGCGACACTTGAGGATGCACCCTGGCCCGCAACCAGAAACGAACTGATTGAATGGGCCGAGAGAAACGGATGCCCCCAGCAGGTGATCGACAACCTTTATGAACTTGATGAAGAAGACGATACCCCGTACGAGAGTATTGAGGAGATCTGGCCTGATTACATCATGAAAGAGGATTTCTTCCACGGAGAAGAGGACGAGGGATTCGACTACGATGACGTCTGACTTCCGCAGATCGTGGCATCCATATCCATAAACGGAAGATCTGTGCACCATTCCGTCCTGACTTGAAATGCTTATATTCAGGTGACGTCACCATTTTGCCATCCCTTATCTGTATCTGCTATCATTGAACCGTCTCCTGTGCATCATATGCCTCTGTATTTTAACCGGCCTGTGTTCTCCCATGCTTGCGGATACCGGTGCCTTCGCTTCCTCGGGATCCATGGTGGAAATGCCCAAAGCTTCCGGTACTGCCTCTAAGGCCGGTGCTGTTGCAGATGAAGGAAACGACGACGATGACAGAAGGATCCGCCGTGTGCGCTTTGTCGGCAACCAGGCGTTCAGCACCGGGGAGCTGAGGGCGATCGTCCGCACAAGGCCCAACCGCCAGTTCCTTGGCATACCGGGGCTCACTTTCTGGTATCAGCTGCACCGGATATCCAGCCGGATCGGGGAGCCGCCCTCACAGCTGGACAGGACCGTGCTTGAGCGCGACATCGAGCGATTGGACAACTTCTACGAATCAAAAGGTTTCCGCGACGCCGTAATCGACACCAACATCACCTATTTTGACAGGGAGCGGGTCGAGGTCTCGTTCATTATCCGGGAAGGCAGGCAGTCACGCATCCGCAAAATCTATTACAGTGGGATGCCGGAAATCGGTTCCGATGACGAACTGCACAATTTTTACCGGAACAGCGATATTGTGACGGGCGTGATCAACGACACTTCCTTCCGCTCCGGACAGGCCTTCACCTATGAAAAAATCGCCGAAGAACGGAACCGCATCATCACCCACCTCAGGAACAGCGGATATGCTTCGGTAACCCGCGATTCCGTCATTGCCGTGGTTCGGGAAGATACGGTACAGACCCTTGAACTCGATGTCCTGTTCCGGGTTTTCCCCGGCCGCATTTACCAGTTCGGGGATGTGCATGTCGAACTTCGCGGGCCCGGCAGGGAATTTGACCAGGTGCGGCAGGATACGCTGACTGGCCCTCCCCACACCCGGGAACCCTACAAGATTGTTGTGCACGTGGATGAGTCCGCTAAAACACGGACCGGCCTCATCGCCCGGCAATTGCTGTTCCAGCCCGGTAGCAGGTATGACAACAGCGCATACCGCAATTCGGTGAACCAGTTCCAGAACCTGGGCATGCTGGTGGTAAACCAGTTCGGCCTCACTCCCGACGGATCTTTGCCCGACTACTCGAACGAAGTCCTCCCGGTCTACATCCGGATGCAGACCCTGCCGAAACACCGCATCCAGCTCGACTTCTTCGGTATGAGACGCCTGGGCTTCGGGGCCGGGGCCGGAGTGAGGTATATCAACAACAACCTGTTCCAGGGAGCGGAGAATTTTGAGGTCGGGGTCCAGGGAAATTTTGAGCTGGTTGGCGGTACGCTCCTGAACAGCACCGAATTGAGCACGGCCTACACGGTGCCGCGCCTCAACTTCCCGTTCCACAGCCTCGATCAGACCCCGTTTTTCCTAAATGCCAGCACACGGTACCGGTTCAGCTGGGCGCAGAGCCGCCAGGAGAACTTCACCATTAATGCCAACTTTCGCTTCAACAACCAGTTCGAAGTGCGCCACCGTCCGCAAATGGCCAGTCTGCTGGACCTGATCGAGCTGGACTGGCTCGATGCCTCTGCCACTTCCGAGTTCGAACGGAATCTCCGTGAGCGTTTCGACGACATCATCGTGGAGCGCATCCTTGAGGATTTCAACCCGCAGTTCAGTTCCATCATCCGCTATACCATCCGTTACGCCCGGACCGATCTTATCAAACGCGACTACGGGTTTTTCAGCGAATCCTCCATCGAGCTCGGGGGCACCATTCCTTACCTGATGGACCGGTTTATATTCGAACCCGGCGATGTGCAGGGCACCGTCCCCTCGCTGAGCCTGAGCGACAGCACATTGACCTACAGCCAGTTTGTGCGGGTTTCTTTCGACTACCGGAATTATACTCCGATCCTGGCTAATGGCACTTTTGCCTGGCGGGCATATGCCGGATATGCCCACGCATTCGGTGTCACCAGGCAGATCCCGCTGAACAGACGCTTTTTTGCGGGTGGAAGCAACGACATCCGCGGCTGGCCGCCCCTGCGGCTCGGTCCGGCCGACCTTGACGCCTCGGCCGGGGAAGTGCCTATCAACGGCGGCGACCTCAAGCTGGCAGGGTTCCTGGAATACCGGCACATCTTATTCCACAATTTCCTGAGTACGAACTGGGGTATTGCCGGCTTCACCGATTTTGGGAACATCTGGTATGGAACGCGAAGCACCTTTGACGAGGGAAAGTTCCGGTTCGACGAATTCTACAACCAGATTGCCGTTGGTTCCGGGTTCGGGCTGCGGCTTGATTGGGAGTACCTGGTTTTCCGCATCGATATTGCCTACCGGGTGCACGACCTCCAGCGCGGCTGGTTCAACAACAGTAATCCATACTGGCACTTCGGGATAGGGCACTCGTTTTAGCAGGCAAAGGTGCGTTAGTCCGGCCTGTGCAAGGTCCGCCTGAACCGGCATTGACTGCGAGCAAACCTAGAACTCGAACCCGATGATTGAGTAAAGTCCATTCCGGGCTCTCTCCCACAACTCTGTTTCGTTCAGATAAATCACCTGCAATGCCTGATAGTACATTACAGCGGCTTTCTCTTTTTCACCTGTCCGTACAAGGCATTCAGCATGCATGAGCAATGCCTCGTTGCGCATTGTTATGTATTCATTGGCCCCGCGTTCAATGGCAATCAGCGGTCTGGTCGATCCAAAGCGACGCTGGTCGGCCGACAATGCCCGGTTGTAAGGCGACACACCCGACATGACCAGGTCTGCATACAAGTTGACCGTTTTCCCGTACGTTTCAAGTGCCGGTATGGCATTGCCGCAGTCACCTGCTTCATATGCCGATTTGGCAATGTCTCCAAGCTTCTCGATATCTGCAGGAACAGGAATCCCCAGCTCCCCGATTCTTTCCATCATTTCTTCCACATCATAAGGATTGATTTCTTCAACAACTTGCGCAAACAGGCTGTTTGCTGACAAAGCGCATATGGAGAGGAAGAGAATGAAATATTTCATAACAGGAATTTTTTAGGTTGCGATGACACAGTTAATCGTGAAATGTAACAAGTTTCGGGGATAATCCGATTGTGAGACATCCAAGTTCAAAAAAACATTTTCAATCCACAATGTACCCTGATTGCTTCCTTCCACAGGGGCTTGGACCTTGGTCCGCCTTTTCATTTATTTAAATGTGAATTGATAGGTCAAATTTTATATTCATTTTGTACCTTGTCAGATGAATTTGGAGCAAATTACAAGCATTTCAAACCACCCGAATCCCTCCATGATCAAGTCGAAATTCTGGAAGCGCATCAAGGCGCAGTCCGAAATGATTTTTCAGTCGCCATTCCTGAAGAGGATGTCACAGCTCGAGCGGTATGAGTTCCTCCAGCTCAGCCATCGGCGCCGCTTCAAAGCCGGGGAATTCGTGTATCATCAGGGGGATCCGGGAACCGGGCTGTACATGATCGAGCAGGGGGCCGTGGAGCTGATCTACCAGGAGGAGCAAACGGACAATGCCGTTCAACTGACCGTCCTCCATTCACCGGAATGCTTTGGTGCGTTCAGTGTGGATTACCTGGTCAGGCGGAAGGCATCAGCCCGTTGCGCGACGGATGCCGTTTTATACGGTTTCTTTATATCGGATTACCAGACGCTTGGAAAACGACATCCGCGCATCGCCCTGAGGTTTCTGGAAACACTCAATGTGTTCGCGACCCGGCAGCTCGATCTGGTAATGACGCGCATGTCGCTGATCGATAAGGATGCGTCCGGCCCGGAGGCCTACGCCCTGCTCTTCGAAACCTATGACATTCCGACCGAGGAATCGACAAAGGACATAATCAGCTGATCCGGAATGAATCACGAACCATTACTGCCCCGGGTCAAGAAGGGAAAGGAGTTGATCCTGGATATCACAACCGCCGCTTACGAGGGAAAAGGCCTCGGAAAAGTGGGAGAATATGCCGTTTTCGTGAAAAATACGGCCCCCGGAGACCGGGTCAGGGTCCGCATCAACCGCAAGAGGAAAAAGTACGCGGAAGGCACCCTGCTGGAGGTGCTCCAGCCATCGCCGGTCAGGATCACCCCGAAATGCCGGCATGCCGGCACCTGCGGGGGCTGCACCTGGCAGCATATCCCCTATGAAAAAGAGCTGGAATACAAGTCATCGCACGTCAGCGATCATTTTCAGAGGATAGGCGGATTTCACGATATTGCCACCCAGCCGGTCATCGGCGCTCCGGAGCCCTTCTATTACCGCAACAAGATGGAGTACACGTTCGGCGACCGTCGGTGGCTGACCGAAGAGGAGGTGCAGTCCGACCGGGAGATCGCCGACCGTGACTTTGCCCTGGGTTTGCATGTACCCGGACGCTATGACCGCATCCTGAACCTGGAAGAGTGCCATTTGCAGCATCCGGTGTCATTCCGCATCCTTGATGCCGTACGTGAGCATGCGCTGGCCCGCCACATCCCGCCGTACAACACCCACAAACACGAGGGGTTCCTGCGCAATCTGATCATCCGCAATGCCGAACATACCGGCGACCTGATGGTCAACCTTGTCACCAACGGCGAGGACGATACCGTCATGTCGCCACTGACCGGATGGCTGCTCGAAACATTTCCTGAAATCACCACGGTGATCCACACGATCAATGACACCCGCTCGCCGTCTTCGGAAGGCCGGTACCAGAAAGTGCTGCACGGGCCGGGTTTCATTCGGGAGCATCTCGGGTCGTACCATTTCAGGATCGATCCGAATACGTTCTTCCAGACCAACACGCGGCAGGCCAAAGCGCTGTACGATGTGGTGCTGGGCGCGCTGGACAATGTTCCCGTGCTTTATGACCTGTACTGCGGTGTGGGCACCCTTTCAGCTTACCTCAGCGGAAAAGCCGAGCGGGTCGTGGGCATTGAAATCCACGCAGGGGCCGTCGAAAAAGCCCGTGAAAACGCCGCGGAGAACGGAGTCGGGCACGCCGTATTCGAACAGGGCGACATGAAGGACATCTTCAACGACGATCTCATTCGCCGGCATGGACGTCCGGATGTCATCGTTACCGATCCGCCCCGCGCCGGCATGCACGAATCGGTCATCGGGCAGATCCTCAGCATCCTCCCGGAAAAAATCATTTACGTCAGCTGCAACAGTGCCACCCAGGCGAGGGACGTGGCGCTGCTGGCAGAAAATTACCGGCTGGAACATATTCAACCGGTCGACATGTTCCCCCGGACATATCATATTGAGTCCGTCGCCGTTTTATCGAGAAAAGAAGCCGAATGAAAACGGGCAGAAAGCCGGATGTGAAGGTCACCCTGGCACTTGCCCACTTTGAAACCGGATGTCCCATGCGGGTTTTGACCCCTCAATATATACAGTCATGAAACGAACATGACAGCCTCCGGCTGACACACATGAACCTGATTATATCCTGTCATGTGAGTTCATTATGACTATACAAATCGAAATTGATAAAGAGATGAAAATCAGCGTTATCGGAGCAGGTCTGGGAGGACTTTCCGCTGCTGCCATATTGGCTGCAAAGGGGCATACTGTGGATCTTTTCGAGCAAAATGATAATCCAGGTGGCAAAATGCAGGAAATCAGGGCCGACGGTTTCCGTTTTGACACGGGCCCGAGCCTGCTCACCATGCCCTTCATACTGGAGCAGGTCTTTGAACTCTGCGGAAAATCATCCGCCGATTATTTGGAATGGATGCCGGTGGAGCCGGTCTGTCGCTACCAGTTTCCTGACGGTGCCGTATTCCACAACTACCTGGATCAGGAACGCAACAGGAACGAACTAATGCGGATCGCACCGGAGGATGTGGAGTCGTGGGACCGTTTCCTGGAGTACAGCGCCGACCTGTACCGCCGCACTGCCGATACCTTCCTGTTCAATCCGCTACAGGGCATCAGGGACCTACAACTCCGTGACATTCCCGATTTCCTGCGCATCGATGCTTTTACAAGCGTATCCAAGCGGGTGGATGATTATTTCAGTTCGCCGCGCATGCGCCAGTTGTTCAAGCGGTTCGCGACCTACAACGGCTCCTCACCCTACCAGGCGCCGGCCACGCTGAATGTCATTCCGTATGTCGAGTTGCGGCTCGGCGGTTATTACATCAGGGGCGGGATGTACAACCTGGCCCGCGCGCTGGAACGGCTTGCCGAGGACTGCGGGGTCCGGGTACATATGGGGGTACCTGTGGATCTGATCGTTCCCGACCCGGGACACCGGCGGAAGATCTCCGGACTAATGATTAACGGTACGCTCTATGAGGCCGATGCCGTGGTGGCCAACAGCGATGCCACGGACACCTACCTGAACCTCATGCCTAAAAACACTCTTTCCCGTCTCAGGAGAGCCCGGATTGCAGGCATTGAACCCTCCTGCTCCGGGTTTGTGGTCCTCTTGGGATTAAACCGTCACTATCCGCAGCTGGAGCACCACAATATTTTCTTCTCCGAGGATTACGAGGAGGAGTTCCGGACCATTTTTGAGCTTCGTGAGCCGCCGCAGGATCCAACCGTCTACATCACCAACACTTCGGTGACGGATCCCATCGATGCCCCGCCGGAATGCTCCAATCTGTTCATGCTGGTAAATGCACCTTATACGGCGAAAGGGCAGTTATGGCACGAGTGGAAGGAAACCTACACCGACCATATCATCCATACCATGGAAAATCGCGGACTGGAAGGGCTCCGGGAGTCGGTCGTATTCAAGAAGGTGATCATTCCTCCCGATTTTGAGCGTCTTTATGGATCCAACCGGGGCAGTATCTACGGCACCAGCTCCAACAGCCGGAATTCGGCATTCGTACGTCCGCGCAACAAATCGCCATGGTTTGACAACCTTTATCTGTGCGGTGGCAGCACACATCCGGGTGGCGGCATACCGCTGGTGCTGCAATCGGCCGTGAATGTCGGCGTACTGGCAGGGCGGGCGGACAGGAAGTGATGTTGACAAGACCGGACGTCTTTTCGACAGTTCGCTCCAGGGCAGCTGTTCTACAGGTATTCGCTCCAGGGCGGCTGGTCAATCCGCATTACGGTCGCGGGTTCAGGCTTTTTGGGCTATCCTTTTACCCAGGTTGATCACTTCCACTTCCAGGATCTTCCCTTTTTCGAGTCCAAAACGGATGACGGTACGGAACTCATGAAAGCCGTGAACCCCGGCGGCACCCGGATTCATGTAGATCATGTCCCCCATTTCGTGATCCCTTGCAATTTTGAGGATGTGGGTGTGTCCACAGATAAACAGGTCGGGCGGGTTGTCTTCCATATCCTTCTTGATGGGCAGTGCATAGCGTCCGGGGTTGCCGCCTATGTGTGTCATCCACACATCCACCCCTTCCCTGGTAAAGCGCTGGTGCAGCGGATAGACGGCACGGATGTCAGGTCCGTCGATATTACCGTACACACCAGTCAGCGGAGCCAGCTTTTCCAGCCTGGCCGAAATTTCCATGGTGCCAAAGTCCCCCGAGTGCCAGACTTCGTCCACGCCGGAAAAAAAGTCGGCCACCTGAGGGTCCAGGTAGTGGTGCGTATCCGATATCAACCCTATTTTAAGCATCGTACTTATTGTGTATCATAGGACCACGGTTTGCTCATCTTGTCATGATACGGCAATATGCAACTGTGGTAAAGCATTTTCTGAAGCTGTCTTACGTTTTTTATCCGGGCGAAAAATTCGCCCTAAATGCGTCACTATGCCCGATTTCAGTATTATCATAGTCACCTGGAACGCCCTTCATCACCTAAAAACCTATCTTCCGTCGGTCTGGGAGCACTCTAACGCGCAAGCAGAGATCATCATTGCCGATAATGCCTCAACGGACGGCACGGCGGATTGGGTTGCCGGGACCTTCCCTGAGATCCGGGTGGTCACCCTGGACCGGAACTACGGATATTGCGGTGGCAACAACCGAGCGGCCGGACACGCACGGACTGACCGGCTCATTTTCCTGAACAACGACGTGGAAGTAACGCCCGGCTGGCTCGACCCTTTGCGTGATATGCTGGATCAGGATCCCGGTGTGGCTGCCCTGCAGCCCAAGCTGCGCAGCTGGAACGACAGGGAATTCTTCGAGTATGCCGGGGCGGCGGGCGGCATGCTGGACCGGTTCGGCTATCCATTCTGTCGCGGACGCATCTTCGACACGCTGGAGCGGGACACCGGACAGTATGACGACGCAAGCGACATATCCTGGGCGAGCGGTGCGGCCCTGGTGATCCGGCGCGACCTTTTCCTGGATTTCGGCGGTTTTGATGAGTCGTTCGAATTCCACATGGAGGAGATCGACCTGTGCTGGCGTCTGTGGAACCGCGGGTTTCGCATCCGGTATTGCCCCGATTCCGTCGTCTATCATCTGGGTGGAGGCTCCCTGCCCACCGATTCCCCGCGCAAGCTGTATTATAATTTCCGGAACAATCTGAAGATGATCTGGAAAAATTGCCGGACGCGTGACCTTTTGCCGCGGCTTTACATCCGGATGTTACTGGATGGGGTGGCTTTTGCCCGTTCACTGGCGGGCGGAAAAATACATGAGTGCGGGGCGATCCTTCGGGCCCACCTGCATTTTTACCGCTCCCTGCCCGGATTGCTGTCCACCAGGAAAGCACTGAAGGCCGTTCGGACATCCCCTGACGACACCCCGGTGCTTCGCCCCTATTCCATTATCTGGCAGTACTTTTTGCGCGGACGCAAAACCTACGGCTCGTTGCCCGATACTGGCAATTGACGGCCAAACTGACTATTTTTTTGGGTCTATGCAAATAACGAACCATATGATGATACCAGATTTCAAACAGGCCATACCGGTAGATCAGATCGGCGTGGAAGAGCGGGTTGCCCGGTTCCGTACGCGCAGCATCAAAAAAGAGTCCAAGCTGTTCGCGTTGAAGCTGGCCTTGCAGATGGTGGACCTGACCACGCTGGAGGGGATGGATTCCCCCGGAAAAGTGCGTCAATTGTGCGACAAGGCGATGTATCCCTACGAAGCCGATCCGGATATCCCGAAGGTTGCTGCCATCTGCGTCTATCCGAATCGTGTCCGGCTGGCGGCCGGGGTCCTCAAGGGATCCGGCATACACGTGGCCAGCGTGGCCACATCCTTCCCAAGCGGCATGGGTACGCTTGAGTCGCGCATCGACGAGGTGAAATACGCCGTGGATGAAGGTGCCGATGAAATCGACATGGTCATTTCGCGCTGGGCGTTCCTTAAAGGTGAGTACGATTACGTGTTTGATGAAATTGCGGCGATCAAGGAGGCCTGCGGTCCGGCGCATCTTAAGGTGATTTTGGAGACAGGCGAGCTGGAGACCTACGAAAATGTTCGCAAGGCCAGTGATATCGCCATCTACGCCGGGGCTGATTTCATCAAGACATCGACTGGAAAGATCTCACCAGCAGCCACCATGCCTGTCACGCTGGTGATGCTGTATGCCATACGCGACTACTACCTGAAGACCGGCAGCAAAATCGGCATGAAGCCGGCCGGCGGCATCCGCGATGCCAAAACGGCACTGCACTATCTGGTCATGGTGAAGGAGACACTCGGTGCCGACTGGCTGACTCCCGATCTGTTCCGGTTCGGGGCCAGCTCGCTCGCCAACGACCTGCTGATGCAGATCATCAAGCAGAAAACAGGCCACTACCAATCCCCCGACTATTTTTCAATTGGATAAGCTTATGTCAGAAAAGGAACTCACCGCCCGCCAGAATCTTCACTTCGATGAATTGTGGGCCTATGATCCGGCCCCCGAAAGTCCGGATCATGTAAAGATCGAAGAGCAGTACAACCTCTTTATCGACGGTAAATTCCAGGAACCGGCGGGCGGCCGCTATTTTGAAACCATCAACCCGGCAAATGAAACGTTGCTTTCACGGGTCGCCAGGGCGGACAGGAGCGATCTGGACAAGGCGGTTGCCGCTGCCCGCAAGGCCTATGACGGGGTCTGGTCCAAGATGCCTGCAAAAGAACGCGGCAAGTATATCTACCGCATCGCCCGGCTGCTGCAGGAGCGCGCACGTGAATTTGCCATCCTGGAAAGTATGGATACCGGAAAACCGATCAGGGAGTCGCGCGACGTCGACATTCCGATCGTCATAGCCCATTTCTTTTATTATGCCGGGTGGGCCGACAAGCTGAAATATGCGTTCCCCGGTGTTGACCCACGTCCACTCGGCGTTGCCGGGCAGATCATTCCCTGGAATTTTCCGCTTTTGATGGCTGCGTGGAAGATTGCGCCTGCCCTTGCAACGGGCAACACCGTCGTGATCAAACCGGCCTCATCCACCCCGCTTACCCTTTTGAAACTGGGTGAGCTTATCCGTGATGCCGGCCTGCCAGCGGGTGTGGTGAATATCGTGACCGGTCCGGGCGAGATCGGAAGTGCCATCGCCAACCATCCGGGCATCGACAAGATCGCCTTTACCGGCTCGACGGAAATCGGCCGGACCATCCAGGAGGCATCCCTCCGGACCGGCAAGAAATACACCCTGGAGCTGGGGGGAAAAGCGGCCAACATCGTTTTTGATGACGCACCTGTCGAAGAAGCGGTTGAAGGCATAGTCAACGGCATCTTCTTCAACCAGGGGCATGTCTGCTGCGCCGGATCGCGGCTTCTGGTGCAGGAGGGTGTGGCCGACGAGCTGGTCCATAAGCTTAAAATGCGCATGGAGACGCTTATCCTGGGGGATCCGCTCGACAAGAACACTGACATCGGCGCCATCAACTCGAAGGGGCAGCTTGACAGTATTCTCGGCTATCTGACAGATGGTGTGGAAAGCGGCCTGCAGATCTACCAGACCAAATGCGATCTACCCGAAAACGGGTTCTGGTGTCCGCCTACCCTGGTTGAAAACGTGAGCCAGGCGCACCGGATAGTGCAGGAAGAGGTGTTCGGACCGGTTCTCACCATCCAGACGTTCCGCACACCCGAGGAGGCGGTTTCGCTTGCCAACAACACTCCCTACGGACTCTCCGGCGGTGTCTGGACCGACAAGGGTTCCAAGATCTTCAAGGTCGGCAAGGGCATCCGCGCCGGGGTCATCTGGGCCAACACCTTCAACAAATTCGATCCGACCTCACCATTCGGCGGATACAAGGAGAGCGGCATGGGCCGTGAGGGCGGAATCCACGGCCTTTTACCCTATCTGGAGATATCACAATGAGCAATCGGCTGAACGTTTTGAAAACCTGCAAACTGTATATCGGAGGGAAGTTTTCCCGGTCCGAGTCGGAGCACTACTTCCAGGCGCTGGACAAAAAACAGAAACCGCTGGCCAATCTGTGCCGCGCATCCCGAAAGGATCTTCGCAATGCCATACAAGCGGCACGCAAGGCACAGGCCGACTGGGCTGGACGCACTGCTTACAACCGCGGACAGATCCTGTACCGAATGGCGGAGATGATGGAAGGACGCCGCGATCAGTTTATTGCCGAGCTGGAGCGTGCCGCGTCATCCAAGCGCCGTGCCGAAAACGAGGTGGACCTGGCCATCGACCGGCTGGTCCATTACGCCGGCTGGACCGACAAGTATCCGGCCCTCTTCAGCTCCGTCAACCCTGTTGCAAGCCCGCATTTCAATTTCTCCATTCCGGAACCGACCGGCGTGGTGGGTATCGTCGCGCCGGACGATCACGCCCTGGCCGGACTGGTGTCGCTGATCGCCCCGGTGATTGCCGGAGGCAACAGCTGTGTGGTTCTCTCCTCGGAGAAGCTCGGCAGCATCGCCTGCACCCTGGCCGAGGTCATCCACTCATCCGATGTGCCCGGTGGCGTGGTGAACGTGCTGACCGGTTTCCGGGACGAACTGGTGCCGCATCTGTCATCGCATATGGACGTCAATGCCGTGCTCTGTGCCGCCGACGATCCCGGACAGAAAAAAACCATACAGGAAAATGCCCATCTCAACGTTAAGAGGGTACACTTTTATGATGGAACCGACTGGATGAAAGAAGGTGCCCAGTCCCCGTATTACATCATGGACTTCCAGGAGATCAAAACCACCTGGCATCCTGTCGGTACCTGAACCAGATTGACAGGTCAGGCAAGGTGCGTCGGTTACATACTGACCGGATGACGGTTCCGTTTTAACATTAAGGGATACATTTACTGCCGGGCAGTCGCGAATCCCACTGTGTGAAAACAGTCCTGATTCCCTGCGATAAACCAGACAGATACATTATTTTTTATGATCAATAACTACCGAATTCTATCAGCAACCCTGTTGGGATTTGCTATCCTGCTGGCATCCTGTGCCCAGACGGACGAACTCCGCGAGGATGAAATGGACCAGCTTCTGGACCAGGCATATGAGGACTACGCCGATCTTGCCGAGCTCATGGAAGAGATAGCGGAAGACGAGAAAGTCGATGAGGAAACGATCCTCCGATTGGGGGAACGGGCTGAAGAGTTGCTGGAAGAACTGCCGGAACTGGCCATCAATCTGGAGGCGTACCGGAGCCGGCTTACCGACCTGCATCAGAATATCCGAAACGAGATTCCGGCGCAATTCATACGGGAGGAAACACCTGGGGGCGACCGGGACCAGGACCGTGGATTCCGGATTCAGATCATCTCAACACAGGATTCCCGGCTTGCAGAGGAGATCCGTGAGGATTTTGAAGAGTGGATCAAAAGCGTGAGCGCTCCTCCACAGCCTCGCACCTACATCATCTTCCAGCAACCGTACTACCGGGTTCACGTCGGAGATTTCCTGAACCAACAGCGGGCCCTTGAGTTCTCCGATTTTGTCAGGCTGCGTTACCCTGAAGCATGGGTGATCCACAGCCAGATACATCCGGGACGCGTTGAGCGCTGATGCAATGGTAAAAACATCAGCCCCCTGGTGTCATTTCCGAACTGCGGATTTCATTTTTCCTCTGTAGGCTTCACTATCTCTCTGTAGGCTTCTATCTCTCTGTGGACTTCACTTACGCCCTGTGGACTTCACATTCTCTCTGCGGGCATCATTCCGCAGCGTAAGAGGCCGGATCGGGGCAACTGCACATCAGGTTCCGGTCCCCGTAAACCTCATCGATGCGTCCCACGCTGGGCCAGAATTTGTTTTCAGCGACCCAGTCGCGCGGATAGACGGCTTCATGACGGGTGTACGGCAGGTCCCAATCTTCGGCTGTCACCAATTGCGCCGTATGCGGTGCCATTTTCAGCGGATTGACCTCCTTGTCCCAACGCCCGGCTTCAATGGCTGCAATCTCCTGGCGGATGGTGATCATGGCATCGCAGAAACGGTCCAGCTCCGCTTTGGTCTCGCTCTCGGTCGGCTCGATCATCATGGTCCCGGGTACGGGAAACGACACGGTCGGCGCGTGATATCCGAAGTCCATCAGCCGTTTGGCAACATCGATCGCATCCACCCCGGTTGGCTGACGGAAATCACGCAGCTCCACGATCATTTCGTGGCCTACCCTGCCCTTCTTGCCAACATAGAGCGGTTTGTAGTGCTCTCTGAGCTGCTCCATGATGTAATTGGCGTTGAGGATGGCCAGGCGCGTGGCCTGGGTGAGCGCCTCGGCGCCCATCATGCGGATGTAGGCATAGGATATGGCCAGGATGCTGGGGCTACCGTAAGGTGCGGCAGAAACGGCGCCTTTTTTGTTCGGAAGCCGGAAGTGTCCGGGCAGGTGCGGCTCCAGGTGCTCGCAGACGCCGATGGGCCCCATGCCGGGGCCGCCGCCGCCGTGTGGAATGCAGAAAGTCTTGTGCAGGTTCAGGTGGCACACATCGGCACCGATGCGGGCAGGCGAGGTGAGCCCTACCTGGGCGTTCATGTTGGCCCCGTCCATGTACACCTGTCCCCCGTGCTCGTGGATCATCGCACAGATCTCGCGGATATCCTCTTCGAAGACTCCGTGGGTGGACGGGTAAGTCACCATGAGCGCGGACAGCCGGTCGCTGTACGCTTCCACTTTCTCGCGCAGGTCGGCCAGGTCGATGTTGCCCATGTCGTCGCATTTTGTGATGACGACCTGCATGCCGGCCATGACGGCGCTGGCGGGGTTGGTGCCGTGCGCCGATGAAGGGATGATGGTGACGTCGCGATGGCCTTCTCCCCGGGCGATCTGCCAGTTCCGGATGGTCAGCAATCCGGCGTACTCCCCCTGCGCCCCCGAGTTGGGCTGCATGGAGAGGGCGTGGAAGCCGGTGATCTCGCACAGCCACTCCGACAGGTCATCGATGATGCGGCGGTAGCCTTCGGCCTGCCAGTCAGGGGCAAACGGGTGGATATCCGCCAGCTCGGGCCAGCTCACCGGAAGCATCTCGGTGGTGGCGTTCAGTTTCATGGTGCACGACCCCAGGGAGATCATGGAGTGCGCGAGCGAAATGTCCTTGTTTTCAAGCCGCTTCAGGTACCGGAGCATCTCGTGCTCGCTGTGGATGGTGTTGAAGACCGGATGGGTCAGGAAGTCGCTGGTGCGGGCGACCGTACCGGGATAGCTGACGGTGATGCTCTCACGCTTGCCAGCGCTGGAGGGCGCCTTTTTCCGGGCAGCCGCGGCAAAAACGGCAAGGACCGCATCCACATCCTCCGGCTCCTTGGCCTGGTCGAAGGAGATGCCGACCA
>SKWQ01000058.1 GCA_007128855.1 Balneolales bacterium
AGACCAGCTGATTGACGGCCACCTCCTTCGTTACCAGTCCTTCATCCACAAAATCGACGGCGATTTTCAGTGCAGCGGCACCGGTGCGCTTGCCGTTCCGGGTCTGCAGGATGAAAAGTTTTTCTTCCTGGATGGTGAATTCGATGTCCTGCATATCCGCATAGTCCTTCTCCAGTTTGCGGGTTAGCTTCTCCAGCTCCGCATAGACTTTCGGCATCTCTTTCTTCAGGTTCTTGATGGGTTCCGGAGTGCGGATACCGGCCACGACATCCTCACCCTGAGCATTTCTCAGGTACTCGCCGTAAAGTTTGTTCTCACCGGTGCTGGGGTTGCGCGTAAAGAGCACACCCGAGCCGCTCGTGTCCCCCATGTTACCGAAGACCATCGCCTGAACGTTCACTGCCGTTCCGATCAATCCGGTGATCTTGTTGATCTGGCGGTATTTCTTGGCACGGTCGGCCATCCACGATCCAAACACTGCGTTGACGGAAAAACGCAGCTGCTCCATGGGATCCGATGGGAACATGAAACCGGTCTCCTTGCGATAAATGGCCTTGAAGCGGTCCACCAGCTCTCTCAGGTCATCGGCCGTGAGGTCGGTATCGGCGGTGACCCCTTTCTCTTTTTTCAGCTTGTCCATGGCATGCTCGAACAGGTCATGCGAAACACCCATCACCACGTCGCCGAACATGTCGATGAAACGCCGGTAGCTGTCAAAAGCAAAACGTTCGTTGCCGGTTTTCTCGGCAAGGCCTTCCACCACATCGTCATTCAGCCCCAGGTTGAGGACCGTGTCCATCATTCCGGGCATGGAGGCCGCTGCACCCGACCGAACCGACAGCAGAAGCGGGTTCTTGGGATCGCCCAGCTTGGCGCCCATATGCTTTTCCTGAAAAGCGACCCCTTCACGGATCTGCTCTTCCAGACCTTCCGGCCACTGCTTCTTGTTTTTGTAATAGTGGTCACACGATTCGGTAGTGATCGTCATTCCGGGAGGTACCGGCAGCCCGGTCCGGCTCATTTCCGCCAGGTTGGCCCCCTTGCCTCCCAGCAGCTCCTTCATTGTGCGGTCGCCATCTGCCTTGCCACCACCGAACACATATACATATTTCACTTTTTTCATCATAGTATTACCCAATTGTAGTTAGTAACTTCCCAAAAGATAGTGTCTTGAGGATAAGTGCAAACAGTATAATAATTATCATTGCTGCACCGGACACCCGAACAAGCGTTGCAGCTGTTCACAATAGTTTAGTGAGTTCCGGCCGGATGCTGTCCCGCTGGAAAATATTCACTGTTACCCCAAGATAATACCTTGGCAATTTTGCTCTGTAAATGTACCACCAATTCATGAAAAATTCTAAAAAAATACGTAAGGGCTGCTCCTGCCAGCCCGGCCCTGTACCCATCCGGGACCCTACACGGACACACCCGCCACGGGCTTCACCACCTCCGGCAGAATCACTTCATATTTCATTCAAATAGAAAGCGTACCATTGCAGTAACGCCAAAAACACGTATTTTTAACAAGTTAAGCAATATGAAATCGGGCTATTCAGGGCTGACACCCGTACAACTTACAGGACTGTTTCTCGGTATCTTCGGGTTGATCCTGCCCTTTCTCCTCCCACTCGGATCGCTTTCCTTTGCAGGTCAGATCGGGCTCGGGATATTTCTCATGGCTGCGGTTTTCTGGATGTTCGAACCCATTCCGATCTATGCCACATCCATGCTGGTCATCTTTCTGCAGATCGTGCTGCTGAGTGCCCAGGGACCCATGTTCATGGATGCCAAGCTTCCCTCCGCCGAACCTGTGCAACTGCAGGAACACACATGGCAGATCCCGACCAGGGCGCTCAAGGATGACAATACCGTGCTTGTGATTACGGAGCCGGGCAAAACCGAGGCGGTCCGGGTGGATGTGGTCGAGCGCAATGGGCAGCATGTCATCGTGCGCAGCGAGGAACTCTCCTCCGACCGGGCAATCGTGACGGATACCGGCCACCGTCTCGTCAACTACAGACCCAACAGCTACACCGACTACATCGGGACTCTCGCCAATCCGATCATCATCCTCTTCCTTGGCGGATTCATGCTGGCCGAGGCATCCGTCAAGTACAACCTGGACAAGAACCTGACCCGGTACCTGCTATCGCCTTTCGGGTCGAGCCCCCGGTTCATCATCCTCGGACTCATGCTCGTCACCGCGGCCCTGTCCGCGTTCATGAGCAACACGGCAACGGCGGCCATGATGGTCACCGTGATCCTGCCCATCATAGCCCAGCTCGAACCCGGCGACCGATTCAAGTTCGGCCTGGCGCTGTCCATCCCCGTAGCGGCCAACATCGGCGGCATCGCCACGCCCATCGGCACCCCGCCAAACGCCATCGTCATTGCCGCGCTTACCGAATACGGCAAGTCCATCTCCTTCACGGACTGGATCATCGTGGCATTTCCGCTGGTGATCGTCATGCTGGTCTTCGCCTGGTGGCTGCTCCTGGCCTTCTTTCCGCCGAGCGTGGATAAGTTCAACCTTGACATGAAGGGCAAGATAAACCTGTCGCCCAAGGCCATCGGTTTGTATGTCATCTTTGGCGCCACGGTCCTGCTTTGGGTCACGGAGAACCAGCACGGCATTCCCAGCAGCATGGTCGCGTTCCTTCCCGTAGCTGCCCTGGTTACCGGACGCATCCTCACAAAAAACGATATCCGCAACCTTCCCTGGGACGTGCTCTGGCTCATGGCGGGCGGCATCTCGCTTGGGATCGGTATGGACAAGACCGGCCTGGCCGTCTGGATGATCTCCGGTTTTGACTGGGGTGCCATGGGATACATCACCCTGATCCTGGCATTCGGACTGGTGGCCGTCGCCATGTCGAATTTCCTGTCCAATACCGTTACGGCCACCCTCCTGATGCCCCTGGTCATCAGCCTGCACACGTCCGGTGTCATGGGAGACAGCTTCAACCTGCTCATTACCGGCATCGTCATTGCGGTTGCCTGCAGCCTGGCCATGGCACTGCCGATATCCACCCCGCCAAACGCCATTGCCATGTCCACCGGCATCATCCGCACCAAGGACATGGCCAAGGTGGGAGTCATCATCGGCGCGGTCGGAGTCATGCTCGTCCTTGCCTACGCCGTTTTTTACTGGCCACTTGTCACCAATTAACTACAACTGCATTACCATAACCGAGCCATATGGAAAGATCTGATATCTACATTCTCTGTATTGAAGATGAACAGGAAGTTCTGGATGCGGTAGTCCGGGACCTGGAAAAACTGGAGGAGCAATTTCCGGTGGAAACGGCCAATTCGGCCGAAGAAGCCCGCGAGGTGATCGAAAAGCTGCTGGACGACGGCAAGAAGGTCGGGCTGATCCTCTGTGACCACATCCTTCCGGGAGACAATGGGGTGGAACTGCTCATCGAGCTTCACAAGGACGAACGGACCTTTGCATCCCGGAAAGTGCTGCTTACCGGACAGGCCGGCCTGGATGACACGGTCAAGGCCCTGAACGAGGCCCGCCTGCACCATTACATTCCCAAGCCCTGGACCCGCGAGGATCTTCTCGAGGTTTCGGTAAGCCTGCTGACCGATTTTGTGATCGATGAAGAGGATAACATCCTGCCCTACATGAGCACACTGGATGCCGAAAGGATCTCGGAGTCCATCCGGACCCGCAGAAGCATCAGTGACGAGTAAAGGAAGCGACACCTAATACCGGAATCCGTTCCGGGCTCTGTTGAATGAAAACCCATTTTCTTTTTCGGGGACACCGACCATGATTCTGAACTTCGCAAAAAACTGGCTGCAGGACCCCACCCGCATCACCAATCAGATCGCCAAGTACCTCCAGGCATCCAAGGCGTTTGATGTGGAAGTGAAGGAGCTTGACAAGGACGACCAGTTTTTCAGTGAAGGGGATTTCAACGAAGCGGTGTACATCCTGCTGGAAGGAACGGTCCAGCTTTCAAAGAAAACACCCAACGGCCGGAATATCACGGTGGACTGGCTTCGGCCGGGCGCACTCGTGGGACTCATCTCCTTTGTAACCGGGGAACCGGTGCTGACCACTGCCGTGGCTGCAAGTCCGTGCAAGGCCATCAAGATGAAGGAGAAGGATTTTCTGGAGCTGCAGCGCAGCCGGGGTGAGGTGGCCCTGCTGGCACAGCAGCTCATCATCGGTAACCTCATCGACCGTTACCACCATGTTGTTTCGGTCCATGTGGAGCTGGAAAGCATCAACGACACACTGGAACGCGAGAGGAACCATCTCCGCGAGGCGCTCAAGCAGCTGGAAGAAACCCAGCACCGGCTCATCAGCCAGGAAAAAATGGCGACGCTCGGACAGTTGGTGGCTGGTATTGCCCATGAAATCAACAATCCGGCGGCGGCCATGCTCCGCGCATCGGACAACCTGCTGGAATACCTCCCGGAAATCATCAACAAGGCGGATCCGGACCAGGAATGCCACTATGACAAGTTTTTCCGCCTGGGTCTGCGCCGTGTACTTCGTGATTCCGACCAGCAGCGGGAAAAACTGAAGGAGTGGGAGAAGGCCTATCCCGACCTGCCGCGCAGCCTGCTCAGAAAAGTGACCTCCATGAGTGATGAAGCGCTTGAGTTCGTGCGGGAACAATTAAGCAACAAGTCACATGCCCTGCGCCGGTCGGAGCTGGAGAGCATGATCCTCTTCTACGAAAGCGGATATTTCCTCAGGAACCTGCAATCCAGCACCAAGCGAATCGGCGAGATCGTGTCCAGCCTTAAGAGCTACAGCCGGCAGGACAAGGGCAAATACGAAAAAGCGGACCTTCGCGACGGGCTCAACGACACGCTGCTGCTTCTGTCAAACCGGCTCAAGAAAGTGGACGTCATACTGAATTTCTCCGATATACCGCCGATCGATATCATCACCGGCGAGGTGAACCAGGTATGGACGAACATCATCATAAATGCATGTGACGCCATGCAGGACCGCGGGGAACTGGTCATTTCATGCGGTCACGATGAGCGCTATGTCTGGGTCTCCATCAAGGACAACGGACCGGGAATACCGGATTCCGTCATTAAGGAGATTTTCAAACCGAATTTTACCACGAAGCACAAGACCACAAGCTTTGGACTCGGGCTGGGCCTCTCAATCTCCCAGCAGATCATCCAGAAACACGGGGGAAAGATCAAAGTGCGCAACACCGAAGACAGTGGCGCCGAATTCAAGGTCTACCTGCCCCTTTGATTCATTTGCTCACATACCGAAGACCACGGACCCGGAAGTGTGATCATCAAAAATAAAAATGGAAAACAGTTTCTTAATTTAATATTCAAATTCAATGTGTATCATTGTTTTTGAAATAGATAGCTGAATCGCACATTGACGATCCAGCAATAGAAATTCCTGAAAATAAATCTGTTCGGTTACTTTTGCAGTGCGGCTATTGCCTGACTTGCAGTGCGGGAAGTGCGACTGGCTTTCCGGGACGGGTATCCAAAGAAACAGACTTTACAAATGGCAAATCAAGCCGATATTGAAAACCTCTAATTACTGGAGTAATCTTATGAAACAACCTGAGTGGGTTAAACATAAAGAACTTATTGAATGGGTGGAAAAAACAGCCGCCCTCACCAAGCCCGACAAAGTAGAATGGGTTGACGGAAGCAAGGAGGAGAATGACCGCCTGTGTCAGTTGCTCGTTGACGGCGGAACCTTCATCAAACTGAATGAAAAAAAACGTCCGGGATGCTATGCTGCTTTCTCAGATCCCTCTGACGTTGCACGCGTGGAAGACCGTACCTATATCTGCAGCAAGCGGAAATCAGATGCAGGTCCGACCAACAACTGGATGGACCCCGACGAAATGAAAGGCATTCTGAACAAGATGTACGACGGATGCATGAAAGGCCGCACCATGTACGTCATCCCATTCAGCATGGGTCCGATCGGCTCTCCGATCTCGCAGATCGGCGTTGAGATCACCGACTCTGCCTATGTGGTGGTGAACATGCGCATCATGGCCCGGATCGGCAAGAAAGTTATGGACATCCTGGGCAAGGATGGTGACTATGTGAAGTGTCTGCACTCCGTCGGCGCACCGCTGGAGAAGGGACAAAAAGATGTTACCTGGCCCTGCAACAAAGAAAAATATATCTCCCATTTCCCTGAGGAGCGCTCCATCATGTCTTTCGGAAGCGGGTATGGCGGAAACGCACTGCTTGGCAAGAAGTGCTTCGCCCTGCGGATCGCCTCGACCATGGCCCGCGACGAGGGCTGGCTGGCCGAGCACATGCTGATCCTCGGCGTGGAATCCCCCAAAAAAGAGAAAACCTACGTTGCGGCCGCTTTCCCGAGCGCATGTGGCAAGACCAACTTCGCCATGCTCATTCCGCCGAAAGAGATGGAAGGCTGGAAAGTCAGCACCATCGGAGACGACATTGCATGGATCAAAAAGGACAAAGATGGACAGCTTCGGGCGATCAACCCTGAAGCCGGCTGGTTCGGTGTGGCGCCGGGAACCAACGACAAGTCGAATCCCAACGCCATGGCTTCCATCAGTGAAAACTCCATTTTCACCAACTGTGCCCTCACCGAGGATGGTGACGTATGGTGGGAAGGCATGACCAAGGAAGCTCCTGCTAACCTGACCACCTGGCGGGGAGAGAAATATGATCCCAATTCCGGCAAGCCGGCAGCACATCCGAACGCCCGTTTCACGGCCCCTGCTGCCCAATGCCCCTCAATCGACCCGCAGTGGGAAGATCCCGCCGGCGTGCCGATCAAGGCCTTCATCTTCGGTGGTCGCCGCAGTACCGCGGTACCCCTGGTATACCAATCGGTCAACTGGAACTTCGGTGTCTACATGGCTGCCACCATGGGGTCTGAAATGACCGCCGCTGCCGCCGGTACCCTCGGCAAGGTTCGCCGCGACCCGTTCGCGATGCTGCCCTTCCTTGGATACCATGCCGCCGACTACTTCAACCACTGGTTGCAGATCGGCCGTGAGCTGCCCAACCCGCCACGGATCTTCGGTGTAAACTGGTTCCGGACGGACGAAAACGGCAAGTTCATCTGGCCGGGCTTTGGTGACAACATGCGCGTGCTGAAGTGGATCGTCGGCCGTGTCCGCGGTGAGGCCTTCGCTCTCGAGAGCCCGCTTGGATGGATGCCTCGCCACAAGGACCTCGACTGGCGCGGACTCGAAAACTTCACTGAAGAAGAGTTCCACGACCTGATGTCGATTGACCGCGAAGTATGGAAAGAAGAAGTACTCGGACACGAGGAGCTGTTCTCCAAACTGTACGACCGGCTTCCGAAGGAGTTCCTTTTCATGCGTGAGCTTCTGCGCTCCAGTCTCTGGCGTTCCCCCAGCAAGTGGGGAATGGAGCCTGAGCGCTTCTAGGTTACCCCGATCCTGCCAGAGGATGTAAAATTCTGGTTATTACCCCCAAAGCAAAAGGGCGGCGATTGATTTCGCCGCCCTTTTTTTTATTGAGTACCGACCAGTCCCAACGATTGTCGGTATCAAAACAAATCCTCAGGAATGGCTTCGGAAACCTCAACTCGCCAGGCGAAAAATGATCGGCAGGGAGTAGCGCACCTTGACCGGACGACCGCGCTGACGCCCGGGTGAAAATTTCAGGTGGGTCACGGCCTCCAAAGCCTCCTCATCGCAGCCGCCACCAATACCCCGGACCACGACCGGATCGACCACATTGCCCTCCTGGTCAATGATGAACTGAACGATCACCCGTCCTTCAATGCCCGCCCTTCGGGCAATCTCCGGATAACGGAGATACTCGTAAATCGCATTTACCCCTCCCAGGAGCACCGGCATTTCCTCCACGATGGTAAAGATTTCCAGTTCATCAATAACCTCAAGCTCTTCGTCCGGCATTGCCGGTGGCGGTGACGTGATGTCCAGGGCCATATCCAGATCAAAATCGGTGCTCAGGTCAAAGTAGGCATCCTCAATCATCTCTTCATTTGGCACGGCGCGCGGGGCGGGTGGACGCGGGGGCGGGGGAGGCCGATGGACCTGCTCCGTCCGCGCAATCTCTTCCATACTGATGACCTCCTGCTCCACCTTGGTGATCGCAAATTCCGAACCCACGTTAAAATGGACCCGGAAAAGGATGTTCATGAGCACAAGTGTAATGATGAATCCCGTTTGCAGATTGATGAAGTAATACTTTCGGAGATCGGCGCCGGGACTCCTCGTCGTCTTTTTCATGACCAGACTCCTTTTACATGTTGAGCAGACGTTGGATGTCCGGTCGCTGCCGGACTATCACTTCGGTACCCACGAGCCAATGCAACGGCTCACCGGAGGACCCGCCCTGCTCGGCATGACCTTTATCAGCTCCCTGCAGGTAGCCGCACCCGCTGTCCCCTCGGGCGCCCCAACTTCCGGTCATTACAAAAAATCAGCGATAAATCTTCCGCAAAATGCTATCATGCATCTATATATAATACGATTCCGGCGGTATTTAGTTATGGCATTCCTTACATTTCCCAACATTTCCAACCCTCCATCTACCGGTTTTCACACGTGAGCCAACCGTCCCATAAACAGATCCGGACAGGGGTTTCCCTGAAATCGCACAATTCTTTTCAGATAGATGCCAAAGCCGCGTACTGGGCGGATATTTTTGAGCAGTCGGATATGGTCCGGCTCATGGACACCGCCATATTCCATGACCAGCCACGCTACATCCTGGGCGGCGGCAGCAACACCCTTTTCATGCAGGATTATCCCGGTCTAATCATCAAAACACGCATACCCGGAATTTCGGTGATCAACGAAAATGACCG
This sequence comes from Balneolales bacterium, assembly GCA_007128855.1. Lineage (GTDB taxonomy): Bacteria > Bacteroidota > Rhodothermia > Balneolales > Natronogracilivirgulaceae > SKNL01. Next base: position 8,813 of record SKWQ01000058.1, read on the forward strand.
TGAAGTGGTGCTGCGCGTCGGGGCCGGCGTAGTTTGGGATGATCTGGTTCGCCATTCGGTGGAACGGGGTTGGGGCGGACTCGAAAACCTCTCGATGATCCCGGGCGAGACCGGTGCCGCCCCCATCCAGAACATCGGTGCCTACGGGGTGGAACTGGAGTCGGTTTTTGTGTCGCTGGATGCCGTTGACCTGACAACCGGTGACACAAAAATCTTCGACCGGGAAATGTGCCGGTTCGGTTACCGTGACAGCATTTTCAAACGGGAGCTCAGGGGGAAATGCCTCATCACGGCCGTCACCCTGAGACTGAGCAAACAGCACCGGCTGCATCTGGAATATGGCAACCTGAAAGAGGTCCTTGCCGCTGACGGGATCACCGACCCGGGCATTCAGGATATCGGCCTGGCCGTCAGGAAAATACGCTCTTCCAAACTGCCCGATCCCGCTGTGACCGGCAACGCGGGCAGCTTCTTCAAGAATCCGGTCGTCTCACAGGATCAATTCCAAAAATTGCGCGAGTCACATCCGGAAATCCCCTCCTTTCCTGCCGGAAGCCAGATCAAGGTCCCGGCGGCCTGGCTGATCGACCAGTGCGGCTTCAAGGGAAAGCGTCTGGGGGATGCGGGCGTGCACGAACGCCATGCCCTCATCCTGGTCAACCATGGCAAGGCCACGGGCAGGGAACTGATCGGTCTGGCGAAAAGCATCCGGCAGGAAGTCCGGGACCGGTTTGGCGTCACGCTTGAACCGGAAGTGAACATCGTCTGACATAGCCCCGCGCCC
>SKWQ01000042.1 GCA_007128855.1 Balneolales bacterium
GCACAAAGGCGATCGAGTAGATGATCGGGTTGGTCTTTCTGGACATCCAGCCCAGTGACTGAAAGGCGCTCCAGACCCCGTGACGCAGGTGCATGCCAAGGAGCACCATGATCACCACGTAGTAGATGGTGTAAAGCGGCTGTGCAAACACCTCGCTCAGCCGGGCGTGCACATTATACATTTCCACGCCGCCATAAACGACCTTGCTGAAATCATGGAAAGCGAAGGTGTAGAGGTGGGTGACCACAAAGATGAGGAGCAGTATCCCGGTCAGGATCATGGAGCTGGAACTCCAGCTCTGGCGACTGGCGCCGCCCCGTGTGGCATAGACCTCATATTGCTCCGGACGGGCCTTGCGGCGCTCCAGCCAGATGGAAATCCCCAGCCAGGCGTGGTACAGGAAAAAAGCCAGGAGCCCCAGGCGGACGATCCAGAGAAGCGGCCCGAGCTGGTGCAACGTGTACGAGTAGGTGTTGATGGCTTCTTCTCCCGCGAAGTAGGCGAGATTGCCGAGCAGGTGGACGATGATGAACAGGACCAGGCCAATGCCTGTGACTCCTGTAGCTATCTTTCGGCCCACTTGTGAGTTAAGGAAGGTAGCTGCTTTGGACATAGAGTAAATACTTGTTGAGCCAGTAATTTTTATGAATGATGATTGGGCTAATATATAGTTTTTTAACGATATTTTCCGTTTCCGGTCCGTCCGGAAAGTATTATTTATATCATTTCTATATAAGCTTCGGATCCGGGTCCTCTCCGATCCGATCGGTCATCCGTACCTTGATATCAAGGTGCATTAAACCTAGCGATATCGTGTGAATATTCTGCGAAGAACTATGTGATTATCTCCTCCCTGGGGGAAAACACCGTCACGGTGCGGGCAAGGATCGCCTTTTTGATCAGGATATTTGTATACTTGAAGTACAGGTACGCATTCTGTACTTTTTCGGCCGGTTTGGATGAGATGCCTGTGATCATCCGGCAACCCTTTTTCCACAAAAAATCAGTGAGATGATCCTATGTCGTTAATGGTCTCCATATCAGGGATACGGGGAATTTTCGGAACCGACCTCACCCCTCAGAACCTGGAACTTTATGCATCGGCTTTCGGAACCTGGCTCGATGGCGGGACTGTGGTCCTCGGACGGGACAGCCGGGTGACGGGGGAGTTGTGCGAGCACATCGTAACAGGCGCACTACAGGCAACAGGGTGCAATGTGATCCGGCTGGGCATCGTCCCCACCCCCACAGTAGCCATGGGCGTGCTGCAGCACAAGGCAGCCGGCGGCATCATCATTTCCGCCAGCCACAATCCTGCGGAGTGGAATGCTCTCAAACTGCTCAACGCCCGCAGTGAGTTCCTGGATGCCGGCGAAGGCAAAGAGGTGATCCGCATCGCCCGGAATCACGGGATCCGGTACCGTGACTACAAGGGCATCGGGCGGTCCATGGTCGATGAGACCGTGCTGGATACGCATATCGATGCCATCCTGGCCCTGCCGTACATCGACCGGGACCTTATTGCAGGGGCCGGTTTCCGGGTGGCCGTGGATTCCGTCAACGGGGCCGGTTCCCATGCCCTGCCGAGACTGCTGGAACGGCTGGGCGTCAAGGAAATCACCAGGCTCCACTGCGTGCCGGACGGACTTTTCCCGCATGATCCGGAACCGTTGCCTGAGCATCTGACGGAAATCTGCGAGCTGGTCAGCAGCACCGGCAGCGACATCGGATTTGTGACCGATCCGGATGCGGACCGTTTGTCGATTGTAGGCGAGGATGGCAAATTGCTCGGTGAAGAGTACACGCAGGCCATTGCGTTCGATTTCATGCTGGGGAAAAAGACCGGTCCCGTAGCCACCAACCTGTCGTCATCGCGCGTTACTGACGACATTGCCGCAAAATATGGCCAGGAATGCCACCGTGCGGCTGTCGGTGAGATCAATGTGGTGAAGGAGATGCAGCGCGTCGGCGCCGTCATCGGCGGCGAGGGCAACGGCGGGGTGATCAACCCTGACCTGCACTATGGCCGCGACGCCCTGGTGGGAGTGGCCATCATGCTGCAGCACATGGCCGAGCAGGGAAAGACGGCCTCGCAGATCCGGTCGGAGATGCCCGACTATGTCATTACCAAGACCAAGATACCGATCGGGGACCAGAACGCGGACACCATCCTCAAAACCGTGACGGAAGCTTATGCCGGTGAAAAGATCAACACCATCGACGGGGTGAAAATCGATTTCCCGGACGGTTGGGTCCACCTGCGCAAATCCAATACCGAGCCGATCATCCGGATCTATGCCGAGGCGCGCAGCGCCGGCAGGGCCGCGGAACTGGCCGATGGCATCCGTTCGAAAATGACATGATACCGTGATGAGCCGGCAGCACAACACGGCACCACCGCGGCATCCGCTGCGCCGGCATCGCGTTGTGCAGCGGGCAAACCGCATCCACCCGGGACTGAAAAGAACTTAAAAAAAACCGAAAAAACGTAACTTTCTGCCATGCTTGAATCCATGACCGGCTACGGCCGGGGAGAACACACAACGGAGCATTACCGGGCAACCGCGGAAATCCGTTCCGTGAACTTCCGCTACTGCGAGATTTCGCTGAAAATGCCTTCGCAGCTCCACATTTTTGAACAGCCGCTCAAGGAGAAAGTCCAGAAAAACGTGAAGCGCGGCAAGATTTCGCTGACGGTGGACCTGGATCATCACACCAGCGAGGAGGAGCCCGTCCACATCCGCAAGGAGGCCCTGATGACGCGGATCAAGACCCTGGAGAAGATCCGGGAGGCGGCCGGAATCAACGACCCGGTGCGGCTGGAGCACCTGCTTGTTTTTGAAGACCTGTTTGAGCTGACCGAAGACGATCCGGACCTGCTCCGGGAGCAGCAGGAGGCCGTTGAGAGCGCCGTGATGAAAGCGGTCGGCGAATTGCTGGATATGCGTCGCCGCGAGGGACGCATGCTCCAAATTGATCTTGAAGAGCGCATGGAGCTGCTGGCCGGGTATTGCGTGGATGTCCGTGAGGGCGAGAAGGAGCGCATCCAGGATGCCCGCAAGCGCATGACAGAGCGCCTGGCCCAGTTGCTTGAAGACAACCGGGTCGACGATGAGCGTATTGAACAGGAGATTGCCATCCTGGCTGACCGGTTGGATATTTCAGAGGAGCTGGTCCGGATGGATGCGCACATCTCCTACTTCGCCGAATGCCTTCGGGACGCTGAGCTGCAGGGGAAAAAGCTCAACTTCATTTTACAGGAGATGCACCGTGAGGTCAACACGATCGGATCCAAGGCCAACAGCTCGGCCATATCCCGGACCGTAGTCGGCATGAAGGAGATCATTGAGAACATCAGGGAACAGATCCAGAACATTGCCTGAGCCGTTATGACCGCTATCCGGAACAGAGGAAAGATCATCATACTGGTTGCGCCGAGCGGTGCGGGGAAAACCACAATGGCCCGGCGCCTGATGGACGAATTCCCTGATATGCGGTTTTCGGTGTCGGCCACGACCCGTCCCCCCAGATCGCATGAGGAGCACGGAAAGGACTACTTTTTTCTTACCCCGGAACAGTTCCAGCAGGCGATAGAGCGCAGCGAATTTCTGGAATGGGAGGAGTTTTACGGGGGAAAACGCTACGGTTCGCTGATTTCCGAAGTTGAAAAAGAGCTGGAAAAAGGCTATTTTGTTCTGTTTGACATTGAAGTGAAAGGAGCGTTGAACGTCAAATCGCAGTATGGAGATGAGGCACTGGCCGTATTTATCAGGCCGCCCTCGGATGCCGCCCTTGTGGAGCGGCTCACTAACCGGGGAACCGAAAATGCCGAATCGCTGCAGCTGCGGTTGGAACGCGCCCGCATGGAGTTAGGTTATGCGGACCGTTTCGATCACGTGATCGTCAACGACGACCTGGAACGCTGTTACGGTGAACTCCGCGACCTGGTCACTTCTTTCATGAACGAAACCACCACTCACTGAGATCGATTTTATGGCAGTCAAGTCACTTGACCTTGAAAAAATTCAGGGCATCACAGGCAATGTGTATGAAAGCATCGTAATACTCTCAAAGCGGGCCCGACAGATTGCCGCCCAGGAGAAAATGGAGCTTGATGAGAAGCTCAAGTACTTCGAAGGTTTTGAGGATGAGGAAGAGTACACCTTCAACGAAGAGCAGGAGCGCATCACCAAGGAGTACGAGGCCCGGTCCCATCCCACCCAGCGATCCGTCAAGGAGCTGATGGATGACAAAATCTACTACCGCGGCATCGAGAACGAAGAATCCAACGACTGAGCATCATGATGCGCGGCAAACATATCGTCATCGGTGTGACCGGTGGCATTGCCGCCTATAAAGCGGTCTATCTGGTGCGTCAGTTGCAGGAGGCCGGTGCCGAGGTGCGCGTCACGATGACCGAGGCAGCGACCCGGTTTGTGTCCGGCAACACGTTCGCCGCCCTGACCCGTCACGACGTACCCGTCCACATCTTTCCCGAGAACCCCAGCGGGATCAGTGCCAACTGGACGCAGCACATCCATTGGGCGGAGTGGGCGGACCTGATCGTGATTGCCCCGTGTACGGCCAACAGCCTGGCCAAAATCGTGCACGGTTTTTCCGATTCGATGCTCACGACCACCGTTCTTGCCGCCCGTTGCCCGATCCTGATCTGTCCGACCATGGACGGTGAAATGTACCGGGCCCCGTCCACCAGATACAATCTGAACAAGGCCGAAGAGCTGGGCTATCACCTGCTGACACCCGATCACGGCTACCTTGCCAGCGGTATGGAAGGCGTTGGCCGGCTGCCGGACAATGACGTCATCATCGACCGGATGATCCAGATCCTGGAAGTGGCGCCGTCCAGGCGGACATCCGAGGAAAAGGTCGCCCCCACGCTCAGGGAGGTACTGACCGGCAAATCCGTACTGGTGACCTGCGGACCTACCAGAGAATTTTTGGATCCGGTCCGGTTCCTGTCCAACCCTTCCACGGGAAAGATGGGCATGGCCATGGCGGCGGCGGCGGCGGCACACGGAGCAAAGGTCACCCTTCTGCATTCGGATGCGGTGAGCACCACGGCGCTCTCGCCATCGATCCGGAAGCTGGCATTCACGACCACGGAGGATCTGTTCAAACAGGTCAAGACCCACGCCGGGTGTGATATCATCATCATGACGGCGGCCGTTTCCGATTTCAGGCCCGTCCAGACACATTCACAAAAGGTGAAAAAGGCGGAGGCGGAGCTGAACGTTGCGCTCGAACGCACTCCGGACATCCTCAAATGGCTTGGGGAACACCGTAAAAACGGACAGGTGCTCATCGGATTTGCCATGGAGACAAGCAAACTCCTGCAGCAGGCAAGGGAGAAGCGCATCCGTAAAGGTGCTGACTGGATCGTGGCAAACGATCTGTCAACCGAGGGATCGGGCTTTGCCTTTGACACGAATCAGGTGGTGCTGGTAGGGGCACACTCTGAGGTGCACTATGAAGGGACAAAATACGACGTCTCACGCAGCGTGCTGCATCACATATTTGCACCACAACCGTCTTTCTGAGCCGGCATGAACTACCCGGAAATCCCACTGCTGCTCAGGAAACAGATACTTTTCGTATTGCTCGTCTCATCTTGCGTGGCCGTGTTCCTGCTGCTTCTCTTCCATCCCGGCGAACGGCGCACCTCGCTTCAGAGTTTTGCCCAGGCGGACTCGCTGATCACATCGGAATTGAGCCGATTCCGCATCGGACAGGAGCGCATACGTACGTTTGAGTATCCGGTTACGGACGGATTTACCCGGAAAAGGTACGTGATCTCTCTGCCGGCCGGTGTATCACAGACGCACCTGCATGCCGAACTGAACCAGACTCTCCGCAATTACCGGGTTCAGACCGTGGGTTATGTGAACGTTCCGGAAAGGGAGATGCAGGTGCTGATCCTGTTCAACAACAAGATCATACGCACCCTGGAGCTGCGTACCGAGGCCAGCCGGACGACGTTCAATCTTCCAGATCGCCGGCCTGGTTCCGGTAGAACTCATGCGCTGTCAGGTCATACTGGATAGGTGTGATCGTGGCGTAGCCTTTCTTCAGCACATTCAGATCCAGGTCTTCCCCCTCGTCCAGGATCTCAAGCCGGCCCGTTATCCAGAAATAGGGTTTGTTGTGGGGATCGATCCTGCCTTCAAACTCCTCAACGTATCGGCTGTTTGCCTGACGCGCCCATTTCATTCCCTTAAGGGGGCCGGCCGGTGCGTTGACATTCAGGGTGATCCCTGCGGGCAACCCGTTCCTGAGCGCATATCGGATTGCCCTTCGGGTCGCATCCTGGGCACCGATCAGGTCGGCAGACTCGCTGAATTCGGTGCAGCTTACAGCAATGGCGGGGTAACCAAGGATGGTGGCTTCCGTGGCCGCGCTTACGGTGCCGGAATAGATTATGTTGATGCCGGCGTTGGAGCCGTGGTTGATGCCGCTGAGGACCAGATCGGGCTTGCGCTTCATCAGTTTGTCGTGTCCAAGCTTGATGCAGTCGGCCGGGGTTCCGTTGACGGCCTGTCCTTCCATTTTAGAGTTGATCTGGAAGGGAGTCACGCGCAACGGATCCGAGACCGTGATCGAATGACCGACGGCACTCTGCTGGCGGTCCGGCGCAATGATGGTGATCTGTCCGAACTCCTTGGCAACTTCAGCGAGCGCCCGGATTCCCGGTGAAAAAATCCCGTCGTCATTGCAGACCAGGATCATCCTGTTTTCGTCGTATTCACTGTTTCTCATCTTCTCTTTCAATAAAATCGTATATGACTATAATATGTGACGATAAATGGAAATGATAACGGTATTCCATCGAAAACCGCGTGCCCTCTGCTTAAAAATTATCCATACTGCTCGCTTTTGTCCGGAAACAGGCCCTTTTTCACGTCGGATTGATATGAATGGATGGCATCTGTCATCACCGTGTGCAGGTCGGCATATCTGCGGATGAAACGCGGACTGAAATCCTTGTTGAGTCCGAGCATGTCATGTGTCACCAGTACCTGGCCGTCACAGCCCTGGCCGGCGCCGATCCCTATCGTGGGTATGTCCAGGGATGCCGTGACCTGCCCGGCGAGAGATGCCGGGATTTTCTCCAGGACGATGGAAAAACAGCCGGCTTCCTGAAGGCTGCGGGCATCCTGGAGCAGCTGATCCGCTTCCCGGCTTTCGGTGGCGCGCACCTTGTAGGTGCCGAACTTGTAGATACTCTGCGGTGTGAGCCCGAGGTGCCCCATCACGGGAATACCCGCATCCACAATTTTCCGGATGGCGGGGACCACAACGGCGCCTCCCTCCAGTTTGACGGCATGGGCACCGGCCTCTTTCATCATCCGTCCGGCACTCTTTAGGGCCCCGGTATCGGTGACCTGATAGCTCATGAACGGCAGATCGGCGACAATCAGCGACCGCTCGGCGGCACGGACCACGCATTCGGTGTGGTAGATCATCTGTTCCAGCGTGATCGGCAAAGTGGTCTGGTGTCCGGCCATCACATTACTGGCCGAATCCCCGACCAGGATGATGTCGATCCCGGCCTCGTCCACAATGCGGGCCATGGTATAGTCATAAGCAGTGAGCATGGTGATCTTCTCACCACGCCCTTTCATGTCAACGACCGTCCGTGTGGTTATCCGTGCCGGAGTTTCCTGTGATTGTGTGCTCATAGTTTGTCTCTGGGAACGATTGCCGCCGTTGCCTCAATTTCACATGCCAGATCCCCGTCGACAGTGGCCTTGCCGTTCATGGTGAGGAAGTTGCGTCTTTCACTCACCAGTTCCACTTCCAGGAGCAGCTGGTCACCGGGCACGACCGGCCGCCGGAACCGGGCATTCTTGATGGCAGAGAAGACAATGATTACCTCATCCGGTTTTTCGATACGGTTCTTGAGCGTCAGCAGGCATCCGGCCTGGGCAAGTGCTTCCACCTGGAGGACACCGGGCATTACGGGAGCCGACGGGAAATGGCCGTTGAAGAACTCCTCGTTGACGGAGACGTTTTTAATGGCAACAATATGCTTATCCCCGATTTCCAGGACCCGGTCGACCATCAGGAACGGATACCTGTGAGGCAGCAAAGATTTTATTTCGTTGATATGCATGACAATCGATTATTTTTGGATACAGAATGTCAAAATACAGAAGTTGTCCAAAGGAACCAATGCTGCAGTCCCGATGTCAGCACTGGCATCAGCGGACCGCCCCGCCATCAATACCAGCGGTCTCGCAGGCAGGAGATTCGTCTAGAGGACAACACCGACGTAAATATAAGCAATACCCTGCATTAAAGACTTGCTTTCAAATGATTTAAACCGACCTGTCTTTTTCATCAACGACAGAAAACGGTCACCTGCCGGAAAAGCGGCGCTGGTTTCGGGCAGATACTGATACGCATCACTGTTACCACTTATCAGTCCTCCCAGAAACGGTATGACATATTTGCTGTGCCACCGGAACGGATACTTCATCAGGCCGTAGGGCTGGCCGAACTCCAGCACGACGACCTTCCCGTTTGGCTTGACCACCCTCGCCATCTCCGACAGCGCTGTGACAGGGTCGTCAACATTGCGGATCCCGAACGCGATGCTGCTGATATCGAATCGTTCATCATCGTATGGAAGATCCATGGCATCGGCAACCTCCCAAACGATCCTGAGCCCCTCCTTCCTGGATTTTTCAGGGGCGGGTTCCAGCATCTCCGCACAAAAGTCGGTACCGACCACCACGCCTGTTGACCCTACCGCCTTTTTGTAGGCAATGGCAAGATCGCCGGTCCCGGTGGCGCAATCCAGCACACTCATGCCCTCCGCAGCCCCGGTCATTTTGACGGTTCTCTTCCGCCACCTGTGGTGCACTCCAAGAGATAAAATCGTATTCAGCAGGTCGTAACGCCCGGATATGGACGCGAACATCCGCCGCACTTCTTCGCTCATCTGATTATTTCCTCTTTCTATACTTTCTGACGACTTCCTGTTGTTTACCGATCAGGGTAAGGATCTCCTTCTCCATGTCATCGACTTCTTTGACCGGGATGTCTTCCCTGATGGCATATTTCAGGATGATCATCTTTAATACCCTGTCATTGAGCAGCAGCGTTCCCTTGAGCAATTTTCCGAAAATCCATTCAACAGCAAACCGGAACCAACCGAATTTGAGGACGCAGAAAACCGCGATACCCAGGAACACGGACAGGTACTCCTCAGTGATCCCCATCCAGCTCAGAACGATCATCGCGATGATGACGACCACGATCTCCTTGTCGATGACCGTAAGCAGTTTTGTAAGCGGAATACTTACGACGCTGCTCTTGCTGATATGCCACAGAGGTACAAAAAACAGCGTGAGGATAAGGGCCGGAAACAGGCCCCAGGAGTACAGCATCAGCATGAACAGAATAATCCCGATATTGTCGGCGCTCCGGATCCATACCTCGGCTTGCTTGATCAGTTTCTCAAGAGAATGAGTTTCAAGCAGTCCGGGGGCATACTTCTCCAGGGCCGGAGTGGTCATGTGAAACCAGTTGCCTGCTGAACTGAAGACGCCACGGGGTGTTTCAATGAAATGACTGTCTGGCTGCCGGGATAAACTCATGGAAATAATCGATCACATCCGCTTTTTTTCAGGAATTGAACCAATCTGCAATTTATTGTTATCCTGATTAAACGACAAACCCAAACACATCTCATTGGATCTGCATTCAGGCCCTGGCAATGGTGGCAACCCCGATGCTGCAACAGAGTTCGCGCACCAGGCCCGCCAGTTCAAAGACCGTGGCCCCGGTTGTGATGACATCATCGACCACGAGCACATCCCGTCCGCGAAACGGCCCGGCATCCACCAGCTCGAAGGCTCCTGACAGGTTTTCCTTTCGGGAGGATGCATTCAGTCCTGTCTGGGTGCGGGTATTCCTGATGCGCCGCACAGCCCGCTCCGGTGCGACCCGTGCACCGGTCACAACGGCAATCCCTCCGGCGAGCAGTTCCGACTGATTGTATCCCCTTTTCCTTTGCCGGATCGGATGCAGTGGCACAGGAAGCAGGACTACTTCATCGGTAACAGGGAAAAATCGGTTGTTCAGCAGCTTGTATCCCAATTCTTTGCCGAGAGCGATTCCCAGATCCGCCAATCCGCTGTATTTCACGTGATGGAGCACATCCTGCAGGAATCCCCCCTTGTCAAATTCCCAAAGGGACTCCTGCATTGTGACCCATTCTGGCAGCACCATTCCCTCGGATGATTCCCTTCCATCCTCATTGGTCGGGACGAAGGCGTGTCGCAGGCAGAAGGAGCACAGATGCCGCTGGTCAACAAGCCGGTCTCCGCAGACCAGGCACGACACCGGATACAGCAGATCAAATATATCTTTGCCTGCCTTGAGCATCAGTTTCAGCATGACTTATCTATTTGTTTCCGGTTTTCATGACGACAGACGTTTACCATCATGACCCGGATGCCGTTCAATCCTTACAGGCCTGGGTCACGGAAGGAGGATAGAAAGCACAAAATGGTGATCATGCAGGAGTGTTTTCAAAAAAATTGGTTAATTACGGGATTGAACGTTATAATTTACTACCTTTGTGCAAATTTCATTCGACCTCCATTTTGCAGGTGCTCTCCTATGTCTCACATATACGAAGATCTGGTACGTATCCGAAAGAACTTGCGGCTGAGCAAACAGGACGTCTACTACAAGTGCCGCATTCCGATGGAAACCATCGAGTCCATCGAGGATGGATCCATACTGACCGGAAAAATACGCAACAAGACATACATGCGCAGTTATTTCCGCACCTATGCGAAAGCCCTCGGTATCAGCATTGACGATATATCCCTGGCACTCGATGAATATGACGCGGGTTTGTACAACCAGGGGCTCCTGGTCAAGTACCTGCCGGAACAGATGGCTCCGGGCACCGTTGATCCCGAAGCAGAACCGAAGGGGTCCGCCGGGAAGGAAGATGCCGGAGCAAGGGACTCCAGCGAAAGCAAGGGACAGGATAAGGGTGTCAAAGGAAGCAAGCGAAGTAAGGAAAGCAAGGAAACGGATACAGAAGAGAGACCAGGGCCTCACAAAAGCAAGATCATCACTCCGGAATCCCAGGAAAAAACAATTGCGGACGTTGACTGGGAGGATGAGAACATCAAAAAAGTCCGGACAACTTCAACAACCGGTTTCTCCGCTGCCGAAGCCAGGGGTGAGGAGCCACCAGCGCCCGTAAAAATGCCGGATACACCCAGTGTGGAAGGGGTTGACTGGGCGGCCAAGGTCAAGGAAGCGGTATATCGTCCGCAGCGAAACCGCCTTTTATGGGTAATCCTGGCAACGCTTCTTGCACTGGCACTGGCACTGGCCGCCATTACCTGGTACTGGCGTGCCGGAGAAACGGATCCCGGAGCACCCCCTGCCGTGGAAACATGGACCCCGGACGGTACAACAACTCCGGGGGATGCTGACGCCGTCCCCGAATCACGCGCTTCCGATGATGCCCCTGTCGCAACGGATCCGGCGCCACAGGATATCACGGCAGCCGCGGAACCGGAGTCCGTTGAGGATGTTCCGACCCCACCGCCACCGCCCACCCGGCAAGAGATCGTTGCTCAGATCGCGGCATCCGCATCAACTGGCGACACACTTTTTATCTACGCCTATGCCCTGCATGGTAATCTGGAACCGGTCCGGGTCCAGGCCGATATCTTTGCCGGCACCGACCTGCAGGACAGCCCGCCCCGTCCCTACTGGGTGGAACAACACCAGGCCATGCGTTTCGATTTTCTCGAGGAGATCATCTTTCAGGGAAGTCTGGCCCGGATGGTGCTCCTGTTCAACGGCCATGTCATCGACGACCTTACCCCTTTCCAAGCAGATGGGTCCAGGGTCCGGATAACGCGCGACCTGCTCATGGATAACGACACGTTCGACTTTGCGGCAAGCGACCCCTTCACGGATATGGATCCGCCCCGCTCGATCGTTGACCGGCCCAGATTCTCACCCTGACCCGGATTTTAAGAGACATGAATCACGCCCAGGCCAGCGAGCGCGTCCGTGAACTGCGGACGCTCCTCAACAAAGCCAACGATGCCTATTATCAGGATGCCTCCCCGCTGATGTCAGACCGTGAATATGACCTGTTGCTGGAAGAGTTGCGCCAACTGGAGGAAGAGCACAGCCTTTTTTCACCCGATTCACCAACGGGGCGCATCGGCGGCCAACCGACCAGGGAGTTCCCCACGGTCACACACCCCGTGCCCATGCTGAGTCTTTCGAACACGTACAGCCGCGGGGAACTGGATGATTTCGACCGTCGCGTCCGAAATCTGCTGGGCCACAAAAGCTACAGCTACATGGCCGAACTGAAATACGACGGCATGGCCATCCGGCTCCGGTACGAGAAAGGTCGCCTGGTGCTCGGCGCCACCCGCGGCGATGGGTCCCAGGGTGACGATATCACCGCGAATATCCGGACCATCCAGGATGTTCCCCTCACACTATCCGGCAGGCCTGCTGACCTGCTGGAGGTCCGGGGAGAGGCCTATATGGAGCTTGCCGCATTTGCCAAAATGAACAGTGCGCGCGAGGAAAACGGGGAAACGGTCTTTGCCAATCCCCGCAATGCCACGGCCGGCACACTCAAACTTCAGGATCCGTCCATCGTCTCACGACGTCCCATCCGCATGTTCGCCTATGACCTGCTGCTGGAGGATGGCGACGGGGAGCGGACACAGAAGGAGAAGCTGGATCTTCTGGAGAAACTGGGATTCCGTGTTTGTGAACATCGCAGCTTGTGTCCCGGCATTGAAGATGTGCATGATATCATCGAAAAATGGGGCCGGCTGCGCAAAAATCTGCCCTATGAAACGGACGGCGTGGTGGTCAAGGTGAACGAGGAGCGCTATCGGGACATCCTCGGACAGACTGCCAAAGCACCGCGATGGGCCATCGCCTACAAGTTCGAGGCAGAGCGAGCCGTGACCCGGATCCATGGTATCACCCTGCAGGTCGGCCGGCTCGGGACCATCACGCCGGTCGCGGAGCTTGACCCGGTCCTCCTTGCGGGAACCACCGTCAAGCGGGCAACACTCCACAACGAAGAGGAAATCCAGAGAAAGGATATCCGGGTCGGTGACCGGATCGTGGTCGAAAAAGCGGGGGACATCATACCGCAGGTGGTCAGTGTCGTGCTTCAGGAGGATGGGGAGCGCGGCGGGTCTTTCGGAATGCCGGAAGCGTGTCCCGCCTGCAGCTCCAAGCTCGTCAAACTTCCCGAAGAAGTTGCCTGGCGCTGCACCAACAACCAATGTCCCCCGCAGGTCCGCAGCCGCCTGGAACATTTTGCCTCACGCGATGCCATGGATATCGACGGCATGGGCGAGGCGGTTGTGGATCAGCTGGTGACGGAGCAGCTCGTCACTGCCTTCCCCGATCTTTACCGCCTTGACGCCGATGATCTGATCCCGCTGGAGCGGATGGGGGAAAAGAGTGCGGCGAATCTCATTGCATCCATAGGTAAAAGCAGGGAAAAACCCTTTGAAAAAGTTCTTTATGCATTGGGGATACGGTTTGTAGGCATAACGGTAGCGCGGGACCTTGCCCGTGCTTTTCCCAGCATCGATGCGCTGACGGACGCAACCGAAGAGGAACTCTGCGCCATCGATTCGATCGGTCCGCGCATCGCCGGCTCCGTCCGTTCGTTTCTGGACCAGCCGGACAACCTGGACATGATCCGGCAGCTCCGGGAGCTCGGACTCACCTTTGAATCGGAACTGCCGGAGACGGCTTCCGACAGGTTCTCGGGCAAAACGTTTGTGCTGACGGGAACCCTGCCCACCCTGAAACGCAGCGAAGCGCAGGCCCATATCGAAAATCACGGCGGAAAGGTCACTTCCTCTGTCAGCAAAAAAACCGATTTTGTGCTTGCCGGTGACGAGGCCGGAAGCAAACTGGAAAAAGCAAAAAAACTCGGGCTCACCATCATCACCGAAAATGATTTTTTTGAGATGATTAAGTGACCGGATTTGTTATTTTACTCTTGCTCCGCCCGGACGCCCCCATCCGACCATTAATACAAATTTGAAACAAACAGATGAAATGTCCATGACGGCAACCAACGACTCACAGGAGCATGATCAAATCCTGTCATGTGAATTCATTCTGACCTTGTAAATCCATAATTGATTTGAACAGATGAAATTTGAAATTCAGACCGAAGACGACTACTCCGTCATGACACTCAAGTCGGAGCGGCTCGACAGCAAAGTAGCTCCCGAGCTTAAAAGCCAGTTCATCGTACTCGCCAACACGCGTGACACCGGTCATCTGATCCTGGATCTGGGCGCCGTCACGTTCGCCGATTCCAGCGGGCTGGGAGCACTCCTTCTGGCTCAGCGTCTGTACCGCGACCTGGACCGCAATCTTGTGCTCTGCAACGTGCCGGACCGTATCCGCAAACTTCTTGAAATCTCCCAGCTCAACAATGTCTTCACCATTGCCTCTGATACGGCCGAAGGCATCTCCCTGGCATCCGAAATAGCTTAGTGACAAAACGGCCGGAACGACCCCTGAAATCCGGTCCCTCCTCTTTCCCACGCAACCATTTATTATTTCATGGGACTTACGCTGATTGACCTTCTGGTTATCATTCTCTATTTGCTCCTTTGTGTAGTCATCGGTATCAAGGCGGGTGGACGTCCAACCGACTCCACATCCTATTTCAAGACTGACGGCAAGGTTCCCTGGTGGGCCGTTTCACTGTCGGTAGTGGCGACGGAGACCAGCATGCTGACGGTGATCTCCATACCGGCCGTGGCCTATCTGGGCAGTTTCGTCTTCCTTCAGATCGTATTCGGATACATGCTCGGACGGGTTGTGGTGGCCTGGCTGATCCTTCCATCCTATTTCAAGGGGGAACAAAAAACGGCCTACACATTTTTTAAAGAGCGGTTTGGTCCCAATTTCCAGCGAATGATCTCGATTGTCTTCCTGGTGACGCGCCTTCTGGCGGACGGTGTGCGCCTGTTTGCGGCGGCCATTCCCATCAAGGTGATCACCGGGCTGGACTATCCCGTGTCCATATCCATCATCGCAGCGCTGACCCTGGCCTACACCTACTACGGCGGGTTGAAATCCGTGATCTGGATCGACGTGCTGCAACTGGCCGTCTACACATTCGGCGGTGCGTTCGTGATCTGGTTTGCCGGAACGCACATTGTGGATCCGCTCATGCCGATGCTGGCGGATGCCGGCAAGCTCAGCGTCATCGTATGGCCCGAGTCGCTCTCCATGGTCTTCACCGAACCCTACAACATCATCGGGGCCGTCCTTGGGGGCATGTTCCTGTCAATGGCATCCCACGGTGTCGACCATCTGATGGTCCAGCGCCTGATGGCCTGCGGTGAGCTCCGCAAGGCCCAGACGGCCATTATCACCAGTGGTTTCCTCGTGCTGATCCAGTTTGTGCTTTTCCTGTTTGTCGGTATGGCGATCTACGGTTACTACAACGGCCTGTCCATCGCCGAGCTGAACCTGACGCAGGCCGACGAGGTGCTCCTCAAGTTCATCAATGAGGAAATCCCGGTCGGCATCGCCGGTTTGCTCATTGCCGGGCTCTTTGCCGCCGCCATGAGCACGCTGAGCAGTTCGCTCTCGGCACTGTCCTCATCCACCCTCTTCGATGTATTCCCGAAGCTGTCCGAATCGCCCAACTCCATGATGATCTCACGGGGATTCACTCTGATGTGGACCTTTGTCTTCATCCTGTTTGCCATCTCGTTCACCAGCACGGACAATCCGGTGATCGAACTCGGCCTGGCCATTGCCGGGTTCACCTATGGCGGTCTGCTCGGGGCTTTCCTGACCGGCCGCTACACCACGATTGACCGGACCAGCGCCACCGTTGCCCTGGTGGTGTGTGTCTCATCCATGGTTGCCATCATATTTTTGGGAAATATCGCGTATCCATGGTATACTTTGATAGGTGTCGCTATATTCTTCACCGCAGCAGCAATAACACACCAGATCCGGCGTCTGGCCGGCTTCTGAGCCGTCACCGGATGCTGAACACCACAGCCTGATCATATGGGTTTTCTGGATAAGCTGGGACTTCAGAGAAAGAAGAAAACATTCGGCCCCTTCTCGACTGAAAAGTTGAAAAAGGACGAGGTCTCGAAGTTCTTCAACAAGAACAATGTCACCAAGATTGTTCTCAGTCTCGGATTCCTGATCCTGGTCATAGCCCTGTATCCCAAGACGCAGATCCAGGAAACGGCGTACAGCATTGGCGAACCGTGGCGCAATGACGACCTCACCGCCCCGTTCACATTCAGCATCCTGAAGCAGGACGAGGAGATCCGTGCGGAGATACGGGATATCCGTCAGCACACCAGCCCCATTTTCCTGCTTGAGCACCAGGCGGAGACCCGTTCGATGCGGCAGTTGGACACGCTTTTCTCCCATCTCACCACGGTGCTGGACGCCTATGCCGACTGGCAGGAGTCGCGCATGCTGGAATCGCGGCAGCAGGCGCTGGAAGACAGTCTTTTTTTTATCCGGAGCCGCAACCGTTCCGGTATCGACCTGGATGAAAACGCATGGGAGCCGCTGCTGACCCAGCATGCCAACGACCGGCTGTATTCACCCACCGATGATCGCACCTACAGTCTCTTCACTGTTGAGTTGCAGGCGGTGCTCCGCAATCTGCTGCAGGAGCTTTATTCGGATGGTATCATCGATACTTCCAAAGAGGCGGCCACCACAGAAGACATCACCATTCGGGACGTACGCGACCGCACCGAACGTGAACCCCCCTTTCAAACCGTGCGCACCCTTCGGGAGGCCCGGGATTTCGTCCGCACACGTCTCTCCAGGCAGTATGACGACGATCTGGTCCGTTCTGCCCTGCAGCTTTTCAATGCCGTGGCGGAGCCCAACCTGATCTATAGTGAGGAAGACACCGAACAGCGGATCCAGGAGCGCATTGACCGGATTTCGACCACCAAAGGAGCCGTTTCCGCCGGGCAGACCATCATCCGCCGCGGCGACATCATCACACCGGACCGCCACGTGCTGCTCCAAAGCCTGTCCAGGGCACGGGCAGAACGTGCCAGCGACATCGAGATCTGGAGCAAGTACACCGGGGAGACCATCCTGGTCATTGCCGTATTCCTCATCTTCTTTCTCTATCTCTACCTCTACCGCAGGTCTATTTTCGACAACAACCCCATGCTGCTGCTGGTCTTCCTGACCATAGCGCTCGTTTATGGCATTGGTGCATTCATCGCCCGCGTGGAGGATCTCTCCCCCTACCTGGTCCCGTTTGCCATCGCGCCCATCCTGCTCACCATCATTTTCGACTCGCGGGTCGGCCTGATGACCACGACGCTGGTCGCCTTGCTGGCCGGTCTCATGTTCGGCAACAGCTTCGAATTTGTTGTGGCCACCATAACCGCCTGCAGCATCGGTGTCTACTCCGTGCGGGATGTCAAGGACCGCAGCCAGTTCTACCTCACCACCCCCGGCCTCATCTTCTTCTCCTACGTCGTGGTCCTTCTCGGGTTCACGCTCACCAAGGTGGGTGGATGGAGCGTGTACTTCGACAACATGCTGTTCCTGGCCGGCAACGCCGTGGGCATCTGGCTCACCTATCCGCTGATCCTGCTCATTGAAAAAACCTTCCGCATCACCACCGATGTCACGCTGCTGGAACTCAGCGACACCAACAAGCCCATCCTCAAGCGGCTCATGCTGGAAGCGCCCGGTTCCTTCCACCACAGTCTCCAGGTGGCCAATCTGGCCGAGGCAGCTGCGGGCGGTATCGGAGCCAACTCCCTGCTCTGCCGTGTCGGCTCCCTGTACCACGACATCGGCAAGATGGAAAAGCCGCAGTACTTCGTGGAGAACCAGATGAGCGGCAATGCGCACGACAAGCTCAAGCCCCGCATGAGCGCACTGATCATCAAGAATCACGTTGATGCCGGTGTGAAGATGGCAAAGGAGATCGAGCTTCCGGCCGTGATCATCGACTTCATCAGGACCCATCACGGAACTTCCCTGATCCGTTATTTCTACGAAAAAGCGATGAACGAATCGGGCAACGATCAGGAAATCCAGGAAGAGGATTTCCGGTACGACGGCCCCATCCCCAACAGCAAGGAGACCGGCATCCTGCTGCTTGCCGATGGTGTGGAGGCGGCATCCCGCTCCATGTCCGACCACTCCTACCAGAAGCTGGAAAACCTGGTCAACCGCCTGGTCGATGACCGCCTGGCCGAGGGGCAACTGAACAACTGTGCCCTGACCCTCAAGGACCTTAAGGTCATCAAGGACGTGTTCACCCGCATCCTCCAGGGAATGTACCACGGCCGCATCAAGTATCCGGGACAGGAACAGGAAGAGGCCGCAGAAAATACCGCAGGTGAGAAACAGGACTCATCAACGTCATAGCACTTCCCGTACATGAGTCATTTTGACAGAGAAAAACAGCAGTACCTGAATTTCCTGAAACTCGAAAAGGGACTTTCTCAGAACTCCCTGCAATCCTACGGCCACGACCTGAGGCGCTATCTCGATTTCATCGGGAGGGATATCGGGGTCCGGGACCTGGCCGGGATCACCCTGGAACACATCGAGTCGTATCTGAATGAGCTGCTCACGATGCACCTGTCCATCAGCACCATATCGCGCAACATCTCCTCCATCCGGGGGTTCCACCAGTTTGCCCTGATGGAACGATGGTGCCCGGCCAACCCGGCCGAACTGATCGAACTGCCCCGCAAGGGGCGCAAGCTGCCGGAAGTCCTGGACCAGCACGAGGTGATCGCGATGCTGGAGATCCCCGACCGCACCGAATTCCTCGGCAAGCGTGACGCCGCCGTACTGGAACTCATGTACGCTACGGGACTGCGCGCATCGGAGACCGTAGAGCTGGAAACCGGCCAGCTGATCAGCGAACTGCAGTTGCTCCGGGTCATCGGGAAGGGGAACAAAGAGCGGCTGGTGCCCGTTGGCGGAATGGCCATGAAAGCTGTGGCCGACTATCTGAACAACGCCCGCCCCTTCCTCAGGAAAAACGTGGCCGACGCGAAAAACCGGCTGTTCCTGAGCTATCGCGGCAAACCGCTTACGCGCATGACCCTCTGGCACATCGTCACCAGGGCGGCCCGGGAGGCCGGCATCACGAAACAGATCCACCCGCATACGCTTCGTCACTCGTTCGCCACGCACCTGCTGGAAGGCGGCGCTGACCTGCGGGCCGTGCAGGAGATGCTCGGGCACGTGTCCATTCTGACCACGGAAATATACACGCACATCGACCGTTCCTTTCTGGAAGAGGTGCACAAGTCATTCCACCCCAGAGCCTGATATCGCATCATGAAATGTCCATGACCTGCATGCCGACACGCATGAGCATGATTATAAACGTCATGGACATTCTATGTGACTTATTGAATCAAAAATTATAATCACATGATACCCAACATCAAACCACCCGAGGTGGTGCAGTCCATCAAGTGGGTCGACGACCACATCCGCATCATCGACCAGACGTACCTTCCGAACCGGGAATTTTTCCTGGACATTTTTGAAGTCGGGCGGGTCTGGGAGGCCATCCGGTCCATGCGGGTCCGCGGGGCACCTGCCATCGGCATTGCGGCGGCCTACGGTGTCTACCTCGGGGTCAAGGACCTGCCGGAGGACGGCATCCAGCAGTTCAACACCGATGTGGAGCGGATCTGTGAATATCTGGCAACCTCGCGTCCGACAGCCGTCAACCTCACCTGGGCGCTGGCAAAGGCCGTGAAGACAGCCCAAGACCTCCGGGACGAACCGGTCTCCCGGATCAAGACCGCCTTGCTGGACCTGGCCAAATCCATCCACGAAGAAGACAAGCGCATCTGTGCCGACATCGGGAAAAACGGCCAGGAGCTGATACCGGAGAGTGCCAGCATCCTCACCCATTGCAACACGGGCAGTCTGGCAACCGGTCAGTACGGAACCGCCCTGTCCATGATCTACCACGCGCACCTGGGTAAGAAAAAAATCCAGGTGTGGGTGGATGAGACCCGTCCCCTGATGCAGGGCAGCCGCCTTACCGCATGGGAGCTGGAAAAGACCGGCGTTCCGCATCGCCTGATCACGGATTCCATGGCGGCATGGGTGATGAAGGAGAAGGGTGTGGACCTGGTAGTGGTCGGGACGGACCGGGTGGCCCGTAACGGCGACACGGCCAACAAGATCGGGACCTACGCACTGGCAATCCTGGCCAAACACCATGGCATTCCTTTCTACGTGGCAGCACCCATCTCGTCGATCGATTTCAGCATTGCCTCCGGGTCCGAAATCCCCATTGAAGAGCGTGATGCCGCAGAAGTGCGCAACGTGGAAAGCAAACAGATGGCACCGAAGGACACCCCGGTGTACAATCCGGCCTTTGACGTAACCCCGAACGAACTGATAACGGCTTTCATCACCGAAAAAGGGATAATCCGTCCGGATTTCTCGAAAAACCTGGAAAAGATCAGGCCTCGACAGGATTGAGGTCCGCTACGGCACACACCTCCAGAAATTTTTCGTAACCCTTCCCCGGGCGGATGACGACCGGGTCTTCACGGGACATGTCCACGATCGTGGAGGGTTCGCCCGGGAGCGGCTGCTCATTATCGACGATCAGATCCACCTGTTTTTCAAAACGGCGGAACAGCTCCATGCGGTCATCGGTGCCGTTGCCCGTTGTTCCCTCGTAGTCAGGATGGCGGGCCGTAGTGGCCAGTAGCGGCACTCCCAGCTCTTCGACCAGTTTTTCACAGATGGGATAGTCCGGGACACGGAAACCAATGGTCTGTCTCCGTGGGTTCAGGAGCAGCTTCGGCACCTCTTTTGTCGCAGGGAGCACAAAGGTGTACGGACCGGGGATGAGCTTCTTGATCACCTTGAACTGATTGTCCCCCAGGCGGGCGAATTTTGAGATGCCGGTGAGGGAGTCGCATATCAATGTGAGCAGATGGTCCTGTTTCAGCTGGCGGATCTGGCGGATGCGCTCAATCCCCCTCTTGCTGGTGTAACTGCATGCCAGCGCATACTGGGTATCTGTGGGAAGCAGGATGATGTCCCCGTTGCGAAGATGGTCTGCAATATCGAAAATCCGCTTCTGATGGGGGGTGATCGGATGGAGTTTTACCTTGTCAGCCATAGTCGCTTCCTTTTCATGGGTGAAAGATGTACGCAGCCTTCGCTGTTACCGGTGGTTGGGCGGGACACCTGTCGAAACAGGCACCCCGCCGTTATCACCAATATACTGACGATCTCACAGAGATACGATCAGTTTGCATCAGGGAAATTGCTCCTGATGCTCTGGCCGACCTCGTCGCTTTCCGATTCATGTTCGGTCACATATTTGAATCGTGACACAAACTCGTCGACTGATAAACCGAGTACGTCGGCATATTTTGCGAGAAGCCCCTTGCTCTCGAAATCACCGTGGTTCAGCCGGATCATGTACTGCTTGGCAATGGCGAAGGACATCGAGTTCACCTCAACCATCCGGATGCGGGTCTTGCCGGTCTTCTTGTCGAGGATATCCTTGAAATACATGGGGACAAAATGTCCGTTCTGGATGGAAACCATGGCAGCTGTCCCGCCTTTCACGATGAATTCCACAGCCGAGAACCCGAGGTCACGGGTATATTCCATATCGAATGGAATGGGATCGGCACAACGCAGTTCGTAGCCGATGTTCTTGGCAACGATGGTCGTTTTGTATTTGAGCTCATCCAGGCGCTTCTTGACCTCCTTTTTGAGGATTTCGCCGATGTTGAGCTCGGCAAAGCGGAGGTTGTCGTGTTCGTCACGCTCCAGATCTTCGAGTCCTTCAAGCTCTTCAGGATTGAGACGTTCCACCAGACCTTCGGCCAGTATCACGACTCCGTTGTCCTGTCCAAGGGCTTTGCGCTTGATGATGGATCCGACGAGCATATCCGTCAGTTTTTTCAGGGGGATTTTCTCCTCCTTGAACTCCTCGGGTATGAGGGTCAGTGTTGCGCCGGATGATTTGCCGATGCCGAGTGCCAGGTGGCCGGCCTTCCGTCCCATCGAAACCACGAAGTACCAGCGGGAGGTGGTGCGGGCGTCGACCATGAGGTTCTTGACTACCTCCACCCCGACATGCCGTGCGGTCTGGAATCCGAAAGTGGGGATGCCATAGGGCAGGTCAAGGTCGTTGTCGATGGTTTTCGGCACGTGCACCACGCTGATCTTGCCCTGGGAGGCTTCTTCAACGGTCTTGGCGCTGAAAGCGGTGTCGTCACCGCCGATGGTAATCAGTTTGTCCACGCCAAGTTCCTGCAGGGTGCTGATGACCGTGTCCAGATCCTCTTTCTTTTTGGTGGGGTTGTCCCGGGCAATACCGATGAAGGACCCGCCCCGAAAATGGATACGGCTCACCTTTTCAATGGTGAGGGGTTCGATCTGGGTGGTATCGCCACGCATGACATATTTGAAACCGTCTTTCAGTCCAAGTACCTCATAGCCATGCTGGATGGCACGGATGGTTGCAGCGCCAATAACACTGTTGATGCCTGGTGCCGGTCCACCGGCAACGAGAATGGCCAAACGCTTTGGTTTTGACATAGTATATCTAATATTTATTCGGGTTGACATGACAGCCAGTCCACTGTCACAGATAATGCGTAATTGTATAACCGTACAGAGTAACCGGACTGGTTTCTCTGTTTTAAGCTGAAATTACCTGAAGTCCTTAAAATAGGACTATCCTGTGGCAAACGGTAGTATTTTTTTTTGTGTTCTACAGTAACAGCGGTCATAAAAAACAGTTTTTTGATTAATTTTTAATAAAGAAAGAGGTGACCTATGAAATCATTCCGTTGGCTCGGACACTCAACGTTCATCATAACAACTGATTCGGGGAAACATGTCCTTATCGATCCGTTCCTGGAAGGCAATCCGGTGACGCCGGAATCATGGAAGTCGCCGTCGGAAGTGGATATGATGCTGCTTACGCACGGACACGACGATCACGCCGCAGATACCATCCCGCTGGCTAAGAAAACCGGCGCCCGGGTGGTTTCCATCGTGGAGCTGTCGGCGCTGTTGAAGCAGGATGGCTTGCCTGAGGACCAGGCCGTGGAAATGAACAAAGGCGGCACCGTGGATCTCGGAGACCTGAAGGTCACCATGACCAGCGCCAATCACTCCAGCTCCTGGAAGGGAAAATATGCCGGCGATCCGGCCGGATTCATCCTGCATCTGGACGGCATCCGCATTTATCATGCCGGTGACACCAATATCATGTCCGATTTCGAGGTTTACGGCCGTATCTATCGACCCGACATTGCCATTCTGCCCATCGGCGACCATTACACCATGGGACACGAAGAGGCCGCCCACGCTGCAGCCATGCTCGGTTCCCGCTATGCCATACCCATGCATTACGGGACCATGCCGGTGCTGACCGGATCGCCTCACACCTTCCGCGAGCTGGTCGAAAAGCATACCGGCGGCAAGACAAAGGTGATCATTCCGGAGCCGGGACAGGACTTTGCAAACATGGTTTCCTGACGGACGATGAACGGCCCGGCCTGATTCAACCGTTCGGCAGCACCCAGTTGACGGATGGGTCTGTCACGGAAGGTGGTACAGCTTGTCGTAGCTGCCTGATATTTCCATCATGACGTAGACCACTACCCCGGTGACCGAGACGTACATCCACACGGGCCAGGTCCATCGGGCGATTTTTCTGTGCTTCTGGTAGTCTTTCCGGACGGCACGGTACATGGTCAGCAGGATCATGGGCAGGTTCACGATCGCCAGGATGATATGGGAGATCAGTATGGCGAAATAGACCGGGCGGATCCAACCGGTACCGTCAAAACCCACAGATCCCACCTGATAGTGGAATATCAGATAACTTATGAGGAAGAGGGCCGAGACGACTACGGCAGACCACATCATCCGCATGTGCGCCTCGATGTTCTTTCTCCTGATGAAAACGTACCCGGCAAGCAGGAAAATCGTGGCGATGCTGTTGAGTACGGCATTGAGCTGGGGAAGGTCTGTCAGCGTGATCATTCGAAACTGTCCGTTAGGGTCGGTGGGTGAGATTGCGTGTGCAAAGTTAGCACAAAAACGGAATAAAAGCGGATTCTCCCTTGAAATATCGGGTTGTTGACTGAATCCCAGGCAATTACAGACCCGTCACGCATAAAAACCAGCTGCAGAACATAAATTTGTAATCTTAAGATTGTGTGAAAAACTGAACTTTTTTCTTTTTTTTAGCGGTCGATTTCAAGTATCTTAGGTGCCTGAATGCACTTGTGGAAGCAAGTGCAGGGGATTTAGGATTCATGGCCTGGAGCAAACAACAGCTGGTTCTGTTGCCAACAGCGCCACTCCTAGCCCGACAGGTAACTCAGGTACATCAGAACACGAAAAATAGCTGTCTCTATGGCGCAGATTTTCCCTGAATGGGTGAACGGCATACCTAAACGGCTGCAGCTGGCAACCATCATCATCATCACGGGCATCATTTTCGGTTTCTGGTATTTCGGATCGCCGGAATATCTGGAAGTCGGCTATGCCCCCAATCAGCCCATCCCATACAGCCACAAATTCCACGTTGCCGAACTGGGCCTGGATTGCCAGTACTGCCACGGTTCCGCATGGAAATCGGCGGTAGCCGCCATCCCCTCCACCGAAACCTGCATGACCTGTCACGAATATGTCGCCGTGGACAGCGAAGCGTTGCAGCCGCTTAGGGACAGTTGGGAAACGGGTATGCCGGTGGAATGGATCCGGGTGCATGACGTCCCGGATCACGCCTACTTCAACCACTCCATCCACGTGAATGTGGGTATCGGGTGCGCGACATGCCACGGCCGGGTCGATCGCATGGAAGTCGTCATGAAGACCGAGTCTATGAGCATGGGCTGGTGCCTGGACTGCCACAACAACCCCGCCCCCCATCTGCGTCCGGTCGGGGAAGTCACCAATATGGCATGGGAGCCGCCGGATGATCACTACCAGTTTGCGCAGATGGTCATCGAAAAGCGGAACATCGATGCACCCGTGTACTGCAACGCCTGCCATCGATAGTCTTTCATCACCACGATTTGTCAACATTGTTTCAGAATATGGGAAAAGAGCAACAGCAAACGTACTGGCGAAGTCTCAACGAGTTAGCTCAAAACGAGGAGTACCGCAAATACGTGGAGCGTGAATTCCCGGAAAACGCCACCGAACTGACCGACGGTGTCTCCCGCAGGAATTTTCTCCAGATCATGGGCGCGTCGGTTGCCCTTGCCGGACTTGCCGCCTGCCGCAAGCCGGTCCAGAAGATCATGCCCTACACGCGCCAGCCGGAGCACCTTGTTCCCGGCAACCCGCTCTACTACGCTTCCGCGGCCCCCTTCCGCGGCAACCTGACCGGCATTGTCGTTGAGACCAACGAAGGCCGCCCCACCAAGATCGAAGGGAACGACCTTCATCCCGGAAGCAACGGCAAGTCGAACATCCGCCAGCAGGCAGCCATTCTGGATCTGTACGACCAGGACCGGTCCCGCAAAGTCCGCAGGAACGGAGAGAGCAGCAGCTGGTCGGATTTTGCGGATTTCTGCCGTGACCATTTTTCCGATTCCGGACGGCGGGTCGCGTTCATCAGCGAAGCCAGCTCTTCCCCGACCCTGGACCGCCTCCGTAAAAAAGCTCTTGACAAATTCACGGATTCCCGGTGGGTGACCTTTGAAACATACAATGACGAATCCGTCTGCACCGGGACCTCCATGGTCTTTGGACAGCGGCTGCGTCCCGTGTATCATTTCGACCGGGCGCGGGTCATGCTCTCACTTAACGACGATTTCCTGCAGGACAGTGACAATGATGTCGCCTACATCGGGGCTTTCGCAAAAAGCCGCGCCGTTTCGGATCCGGACGCCCGTCCATCCCGCCTGTACGTTGCCGAGAGCAACTACTCGCTGACCGGATCCAATGCCGACCACCGCCTGCGCATCAAGACCTCTGAAATCCCGCTGTTTACCTTTGCCCTTGCGGCCAGACTGGCGGAAAGCGTCCCCGGACTGGAGGCCTACTCCGGCTATCGGAATGCCTTCAGCGATCACCACTGGATCCCGGTCCTGGCCGAAGAACTGCTCAACAACCGTGGCCAGAGCATCATCACGGCGGGCGCCGGGTACGATGCCGCCGTGCACGCCACCGTACATGCGGTGAACCTGGCGCTGGGCAACGCCGGACAGACCGTATCCTACCTGGATGTGCCCTATGTCGACCGGGAGGATCAGAACCATGCCTTCCGGGAGCTGGTTGCCGATATGGGCAACGGCGCAATCGATACCGTTGTGATGATCGGCACCAACCCGGTTTACACGGCGCCGGCCGACCTCGACTTCGAAGGCGCGCTGAGCGAAGTGGCCGAGAAGATCCATCTTTCCCTGCACTACGACGAGACCTCCCGTGCGTCTACCTGGCATGTCAACCGGGCCCATTTCCTGGAGACATGGGGGGACGGGCACTCCTGGACGGGGGCCCGTTCGGTGATCCAGCCGATGATCCAGCCCCTTTTCGGGGGGAAAAGCGAGGTCGAGTTCCTGTCGGCCATCGTGGACGGCGAGGATCTGGGTGGATACGACCTGGTCAGGGATACCTGGAGGGACGTGCTCCCCGGAGGATTTGAAAGCAGCTGGAACGAAGCGCTGCACGACGGACTCCAGAAAGATACCCGCTATGCCGAAGCGGCCGTTTCACAGGCTCCGGCTTTTCCGGCGCTGGCTGCGGAGTTCCTGGTGGTACGACGCGACGAGCCGTCCGATGCCGTCGAACTGGTCATCAAACCGGATCCGAAACTTCACGACGGCCGTTTTGCCAACAACGGCTGGCTTCAGGAGCTTCCGGACCCCATGACCAAGATCACATGGGACAATGTGGCCCTCCTCTCACCCAATACGGCAGAACGTTTCGGGATCCCACCCGCTCGCCGGTTCGGCGACCCCAACCAGCAGGTCATCCGGATCACCACTCCGGACGGAACAGAATCCGAAATCCCGGCCTGGGTGCTTCCCGGCCATGCGGACGACAGCATCACCGTCTACACCGGATACGGCCGCAAGGGTATCGGACGTGTGGCCGACCAGGTCGGGGTGAACACCTACAACCTGCGGACCACCGACAACCGGTTTTACATTACCGGTGTGGATGTGGCCCGTGCCGGGCGCACCTACACCATTGCCAGCACCCAGGACCATCACAGCCTGGAAGGACGTCCGCATGTGCAGGACGCCGATCTGGACTTCTACCGTGAAAACCCGACCTTCGCACAGGATGCGGTGTACGTGCCTGGTATCTACGGCGACCGGGAGCATCCCGTATCCCTGTTCTCCGACAAGGTGTGGCCCGATCGTGAGCCGCAATGGGGCATGGCCATCGACCTGAACTCCTGCATCGGCTGCGGCGTGTGCACCATTGCCTGCCAGGCCGAGAACAACATCCCGGTGATCGGCAAGCGGGAAGTGCGCCGCGGACGCGAAATGCACTGGATCCGCACCGAC
>SKWQ01000209.1 GCA_007128855.1 Balneolales bacterium
ATTTTGAGTAAATTGGCACTGATGGCTTCGTCTTCCACGATCAATATGTTCATCCTTTGATTCTTTCGGTGTACTTGTTGTCTGTAAAGAGTATGTCACAGGCCATACCGTTATTATTCTGCCTGGTAACGGTGCCCCCCAGCTGGTATTCAACGATCATGCGGATGAGCTCCCAGCCCATGCCCTCGTCTTTTATCTGATCGTACCCGGGAGGCATCCCGACACCGTCGTCGTGGTATTGGATATGGATGTTGCGATCCTCGCACTTCCTGGCCCGGATGGTTACGGTGCCCTGCCGGTCGTCCGGATACGCATGCTTGAAAGAGTTGGAAATCAGCTCGTTGAGCACCAGTCCGCAGGGGATGGCGGTATCGATGATCAGTTTCAGCGAGTCGGCATCCAGCTTGAGTGTTACTTGACCCGGCTGGATGAGGAAACTGGCAGACAGTTCCGTAAACAGGTCCCGCAGGTATTCGTCGAACGGGATACTGGAGAGATTGTTTGTCTCGTACAGCTTCTGGTGGACCAGGGACATGGATTTGATGCGGTTGTTGATGTCCTGGGTGAGTGAAGAGAAATTCTCGTCATCGATCCGAAGGGCGTGGATCATGAGCATGGAGCTGATGACCTGCATATTGTTCTTGGTGCGGTGGTAGAGCTCCTGGAGCAGGGTCGTTTTCTCTTCCAGAGACCTGCGGATCGCGCGCTCCTGCTGGATGCGGTCCGTGATATCGTGCACAAGCGAAAATATCGAGATAAGTTTGCCATGGGAGTCGAACATCGCCGAGTTATACCATTCGCAGTGCAGGGTGCGGCCGTCTTTGGTGTAATTCCTGTTCCTGCTGAGATTGCGCGGCTTGCGTCCCTCGATCAGGTCGCTCATGATGTCGGTTATGTCGGACAGATCATTCTCGTCCACGAGAGTCCACTCCTCCGGCGCCTTTCCGGACACTTCCTCCGCATTCCACCCAAAGAGCTCCTCGGCTCGTTTGGACCAGGTTTTAACGCGGAATTGCTCGTCCCATTCCACTATGGCCAGTGGCGAGTTCTGGATGTGGAACGTCAGCTGCTGCGAAGCCCTGTGGGCCAGCTCTTCGGCTTTCTTGCGCTCGGCTATGTTCTCACAGATGGCCACGGTGCGCATGGGACGGCCGGACTCATCGCGGATGAAGGCCACATGCAAGCGCACCCACACGATGGACCCATCTTTGCGGATGTACCGTTTTTCGTTCCGGTAGGATATCTCTCCGCGGGCGGCGCGCTGAAAGATCTCCCAATCGGCGGCCCGGTCGTCGGGATGAGTGAGTTCGGGGAAATTCATGGTGAGCAGTTCCTGGATGGAGTAGCCGGTAATTTCCTCGTAATATCTGTTGGCCAGCAGGACCACACCGGTTTGTGGATCGACCTGGGCAATGCCCAGGGAGGCGATCTCAAAGATGTTGCGGAATCGCTCCTCGCTTTCCCGGAGTTTCTGCTCCGACACTTTTCGGTCGGTAATATCCTGAAAGGCACCCTGCACTTTGACTATGTTTCCCTGACCATTTCTTACGGCCTGGCCGGTGGTGCGTACCCAGCGCCGGTTCCCTTTTGCGGTAATGATCTCCAGCTCCTCGTCGTACGTAATGCCGCGCCGGGCACAGTCCTGGAAGGCTTTGCTGATCCGGTCGCGCCACTCAGGAGCGTAATAGCCGATGCCTTCACCCACAGTCGGATTGTAGCCCGGCGGTTGTTCATGAATGCGGGCAACCATATCCGACCAGATCACTTTGTTCTCGATCAGATCCACGCTCCATCCGCCGAACCGGACCATACTGGAGGCCATGCTGAGCAGGTATTGGCTGTTTTTCAGGGCATCCTCTGCCAGTTTGTGCTGTGTGATATCATGGATGAATCCCTTGTAGTACGTCACGGCGCCGTTGTCATCCTTGACAATGAATGTCCAGTCGTAGAACCATTTGATTTCACCATCTTTGGTGATTACCCGGTACGGTTCGTGAACGTATTCGTTTTTACCATGATTGCTGTGGAATTCCACCTCATTGACAATCCGTTTGGCATCATCCGGATGGATGCAGTCCAGGTAGTTGATGCTTCCCGAGAGGAACTCCCCGGGAGTGTATCCAAGGATGTTGGTGACATTATCGGACACATAGGAAACCGGCCAACCGGGGGCGTTCTGCCAGGTAAAGACCACCGTGGCGCTGCGGTTGATGATGGTATTGGCTTCGACCAGCTGCGATTCGGATTGCTTCCGATGGATGAACTGGCCGGTCCAGTCGGCAACCACATCCAGCAACTGCTTTTCCTCCTGCAGAAAGATTCCGTCATCGTCGTCATTGAGCTTGCCGAGATACCCGACAGTGATGGATCCGGTTTTTTTCCCGGAGATGCTGATGTGGCGATCGATGGTCACGCAGGCATCGGAATAGTTTGCACTCAGATACTCACGGTCACCGACGGTGATCCGGCAGCAGGTGACTTCAGGATCCTGGAAGGCCCCTGGGAAGTGATCCACAATGGTCTGGCAGATGCCCTCCACGGTGGCGTCCTCCCTTTCGGAGATGTGGGCCATATTGTAGACGACATTCAGCTCCTTTTTTCGCTCCTCGTGTTTCTTCTCCAGGATTTTTTTGTCCGAGATATCGGTGTGCAGGGTTGCGAAGCAGCCTTGGCTGTCCGGCCAGACCTGTACCTTGAACCATCCCTTTCCTGATTTGGCCTGGTATTCGAAAGATGCATGCGCTCCCTCCAGGGCCACTTTGCCGAACAGCTTTAGCCGGTCGGGGTTGAAAAGCGCGGCATCGGGCAGGATCTCGTTTGCTCTTTTACCGGTAAGTTTGTCTGCCGGCAGGCCGATCAGCTCTTCGAACGCCGGATTGATTTCCAGGAATTCACAGTCGACCGGTTGACCGTTGTTATCCGTAACGATCCGGTGATGGGCGATGGGAAATGGGGAAGATGATAAAATGCTGTTTGTCAGGGTACTCACTTTGGGCCGCCTTATCCGCTTGGGGACGTCTTAAATGATGACGGAAAGATCGTGGGCATGAAGATTCTGTTCTTCATGTGCATGCTAATTACTGCGGATAAACAAAAGGGAATGACTGTCTGTGGAAATGTGAATCAAAAAAAGATGATTATGTCATCTGCCGATCTGTCCGTGCCGGGTAACCCGCGCTTGTCCGTCCTGGATGATATCAGAGAGCTCTAGTCTGTAATTAAAATTAAATTCTAACTGCTAAACATATGAAAAATTTGACTTTTAATCCAGTACCTTATACTGCTCAATACGCTCCTCGCTGTACTCCTTCATCCGGGCGATCGGCGCCTCACCGGTCTGGTCGAAGTGTTCAACGACATACATGAATATATTGTCAATCAGGTTGAACCAGTTGTTGTGGACGTCGTGGGTGTTGATGGCGATGGCGATGTCCGACCCGGGCACGTACATCAGGATCGCGCGATAGTTCATCAGGCTGCCGGTGTGTCCGTGGTGGGGGATGCCGGCGATGTTCCAGATCCGGGTGCCCAGCCCATAGTTCTGTCCGCCGTGCCGCGCGCCGATATTAACGCTGATTTCGTTGGTGAGCCCGTCCGAAAGGAAACGTCCGCCGTAGAAGTGCCAGCCGAAGGTGGCCACATCCGAAGGGGAGGCCACCATGGCCCCGGCCGCGCCCGCTGCAGAAAGATGGTATTCGTAAGTCCGGTTGTTGCGAGCAAGGCCGTCAATAGTATTGGATGCGCTGCTGAAGTCGTCATAGACGATGCGCTCAAGCCCCATCGGCTCGAACAGCATCTGTTCGTAGGCCTCGGACAGTTCCAGGCCGGTGACCTCTTCCACCAGTGCGCCCAGAACGCAGAACGCGGTATTGGAGTAGCCATAGCCCGCACCGGGGCTGAAGCGCGGCCCGTTCTGCACGGCAAAATGCACCAGTTCATCCACCGACCAGACCTTGGTGGGGGTGAAGGCGGGATGGCCCCAGAACGAATTGGAATTGAGGTGGTCGAAAACACCCGCGGTGTGGCTGAGCATCTGCCGGAGAGTCATGCTTCCGGCGTTGGGCAACGGGGTGGAATAGTGTCCGGTGAGGATGTCGTCGAGCCCGATGAGCCCGTCATCCACCAGTTTGAGCACCAGTGCGGCGGTCATGGGTTTGGTCGCGCTGGCGATCCGGAACATGCTCTCCTCGTTGAGCATGAGATGGTTTTGGCCCGGTCCCATATCCCCGATGAAGGCGGTGTACCGATCACCGTCGGTGTCCACTACGGCTACGGATACACCCCGGATGCCGGGGGTGATGGTGCTGGATATCTGACCCAGAAAGGTCCGCAGCTCGAATTCGCGGAAGGCCGCCTGCGAGGCGTAGACCGTGAGGGTGGTCTCGCGGCTGAACGTCTGGCTGCCGTTGTCGGCGGTGATGGTGATGTCGAATGAGCCGGCATCCTGCTCGCCGGGGGTGCCGGTCAGCAGCTGCTCTTCCGGGATGTACTCCAGCCAGGCCGGCTTGCCAAGGAAGGTTATGTCGACGTCCAGATCCTGCGGATCACTCACCTCAAGGTTCTGGAGGAACTCCTCGCCGACGATGGCGCCCAGGCGGACCGGGACGTTCAGGTCGGGCGGAAAGACCTGCGGGCTGACGCTGTCTTTGCATGCGGTCCAGGCGAACGTGGCCAGGAGAAGGATCAGGAGGACGTTGTTTCTTGGCATGGCAGTAAGGGGGCATTTGTGTTGTCAACTACAGCGAAAATAAACGGGTTTTTGCAATAAAAAACCCAAATAAAACAGTGCTTGTGTTCTTGTACTCCTGTGCGGGCAAAGAGCAGTGGGTATCCGGATCCATGCGGGGTACGGTCTGGTACAAGATAGCAAGAATATGTCAGTGTGCGGGTGCATGGCCCCGGTGGCATGATCAGAACGTATGCATCACGTCATCAGAAAATGCCTATTTTGGTAATGCAGTACACCCGAAAGTCATTGTGCTTTTTTTATATCATTTGGATACGGGTGAAACGAAGTCAGACGGCGGGTTTTTCCTGCTGATGGCAACAAGCACTAAGGGATTATGAAAAAAACGTAAGCTCGCAGACACAGGTCATGTTACACACGGAAGCCATATTGCTGTTCCTTGCCTTTGCCGGACAGGATGATTCCCTGGATGGAAAGGATCTTTCTGTGGAAATCCGCAATGGCAACCAGCAGGCGTTTCGCACTTTTTATGACAGGCATTATCCCGGTTTGTACCGGTTCATGGTGAGCCGTGGCATGAGCCACGACGAAGCGGCTGACCTGGTCCAGAATGCCTTTGTGATGATCTGGGAGCGGCGATCGGATATCGATGAGAAGAAATCGCTCCGCGCATTCCTTTTCCAGATAGCGTACAGCCGGATGCTCAATCACATCACCTACCAGTCAAAATTCACCGGTGATGCCGCGCCGGATGTGCAAACCGGGGAAATCGGCGAAACGGACTCCGAGAGGGACCTTAATTACAGTGAATTGCTGGGCCGGATCCGGAAGGTGATTGCCGCCATGCCGGAAAAAAGAGCCACGGTTTTCGAACTCTGCTTTATGAAACAGTTCACCTACAAAGAAACCGCCGAAGCTCTTGGCGTCAGCCAGAAAACGGTGGAAAATCACATGGCGCTGGCTTTTCGTAACCTGCGCTCGGAGCTGATAAAAATATATGGGGATGAACTGCCCGGGAAGGAATGATTTTTTCCTGTTTCTTTAGGGGTTGCAGCCCTGCCCGATTGTATCACTGGTGATTAGAAATGTCGTTATGATCCAACACTAAACAGCTCGTTACCCGCAATGACCTTACCTGTCAAATACCTGGTGCTTTTTCTGCTGCTTTCAGGAGTTTTCTTCTGGAGCTGCGATATCGACCGCTTCGATCGGGACCAGACCCCGCTCACCGAAGATGAAACGTTGTTTACCGGACTTATAGTCGGGGAATCCGTCTCGGAAAATCGCAGCGGAATGCTCTCCGTCTTCCCGGAAGCATTTGCCATTCCAACGGAATCGGGACTCACGCAGGGGCCATCTTTGATGTCTGGAGGAAGCTTTCGCAACCTGGTGGATTACGCGTATGAATTTGAATCTGCAAGCGGTGAACACCACGTGACGTTTTCCATCATGGAAGACGGCGAGCTGCTGCAGAGCAGTGCTGCACACACCATTACCTACCGTTTTCTGGACCGGGATGGAGAGACCATAGTCCACCCCGACCAGCAACAACAGCAAATTGAGACCATATTTTTCCAGTCCTCACGAAACGGGAGCATCCAGACCGATACCAGATCCTCGTTTTATGCACGTACCGACCAGTTGTTCATAGACGGTCTGTCGTCGGCATCGGATGTGCTCACGCTGGACGGATTCCACTCCGGTGAGGGCACCATCCAACGGCATCCCCCGGATGGTACCCCGATGGAACGCGAATATCAGCTGGATATCAACTACCTGGACATCCGGATCCAGAAATCGGTGGTGCAGAACAACCGCAATTTCCGCAGCGGGGTCAACGGAGCGCTCAGCTACGAATCGACCGTGCGGCAGACCCATAATGGAGCTCCTGAGAGCAAAATCGTCAATGGCACGCTGGAATTGAATGGTGACGGCACGGCGCTGCTGAAATTCCGTGAACAGTTCGATACATACCGGCTGCGAATGGATAGCGGCGATGTGTTCGACGAGGACGAATTTGAAGGGCGCGTAGTCCGGGTCAACCTACCCGATCAGATTTTTACGATAGCCAATGGTCAGCGCATTCAGATAACCGACAAAACGGAAGTTGACGACGGCGACTTCCGGACCTTGCAGGAAGTGGCTGCCGCCGTGGACCGGGGTGTGCGCGTCATGGCTGAGGGTGACTATTATCAACCGGACGAAGATGTGAATCTGTGGATAGCGACCGAAGTTGAGTTTGAGCTGGAGTCCAATGAGTTCGAGGATCTGATCGCCTCGGTATCCGTTTCCCGAAATGCTTTCACGTTGCGCAACGGCGATGAGTTCTTTCTTACGGAGCGAAGCGAGGTGGAATTTGATGACGGTCTGCAATCTTTTGAGGATGTGGCCCGTGCCGTGGCCGACGGCTTGCCGGTGCAAGCGGAAGGGGAGTTTTACATCGATACCGAAACGGGAAGGCGCCTGGTCAAGGAAGTGGAGTTTGAATTTGATTTCGATGAGTTTGATGGGGATGTCATCGCCGTGGACCTGGCGGAGAGTACCTTTACCATCGAAGGCGGCAAGGTCATCAAAATCACCGAGCAAACGGTAATTGACGATGACGGTGACTACCTGAGCCTGGAAGAGGTCGCCGATGCCCTGGTGCAGGGTGAGGAGGTAGAAGCGGAAGGTAAAGGCTATCTGGAGGCATCCACCGGATACTTCATTGCCGTTGAAGTGGAATTTGAAGATTGAGGACGTATTGTTTCAATGACCCAAAACAATAACATACCGCCCGGTGACCGGGACGCCATCCTGGCGATGGAGTTCGGGGAACTGCTCTCCGGCAGGAAACGCTCCGGCAGGAAACTCTCCGACTGGAAACGCTCCGGAGGGGAATCCGGGCTGGATCACCCTGACCCGCTGTTCCGTATCCTGGAAAAATCCAGACTGGAGGCCGAACGTGCGGAGTTGGAAATCGAGGTGCGCGGACAGGAGCAGGGGTGGAGACAGATTGAAAGCATTATTGAAGGGTCAATTGAAGGATCCATTGAAAGTTCCGGGAAATCCCGACGGATGCGTCTTGTTCCGGCAATCCCGGCAAAACAATGGCGATGGCTGGCGGCTGCCGTGGTGATCCTGGCAATGGCAACACTTTTCCTGCTGTTACGCACATCGGATCCGGGGTTGCAGCTCCTGGCGGAATCAGGGGACACGCGATCCACCATCACACTTGCAGATGGAAGCACGGTGACCCTGCGCCCCCACTCCACGCTGCATCAGATTGCGTTGACAGAGTCCGAACACACATACGCCCTGACGGGAGAGGCGTTATTCGATGTGGCCCCGGCATCGGACCGGACGTTCGCTGTCCAGGCCGGGCCGGGCCGGGTGGTTGTTGCAGGCACCCGGTTCAACCTCAACTATCGTGAAAATCAGGCGCGTGTATACCTGCTGGATGGGTCCATCCGTTTTGAGACCATCGATCGCGGCCAGGAAGTCATGCTTACTCCCGGAACAGCCGCCGTTATTGATGAACGGGATGGCCTGAGCGAACCTTTCGGTTTTGAGCCGGAGGAAGTCACCGCTTGGATGCGCGACCGCCTCTTTTTCCGTGACCGGCCCGCATCCTCCATCCTTGCCGAACTGGAACATCACTTTGATATCACCGTCGAAGCACCGCCGGACATCAGCCGGGAACGCCTTGGCGGCTCCATTGCCCTGGAAACCGCCGGACAAAGTCTGGGTGACCTTGGCGTGGTACTGGGCGGTGAGTTTGTCCGCACCGGTGAGCGCACCTATGCATTCAGAACCGAACGATAAGCCAACCATCGACCCGATTTCCATATCATCATGCAGTATGTGAGCAAGCCGGTTTTTTTTCTGTTGATCGTGACAATGTTGCCGGCTGCTCCGCTGTTTGCCGGCTTTTCTTATCCGTTTTCTTTTCAGAACGAGCCGTTGCGGTCCGTCATCCAACAGGTTCAGGATGAAACGTCCTACTACTTTCTGTACCGGGAGTCACAGATAGCCGGTATCCAAATCACCCTTGAGACAACCGCAGATCAGGTCATCCCGGACCTGCAGACCGTGCTGGCACGTGAGGGAGTTGCACTTCGTGTGGATGAAGCTCGAAACCAGGTGTTTCTGGTCCGCACATCGGTAAGTGAACGTGAACCAATGGTCCGCAGCGTCCGTATTCATGGCCAGATTGTGGATGCGTCCACGGGCGAGCGATTACCATTTGCCACCCTGAGCTGGCGGCAGAGCGGGGAACTGAGGGGTATTACAGCCAATGCATCCGGCAGATTTGACATCCAAACCCGCCTCCCGGAAGAACAACTGGTCATTACGGCCTCCTACCTGGGCTATCGGAAGCGGGAGCTGCGCATCGATCTTGCCGAATCACGTCGAATTGATGATCTTACGCTGCGTCTGGAGCCGGAGGTCATCGCAGGCAACGAGATCATGATCACCGCGTTCTCCGGATACAACCCTTCCGATACGATGCTGACCGGACTGATGGATGCCGGACGGTTCAGTCCGCTCGGCGAATCCAGCTCTATCCGTGCGCTGCAGTCGCATCCGTCGGTCGCCAAGGTGACGGCGCTCAATGATGGAATACACGTGCGTGGGAGCACGCCGGACGGATTCCTGGTCATGCTCGACGGGATGCGCATTTTCAATCAGAGCCATTTGTTCGGTCTGCTGGACAGCTTCAATGCCGATGCGATTCAGTCGGC
>SKWQ01000114.1 GCA_007128855.1 Balneolales bacterium
ATCCAGGGCACCAATGGCGTGATCCATGTGATCGACCAGGTATTGCTTCCTCCCACGGAATAAGTCGCGTGTTTACACGCCTCAAACTCAGAAAGCCATGGCTGCACAGACGGTCATGGCTTTTTTTATTTTTTGCCGAACCGGAACGTGAGTTCGTTGTCCTTTTCTGAAAGGGTGACGCTGCCGCCTTGCTGCAGCTTGCCAAAGAGCAGCTCGTCCACCAGCCGGTCCTTGATGGATTCCTGGATCACCCGGGCCATGGGCCGGGCACCGAATGCCGGGTCGTACCCCTTGTCCGCCAGCCATTCCACTGCTTTCCTGGTCAGGTGGATGCGGATGTTCTTGCTTTTCAGCTGCTGTTCCAGCTCCCGGATGAATTTGTAGACGATACTCTCGACGACTGTGCGGTCCAGATGGCGGAAAATCACGATATCGTCCAGCCGGTTGCGGAACTCCGGGCTGAAGTGTTTTTCGATGGCTTTTTTGGGATCGCCGCCGAGCCTGGATGCCCCTTCACCACCGAAACCGATTTTCGAGCTGCTCATCTCGCGCGATCCCACGTTCGAGGTCATCACCAGCAGCACATTCCGGAAATCAGCCTTGCGTCCCGTGTTGTCGGTTGCCGTGGCGTAGTCCATGATCTGCAGCAGGATGTTGAAGATGTCCGGGTGCGCCTTCTCGATCTCATCCAGCAGCAGCACCGAATTCGGCTGCCGGCGGATGGCATCGGTCAGCAATCCACCCTGCTCAAACCCGACATAGCCCGCCGGCGCCCCGATGAGGCGCGATACGGTGTGCTTTTCCATGTACTCGCTCATGTCGAACCGGATGAGCGGGATCCCCAACTGGTCGGCCACCTGGCGGCAAAGCTCGGTCTTGCCCACCCCGGTGGGACCTGAAAAGAGGAACGATCCGACCGGCCTGGTTTCGTTTCCAAGACCGGCCCTGCTCCGCTTCACGGCCGCCACCAGCGCTTTGACCGCCTGCTCTTGTCCATATACATTTCGGTTCAGTTCCTCCACCAGGTCGCGCAGGCTCTCCTTTTCAGCGCCGACAAGCTGATGCACCGGTACGCGCGCCATTTTGGAGACCAGCATCTCAATATCCCGGGACCCGACCTGCTTCCGGTTTCCCGAACGCAGCGAAACCTGGGAGCAGGCCTCGTCGATCACATCGATGGCCTTGTCGGGCAGGCGCCGGTCGGTCAGGTATTTGGCCGAAAGCCGGGCGGCAGATTCCAGCGCGGCGTGGGTGATCTTCAAACCGTGATACTCCTCGTACACCCCCTTCAGTCCCTTGAGGATGTCTATCGTGGTTGCGGTGTCCGGTTCGTCAATCTCGATTTTCTGGAACCTTCGGGACAGGGCCCGGTCCTTTTCGAACAGGTTCTTGTATTCTTCGAACGTGGTGGCTCCGATGCACCGTATTTTCCCGTCCGCCAGCAACGGTTTGAGCATGTTGGATGCGTCCATCGTACTTGATCCCGCCGCCCCCGCACCGATGATCGTGTGGATCTCGTCGATGAAAAGGATCACGTTTTTTCGTTTTTGGAGGGCTTTAAGCACTCCCTTGAGCCGCGCCTCGAAATCTCCGCGGAACTTTGTTCCCGCAAGCAGTGCGCCAAGATCGAGCGCATAGATCCTGAAATCCCGGATGCGTTCCGGGACCTCGCCTGCGACGATTTTCTGGGCCAGCCCCTGTGTGATTGCGGTTTTGCCCACTCCCGGGTCGCCAACGTAAATGGGGTTGTTTTTCAACCGCCGGCACAGGATCTCGACGCTGCGGCCGATCTCCATATCCCGGCCGATGACCTTGTCAAACTGTCCTTCACGGGCTTTTGCCGTCCACTCCTCCGTGTAGCGCGCCAGCACGTCGGTTTTTTCACGCCGGGTCCCGGTATCCGGACGGGGGTGATACCGCCTGCCGCCGTTTCCGGGGTCATCCGGTATCCCGAAGATATCCTCGTCGCGTTCTTGGTCCGCATCGCCTTCCATATGCTCAGCATCAGCATCTTTCTCCACACCCTGATCGTGCTCCTCATGCTCGTCGTACAGGTCTTCATCCTGCCAGTCCGGGTCATCATCCATGCCGCCGGGTCGGTCATCAACTGCTTCCCCGGTATCACCGTTATCATCCTCCGGCTGTTCAAAACCCGGTTTGGCGATATGGTGGGCTACATAATTGAGCACATCCAGCCGTGTGACATTCTGTTTTTCCAGGAAATAGGTGGCATGGCTCTCTTCCTCGGCAAACATGGAGATCAGCAGGTCGCCGACATCGACTTTTTCCTGTTCGGCTGACTGGCTGTGGATGAGGGTGCGCTGGACCGTCCGGCGGAAACCAATGGTGTGGAGGGGTTCTGCGTTAGCATCCCTGCGCGATGGGATCCGGGGGTAATATTCCTGCAGGTCCCTGTCCAGCAGTTCGATGTCTGTCCCGCAGCTGCGCAGGATCCGGACTCCGGTCTCATCCTTTGCGATGGCATGCAGCATGTGCTCCAGGGTGACCATCTCATGTCCCAGGTGGGTTGCGATGAGATAGCTGTTCCGGAGAACCAGGTCCAGTGCCTTGGTGATCATAAGATATTACCTTCTTTTCGGGATGGGGTCATGCCTTCTCCATGGTGCAACGGAGCGGAAACCCAGCTTTCTTGCTGTTTTGCGTGACCATGTCGACTTTGGTTTCGGCAATGTCCCGCGGGAAGACCCCGCAGATGCCGGATCCCTTGCGGTGAACGTCCGTTGTGATGCTGACGGCCTCGGGGACCGATTTGCCAAAAATACCGGTCAGTACACTCACTACAAAATCAAAGGTGGTGTAATCGTCGTTGAGCAGGATCACCTTGTAGAGGGAAGGTTCGTCTGCTTTGGTTTTCTTTTTCGTTCTGGTGGCCGACTGGTTCTGGAACGCAACTTCGGACATGGTATACTGTGACTTTGTTTCTTATATTCCGGCTTAATATCAAACGCCTGAGTGTCCTGTAAAATTATCGTTTAGGTATTCACGTTGCAATAGTGAAACCCTTATTGGAAAGAGGCGTCTTAACTTTCCGGGCTGATGCTTATTTGCCAGTTCTGATTGCAGTCATCCTTAAATAAGTTCTGGTAACAGGGAAGAGTTTACAGTGGAATGTAATGATCGGATTGTATGAGTGAAAGTGAATCGGATAAACCAGTAAAAATTTTCAACCTGGACTTTGAAGTCAAGGGACCCGTTCGTAAGAAACTGCTTCACGTTGCCCGGAAACCCCTGGAACGTCTGTTCTATTTTCATGGACTGAACAACCTGTACAACGAAGCGCTCCACTACCAGACCGAGCAGGCGTTTTACGACAAGTTGCTGGACAGGATGAACGTCAACTACCACATATCCGGGCGGGACATGGCCCACATCCCGAAAGAAGGCCGGGTCATCGTGGTGGCGAACCATCCGTTTGGCGGACTTGAGGGGATCATCCTCGCATCCATCCTCCGGTCGGCCAGGGATGATTCCAAGATACTGGCCAATTATCTCCTGGAATGCATTCCCGAACTCCGGGAAGTCTTCTTTTTTGTGGATCCGTTCGGGGGTGGGAAATCAGCGCGTGCGAACCTTTCGTCGATGAAAAAATCGATACAGTGGCTGCGGGATGAGCACATGCTGGGGATATTTCCGGCCGGGGAGGTGGCCCACTTTTCCCTGAGCAAGAGAAAGGTGGTGGAAGCCGAGTGGGCCGAGTCGGTTGCGGCCCTGATCCGCAAGTCGGAGTCGCCGGTACTGCCGGTCTATTTCGACGGCTTCAACGGTAAGTTGTTCCAGTTGATGGGGCTCATCCACCCACGCCTT
The DNA here is from genome assembly GCA_007128855.1 of Balneolales bacterium. GTDB lineage: Bacteria > Bacteroidota > Rhodothermia > Balneolales > Natronogracilivirgulaceae > SKNL01. The sequence continues at coordinate 3,826 of SKWQ01000114.1, forward strand.
CGGACTGCCATGCTGCCGAAAGAACTGATCAACAAAAAGGACCATGACATCAATATCTGCATCGGGAAGGTGATCGCTTACAACAAGCTGAGTTCTTTTGAAAGCGACAAGGAGATGATCAGCTATCTGCGTCAGCGCACCTTCATGCTGCAAAACCGGACCGGGGAAGAGGCCGCACCGGTGGAAGCGTCCATATCCGTCAATGTCAGTGGTGAGACCATGGAGCCCATTGTGGATCCGATCCCGCCCGAGGAGCTCATCAAGGAGATTTCGGAATTGCCGCCGTCCCAGAAACTTCTTGTAAGCAATGAATTTGATGTGTACCACGCCGTCAAGAAGCAGACTCCCAAACTGTTGCATGAAATCGGCCGGTTGCGGGAAGTGACGTTCCGCGGGACCCATGAAGGGACCGGAAAGTCGATCGACCTCGACGCCTTTGACGAGTACTATGTACACCTGTTTGTCTGGAACCGGGAAAAACAAGAGCTGGTAGGGGCGTACAGGATCGGCCGGACCGACAACATCATCAAAAGGTACGGCAAGAAAGGGCTTTACACCACTACGTTGTTCAACATCAAGAGCAGCCTTTTTGACCAGATCAATCCTGCGCTGGAGATGGGACGCTCGTTCGTGCGTCCCGAATATCAGCGCAGCTTCGCACCACTCTTGCTGCTATGGAAAGGCATAGGCCACTATGTGGTCAAGTATCCAAAATATACGGTGCTGTTTGGACCGGTAAGCATCAGCAGCGAGTACCACTCCATGTCCCGGCATCTGATGGTCACCTTCCTGAAGCTGCACAACTATCTGCCTGACATGGCACGCATGGTGAAACCCAAGACACCGTACCGTGGCCGGCGGGTGAAGGGCATGGATCCCAAGAACCGGACCATGATCCGGAGTCTCGAGGATGTATCCGAATTGATATCCGAGTTTGAAAGTGACAACAAGGGGGTCCCGATCCTGCTGAAACAGTATCTCAAACTGGGTGGCAAGCTGCTGGGCTTCAATGTCGACCCGGAGTTCAGCGATGTCCTGGACGGGCTCATCCTGGTCGACCTCACAAAAACCGATCCCACCATCCTGAAGCGCTATATGGGAGATGAGGGACTGGCTTTCTTCAAGGGTCAACACGGCGAGAAGAAGGAGAGCGAGGAAGTGGCGCTTTAGGGCACTAAGGAGTCAATCTTTCCGGGATTTCAGACAATTCTTCCAGGAACCGGAAGGTGGGAGCCTGCGGATCTCCATGAAATTCAAAATGCAACCGGCCGTCTCTGCGGGGGAGTTCGATCTGGAACAACCCTTCCACTCCATCGGTAAAATCACTGAATGCGGCGCTTGTGCGTGAGAAGGTGACGGCCCCATCCAGTATCGTTGCCCGTTCATCCGGTGGAATGGCGACGGTCATGTTGATGCGGGCATCAAACGGTTCGGTGGAGATGACGGTGTTGTCGATCCGGAGTGTTTCACTGATGTTGGACCAGTTGGCCCGGATGGAGTGGATCGGCAGTTCCTTATCAGGTAGCCCGAACATGTTCAGGAACATGCCGTATTCCTGGATCAGGGCGGCTGATGGATACCAACGGACGTTTTCGATGTAAAGCGAAGTTTCCCCGGGAAGGGAGAACGGGTGCCGGTCCCTCTGTTCGTGGTCAAAGGAGATGTTGCTGGTGACGGAAAGCGTGTCCATGGCAAAACCCCCGAGTTTGCCGGGCAGGGGCAGGCGGGCCAGTTCCCTGGTTGCTGCATGGAGCATGTAGTTCAGTTTCCAGGATTCGGGTTCCGAAGGCCAGCCCAGGTCCCCGTAGCTGATCTCCCCGGATGTCCGCAAGGAGAGGCCGGGCGCCGTGATTCGCAGGCTGCTGAGGGTGGCTGTTTTGCGGTCCGCTCGATAACGGATCTGCAGTGCAACCTGATCCATGGAATCGGGGAAACGGTATCCTGAAAAAACGGGCATTTCCATGAGTATTTCCGGGATTTCCTCATGAAATTCGACATCATCCAGACTGATACTGATGCGGTGGTTGTGTTTTGGCGGCTCCTGGCTGTCGGTTATGTGAAGCAGTTCATCCATCCGGCCATTGTACATCAGGTTGACCCTTCGCACCATCATGCTTTCGCCAAAAAGCCACTGTCGCGGGTCGCTCTCACGCAGGGACAGATCCGCAGTACCTGCCGGTGCATCATGGATCGCGAGGTCCTCCATCCGGATGCGGAAGGAGTGGATATGGGCCAGGGGATCCCGTGAACCTTTTCGGATGACGCGCCAGAGGTCGGCGTGTGTGAGCGAGCCGGTGATTCTTTCGACTTCCATCAGGCTTCCCTGCTGCCGGAATGCCAGGTCACGTATGGTCAGTGAGCCGAAAACCGGGTTGACCGATACTTTCTCATAACTGTATTCCATCTGCTCTTGTGCGCCGACGAACAGGTCGAATTGCTGTGTGACGATGGCGGCCAGATAGCGTCCTGCCGCCCAGTTAAGCAGGAACAGCAACGCTAAAAGCAGGAGTACCGACAGTATGAGCTTGGTTCTCATAAAAGACCGCGAGGTCGCTTTGGGTGGACAGATGCTGCCATCGCAACGGTTGGATTGCTATTTTTACGGGCCATGACAGTGCATTCGCTTTCCTGAAGTATTGGCTTCAGGACGATACGCGATCCGCTATGTCATCGCTCGCCACCTGTGTTTCTTCACTTTTTACCATATCCCGAAGGGTAAACAGGTTGTCTTTCAACTCCTGCTCCCCGACAATGACCGCAAACCGGGCCTGCTGACGATTGGCATCTTTCATCTGTGCCTTCAGCGAACGTCCGGAATAGTCCATAGTACAAACGAGCCCGCTATTTCGCAACTCCGGCATTTTCTCCAGGGCCCAGTGCGCCGCCTCCTCACCCCGGGTCACAAAATAGATATCCGGTCCGGCGGGGTCTGCAAGCGTGATGCCCAGCGCTTCGCATGCGATCATCAGGCGCTCGATGCCGCAGGCAAACCCGACGGCCGGGGTGGGGGGACCACCGACTTCCTCGATAAGCAGGTCGTAGCGGCCACCGCCTCCAAGGGCGTCCTGCGAACCGAGATCCGGGCTGGTGAGTTCAAATGCCGTTTCGGTGTAGTAATCGAGTCCGCGCACCAGGAAGGGATCCACTTCATGGGCGATGCCGAGCCGGTCGAGCAGTTCGCGTACCGCGTCAAAATGGGCGCGGGAAGCATCACTGAGAAAATCGGTGATCTTCGGGGCGCCTGCCTTGAGCGGCTGGTCCTGCTCCTCCTTGGAATCGAGGATGCGCATGGGATTGGTCTCAAGCCGGTTGCGCGAGATGTCGCTGAGCTTGCCGGCCAGCGGCTTGAAGTAGTCGTGCAGGGCTTTGCGGTAGGCCTCCCTGGAGGCGGGATCGCCGACGGAATTGAGCTTCAGCGTGGTGTTCGTTATGCCGATCTGCCGGTAGATCGCGGTCATGAATGCAATGGTCTCCACATCGGCAATGGCGCCGGAGGCACCGATCAGCTCGGCTCCGAATTGGTGAAACTGTCGCTGGCGGCCTTTCTGGGGACGTTCCGCCCGGAAAAAAGGTCCGATGTAGTAGAGTCGCTGGGTACCGCCGCGCTGGGCAAGGTGGTGCTGCACGAAGGCGCGGGCCACCGGTGCCGTCCCCTCCGGCCTGAGCACATAACGGTCTTCGCCGCGGTCAAAAGTGAACATCTCCTTGCTCACGATGTCCGTGAGCTGTCCGACTCCCCTGGCTATGAGCTCGGTCTGTTCCATGACCGGCGTCCGGATCTCCTGGAAATGATATCGCCGCGCGGTTTCGTGGATCAGGGTTTCCAACGCCTGCCACTGCTCGATTTCACCCGGCAGCAGATCGGTCATTCCATGGTGGGTGGTAAATGTGGTTTTGCTCATTGGGGCGTTTCGGAATTATTCAAGGGATCGGTTTTGCAATCCGGTGGGATGCTGACGGCTCAAAGATAAGACAATCACGGCACTTTTTCTCTCCGTGCATCATCGTGTGGATTACGGGTGTCAGTCGCGCGGCCCGCGGATAAGTTTGCTGGCGGAGTGCCGGATGAAGTCCTGCAGGTCCTCCGAGAGGTTCAGCACGAACAGGCCGGTGACGATAACGGCCAGGGCGACAGCGGTGCGGATGGCCAGGTCCACCATCCAGAAGGGAAGTTCCGGGATCCCCCAGGCGACAAGCAGGGCGGTAAACAGGACGGCGATGCCCATCAGGTTCTTTTTGCTGAACGGGTGGATTCCCATCCGGACCTGCACATAAATGGCGTAGGCGGCATTGTGGATGAACACGGAGATGGCGGTGGCCATGGCGGCCCCGGTGATCCCGAAAATCGGGATGAAGATCAGGTTGGTGACGATGGTGAGTACGACCAGCAGCAGCGTGGCGTAGAGGTCAAACCGGTACCACTCGGAGGTTCGGATGATGGCGGCGTTCAACCCCGCCGTCATATCGATCATTTTGGCCAGACCTATGTACAGGAATACGTAGACACCGGCATGGTATTCCTTCGGAAGGAACTGGTAGACATGATCCAGGTTCACACCGATGATGATGAAGACCATGCCGCCGACAAGCATCTGGTTGATGGAGCTTTTGGTGTAGATCTCGGCGATGGTGCCAAGGTCCTTTTTGTACTGCGCTTCGGCTATCATCGGCTGGGAGATCTTCATCAGCGCCTTGGCCGGGACCTTGATCATGGTTGCCAGATAGAGACTGACGGCGTAGACCGCAGTTTCGGCCAGGTTGGTCATGCCGCCGACCATCAGCATGTCGATGTTGCCCAGGGTCATGGCCGTGACGCTTCCCAGGAAGGCATAGGCCGCGTACTCAGCCATGCTTTTGATGCGCGGCCGCGTCAGGATGCTGAAGTCGGGGACAACAAAGAGCTGCCTCTTGAATCCGATGTAAAGCAGCATCAGCAGGGTCTGCAGTCCGAACGTGCCCACAAACAGCCACATGAACATTCCGAACGGTATCCATCCAACATAGTAGATGAGTACGACGGCCGTCTGGAACAGGCGGAGCAGGATATCCTGGAAGAAAGTGGCTACCACGGTATCGAAGAGCGAGCGGATATAGCTCTCGAGGATGTGGAAGTAGAGGATGAACAGGAGGAGCGGGAAGAGCAGCAGGTAGTAGTCGCCGAACAGGGCGCTGTCATCGGCATAAAATTGGATCACGGGCGACTGGAACAACCATCCGAGCAGGCTCAGCAACAGAAAACCGGCCAGCGGGACCACCGCCGCGAAGAAGAGAAACCCAAAGTGCCGGCGGCCGGGATTGCGGAACAGGGGAAAGAAGCGGATGGTCACGTTGCCCATGCCGAGGCTGGCCACCTGCGCCCCGATGATGCCGATGGAGATCA
>SKWQ01000126.1 GCA_007128855.1 Balneolales bacterium
CCGGACTCGGACAGGCCGCCAACAGGCAATGGTGGAAAACGGCCCTGTTTGTCGCGGTGGAAGCGACCGCCATCGGGGTCTACATCCACCGGGAAAATCTCGGGCGCGACGGCGAGCGCTACTACGAACAATACGGAAACCAAAACTGGAGCGTGGTCCAGTATGCGCAATATATCGTCATGTACCATGGCGACGAACACGGCAAATCATTTCAACAACTGCTTACTGACGAAGGCAAAAGCCTGTACGCAAATGGCGAAGATCCCTTCGGGGGGATACAGCCGGCGTTTGATGTCGGCGTCGACTGGGACATCATCAACATCCATGCACTGCGTCAGGCCGAGCGCAACAGCTTCTATGGCACCGGATTCGCATTTTCCCACGATCTGCCCGACTACGGCTCCCAGCAATACTATGAACTGATGAGCAAATACTACCAGTTCGGACCCGGCTGGCGGGAGTGGAATATCGACGAGCCGGGCCAATTCAGCATAGACGACGCCATCATGCCCGAACAATTCTGGTACCACGCACAGGTCGGCTTCGACTTCAACAACGACCTGAGCGTCGCACGGAACATGCTCACACTGCTCGTTACCAATCATTTCATTGCCGCATTTGACGCCTATTTCACTCAGAAACTGCGGGCCGCCCGCATGCAACCGACCGCATCCATGGAATACGGACTGCGTCCAACAATCGGAATGCAGTTACGTTTTTAGGAAAAAGCACGTAATTTCTATGCCATGAATAACTTTACCCGATTTCTATATAATTTCTTTACCGACCGCAAGCTGTACTACCTGCTGGGGGGTCTGATCCTCTTGGGCGTAGTGACCCTGATTGCCATGGACCGTGCCATCATGCCGGCATACACCAAGCACGGCCACGGCATCACTGTACCCGATGTCACCCGCATGCCGCTTGATGAAGCTGCCGCCATGCTCGAGTCACGGGGCCTGCGCCATGAACTGGCAGCCAAAAGGTCCAACGAAGCGTTTCCACCCGATTTCGTGATCGACCAAACACCCAACGCGGGAATGATCGTCAAGCCGAACCGGAAAATCTACATCACGATCAATACCACCTCCACCCCCACCGTGGTCGTGCCTGAAGTCCAGGACCTGTCGTTGCGAAACGCTACGATCCAGCTCCAGAACTCCGGACTGCAACTCGGAAACGTCACCTATGAATCATCGCGGTTCCGCAACAGCGTGCTGCGCCAGTCGATCCCGTCGGGCCGCCGCGTCACCCAGAATGCCACCGTTGACCTTATCGTCGGTGACGGGCTCGGGACTGTGATGGTCCGGATGCCGGATGTCACCAACATGCACCTCACCGAAGCCCAGAACACATTGCGGGAGGCCGGTCTCCGTGTGGGCTCCATCCAGTTCCAGCCCACCGACCGTGTCGCACCCAATACGGTACTCCGTTTTTCCCCCGACGACCAGTCCAACGTGTACGAAGGCACCGCCATCGACCTTATTGTCTCCGTAACCCGGAGCGAGGATGAGGAAGAGGAAACCGGCCCGCTGATCATTGATGAATCGGACCGGGACGAAACCCGGTCGGACACCGATTATAACGACAATCCGGATGCAGATTGATTACCGGCTGAGCGAACACGGCCGTAAATGAAAATCACCAGGCACCTAATCCGACATCATGAACGAACAGTTTAAAAGCCCCCTGCCGATCATTGCGCCATCTATCCTCGCCGCCGACTTCCGCCATCTGGAGCGTGACATTCAACAGGCCGTGCAGGGTGGCGCCCCCTGGATCCACTGCGACATCATGGATGGACATTTCGTGCCCAATATCAGCTTCGGTCCGGCCATGGTGGAAACCGTCCGCAGCATCACCGATACCTTTCTCGATGTGCACCTCATGATCAGCGAACCGGACCGCTATATCGATGATTTTGCCAAAGCCGGTGCCAATCTTATCTCCGTGCACATTGAGACCTGCAACCACATCCACCGGACCCTGCAGCAGATCCGCGAGCAGGGCTGCCTCACCGGCGTGGCCGTCAATCCCGGCACGGCACTATCCTCCCTCAGGGCCATTCTGCATGAGGTGGACATGGTCTTGCTGATGACCGTGAACCCCGGGTTCGGTGGACAGAAATTCATCGAATACAGTTACGAACGGCTCCGCGCGCTGCGCCTGGTACGTGAGGAGATACAGGGTAGTTTTTATATTCAGGTGGATGGGGGTGTCACACGATCCAATGCGCGGGATATTGCCGATGCCGGTGCCGATGTCCTCGTTGCCGGAAGCAGTGTCTTCGGAAGCAGTGATATCGCGGATGAAGTGAAGGCCCTGCGGAATGATGCAGCCTCAGGATATCGTTCCATGTATGTGTAACCAGGAATCTGAACAACCACATTGAACACTATCGCAACGCAAACCGAACAAACGGAAACCAAATCCATATTCATCGACCAGGTGGACCCGGTCGTGGTCCTTGGACTGAACGACCGCATCCTCAAGCAGATCGATGAGGCCTTCGAACAGAGCAAACTGACCGTTCGCGGAAACGAGATCAAGGTCACGGGGCCGCCAGAACAGTTCGAAGCCATCGAAGCCATCGTCAAGGAACTGATCCGGCTGGCACGCAGGAACGGCGCCGTCACCGAAAACGACCTGGCCACCCTGCTGGCACTGCAAAAAAGCGACCGGCTCCTCCGGCAGGTGACCATTTCGCCCGACGAGGCCCTGCTCTACACGACCACCGGCGCCCCGGTCATCGCCCGGACCCCGAACCAGAAAGTGATCGTCCAGGCGTGCAATAAGAATGACATCGTCTTTGCCATAGGTCCGGCCGGCACCGGCAAGACCTACACCTCTGTGGCTCTGGCCGTGCGCGCCCTCAAAGAGCGGCAGGTCAAGAAGATCGTACTGGTGCGTCCGGCCGTGGAAGCCGGCGAAAGCCTGGGATTCCTCCCCGGGAACCTGCGGGAAAAGATCGATCCCTACCTGCGCCCCCTGTACGACGCCCTCGAGGAGATGATGGACTACGACAAGCTCGAGATGAACCTCGACAAGAACATCATTGAGATTGCCCCGCTCGCCTACATGCGCGGACGCACGCTCAATAACGCATTTGTGATCCTGGACGAGGCACAGAATGCCACACAGACCCAGATGAAGATGTTCCTGACCCGCCTGGGCGTCAACAGCAAAGCCATCATCACAGGCGACCTGACACAGACCGACCTGCCCAAAAGCCAGCACTCCGGACTCAAAACCATCCAGCACATCCTCGAAAGGATCAAGGGTATTGCCTTTGTCTACCTGGACCAGAACGATGTGGTACGGCACAAACTGATCCGCGACATCATCGAGGCCTACGACCGGTACGAAGAGAAGATCGAAAAATCCGAACTCGAGTTGAAGCAGGCCGCAACCGGGAAGAAGGAAGAAGAATGATCGCGGCACTTTTCGAGGGGACCTATACCGTTGGCGGTGATCGAAAATTCGTACCCATCGCACCTGATCAGCCACCCGGAAAGGGGGAGTTCAAGCTGGGCATCAACCCGTTTCTCATCCGCAGCGGATCGCTCACAGCCCTGATCGATGCCGGACTCGGCCCCTTCAACGAGAGGGACCATTACAAGCTGATCACCAGGAATCTGGCCCGCCATGGCTGCACGCCCGAAGACATACGGCACGTCTTCTGCAGCCACGCCCACCTGGACCACATCGGCGGGCTGCTCAGCGAACGCTTTGGCACCTATGATGTTACGTTTCCCAATGCCGCCATATGGATTTCCGGGCGGGACTGGCAGCGGTTTGTCGAAGAGGCTGACCGCAACGACAAACTGGAAATCCTGCGCTGGGCCGCCTTCCTCGAAACGCACGCCGATCTCCGGTTCATTGAAAACCAGGCGCCCGATCCGGAAGAGATCACCATGGAGACCACCGGCGGTCATACCGAATTCCACCAGGCCATTTTCTACAGAAACGGCTCTGAAAAAGCGATGATGCTGGGGGATGTGCTTGGCCGTCCGGAAGCCATCAACCGGAAATTCGTGGCCAAATTCGACCACGACGGCAAGAAAAGTCAGGTCGTCAGGGAAACATATTTGCGAATGGCGCTGGAGGAGGATTACTTTGTCCTGACGTATCACGGATGCAACGGTGCCATCGCCAGACTGAAACATTATGACGAAAAAAGGGGATACGATGTCGAACACATCACAACAGGAATTGTCGGTCACGATCATTGAACAGGCGGCCAGTCTGATACGCAGCAAGGGCGTGGGCACACCCGATGCCACCATTATCCTCGGATCGGGGTTGGGCAAATTCACGAAAGCAATCCGGGACCCCGTCGTGGTTCCCTATTCCGATATCCCCGGATTTCCGGAAACGGGTGTTGCCGGACATGATGGCGCACTCTACTTCGGCAATGTTGGCAAACGCAAGGTGCTCGCATGGTCCGGCAGGTTCCACCACTATGAAGGGTATCCGATCGACCGGACCGTGCTTCCCGTTCGTGTGGCCGCGGCCCTTGGATGCAACGTCCTGGTAGTGACCAACGCTGCCGGAGGCATCAATTTCCGGTTCAATGTCGGCGACCTGATGCTCATTGACGACATGATCAGCCTGCCGGTGCGGATCAGTCCGCACACCCGGAAGTACCACCATAGGTACGCAAACGACTCCCTGGTGAACGAAGTCACGCACCTGGCCGCCAAAGCCGGCATTGCGATCACCCGGGGAACCTACCTCTACGCCAAGGGTCCCACCTACGAAACCAAAGCCGAAATCCGCGCTTTCCGCATCATGGGCGCCGATGCCGTCGGCATGTCCACGGCCGCCGAACTCAACGAGGCGATCCGCCTGGAGATGACATGCCTGGGCATCTCGCTCATCACCAATCTGGCCACCGGGGTCAGCAAGGAAAAACTGGATCACAGTGAAATCGCCGAGGCCGCCTCCCTCCGTGAAAAAGACCTCCTCGAACTGATAACGCGCATCCTCTCCGACCCGGACACCCCGATCTACAAGCCGGAGTACCGCTTCAGGTAGTTGTCCAACTGCACCTTCTTCCGTGCACTGTCGCTGCTCATGTAACGGATTTTCCCGAAAATCGGTCGCTCAGGCCCCCAAGCCCGGTCAAACCGCCCGAATATCCAGAATATTCCCGAATAGCTGTTCGGATCACGACCGTCAATCGCATACTCGTTGTTAAGGTCGATCAGATATTCCAGCGCCGTCTGCGGATCCGGCGTCCATTCCAGCACTTTCTTTCCCCACAACATCCTCAGGTAATTGTGGATGCGACCCTCCTCGCGCAACTGCCCCTGCGCCGCATTCCAGATCTGGTCATGGGTCCGCGACTGCGCAAGCTCCTCGTAGGAATACACATGCTCACGCGGATCATCGGCATGATCGGAGAGCGTCTCCCGCGCCCAGGACGGAAGCGAGTCGAACTGGTCGTAGTCCGGGGTGTGCCAGGCAAAATGGAACCCGACCTCGCGCCATGTGACCAGCTCATCCAGGAAGGATTCTATGGCGGCATGCCCGCCAAAAAAACCGCTCCTCTTGCCCCGGACGGGACGTGCATCCCGGATGTCCCATCCCTCCGGCTGCATCGCAAACACCTGTTCCACCGCCTCAAAAGCAGAGATCTTGCCGAAATGGAGCCACGGACTCAACCGGCTGGTACGCTCTTTGTCCGGGTCGTTCCGGTCGTCGTCGTACTTCATGAGGTCGTTTCCAACAAAGGCGTCCAATCGCTCAAGTCCGGCCGCCCGTGTACCTTTCAGTTCAATCGGGCCGATTTCCTGCTTAATTCCGGAAAGGCCACTGACAAATTGCGCGATGCTCTCCGGCGACGACAACCGCTCCATCCCTGTGCGCTGCTTCTCGTGCACATACTCCGGCAGACCCGGATCGCCGTGGTCCTGCAACCCCTTGAGCGGATGCTCCTGCGGCGGATGCGACCAGCATTCCAGGAACGTTTTCTGCATGAGCTGGCGGAAAATAAACGCCGAATAGGGCGCCTTTTCCGAGAGCGCCATGGGAATAATACCATTCGAATCGATGGTATGGAACGGGATGGAAAGCTCCCTTTCAAGCCGCTCGTTGCGCTCGCGCATGATGAACACCGGATATTCGTCGGATATCAGGATGCAAGCACTGCCGCACAGATCCTCCACCAGTTTCCCGTAACTGCCTTTTTTCTGTTCGGGATAGGGGATGTAGGTGACCGCCCCGGCATCCCGCAGCTGCTTCACATGCTCGGCCATTCCCTCGAGAATAAATGTGCTGGTGCGCGCCGTAGCCCAGGGGTAGTCGCACGCCAGTCCCTCAAGGACCACCAGCGGCTTCCCAAGCTTGTTGGCATGGGCCACCGCATATTCCAGGGCAAAATTGTAGTGGAGCCGGCGATTGATCTGCATCCAGTAAAGCACATAGTCACCGTCCGCCTCCCCGTCGACCCGCACATGCTTCCGCCAGGAGTTGATGTTTTTTTTACCCGTTTTCTCGCTCATAATACTCCTTTTCAGCTGGATTTCGATTTAATTCCTTCATACGGTGGCCAGATTACCCATGAGACTCCGTATTGCCTGCACAAATTTTATATGCGTGGATCTGGTGGATGCACTATCTGGCAAATGAAACGACAATCCGGGGAAGCACAACCGGAAATCAGGTCCATGGCAGATCATGTAATGTACGGAAGTCCGGATCACCGGCAATCGTTCCGACCCTGATCCCAGCATCGGCCGGATACTGTTGAAACTTTTGACCTGATGCCGGCGTATGAGAGGGAAAGACCAACAGCAACTCAATGTTACTACGATGGCAATGGCAAGAAGACTTACGAAATCGGCAACGGACAAGGTCCTGCTCGGTGTATGCGGCGGCATCGCGGAATACCTCGGCTGGGACAGCACCCTCGTCCGCCTCATCTTTGTACTCGCCGCAATTTTTGGATTTGGCTCATTTGTTCTATTTTATCTCATCCTTGCTGTGATCATGCCGAGATAGGAGTGCGCGCAATTCACTATATGCTCAGGAGCGGTCCTGCCGCCCTTGATGGATAAGCGGAATGCCCGTGCCCGATGTGGCTCACGACAGCAACCCGGTAACACACAGCACGGCAGTAGTTTTTGCCACTAGATCCAGCTTGAACCAAAACCAGGATGAAAGTCGGCATCATCGGTCCCGAGCCCATGGCCATGACATGGGAACAGCATCTCCGGTTCATCACCGGGGTACAGGAAGTGGTCATGGCACGGGATATGGGCTTGCTGGACAACGTGGACGCATGCCTGATACTGAACGACGCTTCTTCCGAAAAGTCCGACTCCGGACAATTGCTAAGAGCGCTCAGGCGCGGGTTCCACGTACTCTGGGTCGCGCCGCTTCCAACCGATCCGAATGAAATACGCAAATGGCTCGAAGCTGCGGAGGAGGCCGGCGTGACCGTCATGTTCTCCATGTGGTCCCACTACTCCCCTGCCACCCAGTGGCTGTTCAACCATATCACGCCCCCCGGGAAGATCCATATCCACCGGGAATGGTCCGGCCCGCAGCACACCCCCGATATCTCATCACTCTACCGGATTTTTCTGGAGGAAGTATCGATTTGCCTGGAATGGAGCCGCAGCAGGCTGGTCCGGTTCGAGGGAGACGTCCACATCCCCTCCGATCCCGGCACGGAAAAGCCCGCCATGCAACAGCTGTTCCTGCGTTTCAGCAACGGGACCACATCCTCCCTTTTCCTCAATCCGTTTGGACTTGAAAACCGTCATTCCCGGTTTCTGACCGGATCCAAGATGGCCGCCGTCTGCCAGATCAACGAGCACCTGATCAAAAAGTGGATGCTGGATGGTGCGCAGCAGGACACGCCGGAAATCATGCATTTCGATTACAAGGAACCGGCGCGCCACCTGCTGTCCCATTTCATCCGTTCCGTGCGGACCGGATGCAAACCCATATTCGGGATCAGCGAACTCCATCAGCTTGCAGCCATCATCGAGCACTTTCGCAACCGCTGAACCGGATCCCGCAAACCCTTCCGAGTATCCGCTCAGGAATCCGGCCTCCATCCCGGCGGCGAGCTATCCCTCCGAACATTGAGTGCGAACCAGACGGCGAATCATCCCTCCGAAACTGACTGCGAACCAGACGGCGAATCATCCCTCCGACCCAGACTTGAACCGTCCCCTCCAATCCGTCCGCAAGCTATTCGCAAGTCGGACGTTATCATTCAGATTGGCTTTTTTTGCTATGAAATCGTTGTAAAATCCGCTATTCTTAGTGGGATGTATCAAAACCAAAAATTTATCGCACTCATGAAACAACTGATTTTTTCACTCTCCTCAGTATTTTTATTCTTTGCTCTCTGGAGCTGCAACGGAAACGGAACCACCATCACGGATGACGGTATGGAAATCACCGATACCGAGGTTGGCAGCGGTGCCGAGGCACAGGATGGCGACTTCCTCACCATCCATTTCAAGGGCTCACTTGAAGACGGACAGGTCTTTGAATCCACATTCGAACGGGACGATCCCATCGTTGTGCAGGTCGGTACCGGCCAGCTTCCCATCAAAGGATGGGATGACGGCATGATCGGCATGCGGGAAGGCGGAAAACGCTCACTGGTCATCCCCCCGAATCTTGCTTTTGGTGACGAAGGTGTCCCCGGCTTCATTCCCGGCGGTGAGAATATCTACATGGACATCGAACTCGTATCGATCATGAAACCACCTACACCATGGGAATTTGACCGCTCCGCACTTGAAACTACGGATAGCGGCCTTCAGTACTACGTCCACGAAGAAGGCAACGGTGAGAAACCGGAAGCCGGTGACATGGTGTCCGTGCACTACTCCGGATTCCTTGAGGATGGAACCATGTTTGACAGCTCCAAGCTCAGGAACCAGACATTCGTTTTCGAAGTGGGACAGGGACAGGTAATTTCCGGATGGGACGAGGGACTGCTGGACATGTCCGTTGGTGAGAAAAGGACACTTGTGGTACCTCCCGAACTCGGTTACGGAGAGCGGGGGGCCGGGCAGGTCATTCCGCCCAACGCAACCATCATTTTCGACGTGGAACTGGTAGAAATCAACTGACCTGCAAACTGCTCCATTTAACCATATTTACGTGACTGCCATGGCCGTATCCACCGTCCGCTTCCGTCAGGTTGACGCCTTCACCCGAAAGCCCTTCACCGGCAATCCGGCCGGCGTTGTTCCCGATGCCGGGCATCTCACGGCAACAGACATGCAGAATATCGCCCGTGAGATCAATGTCTCGGAAACCGTGTTCATTCTGCCACCGGACAACGAAAACAACGATCTGAAGCTTCGCTGGTTCACCCCTACCCAGGAAGTGGACCTTTGCGGACATGCCACTATTGCCGCATTCCACGTGCTTGCCGAAGAGGGACAGTTCGATCTTCAGGTCAATGAACCCCAGTCATTCCTGGTGGAAACTCGTGTTGGGGTCCTGGCGGTGGATGTGGAATGGCTCGATCTGCGCCCGTTCATCAAGTTCACCATCCCCCCGCCTCAATTCTTCCCGTATCCCGGTGACATCCGTTACCTGTGCGGGGCTTTGGGCCTCGCTGACATCGAACTCAGCCAGAAGGTCAAGCCACAGATCACGGGTAACGGGTTCTGCTTTGTGCCGGTGCGCAATCTGGAAAGTCTTGAAACTCTGGAACCAAATCAGCACCTGCTCAGGAAACTGAACGACCGGCACGACCTGAACGGCTTTGCCGTGGTGACTACCGATACCGGTGAGCTGGAGGAGGACTGGGTCATGCGCTTTTTCGCGCCATCACTCGGCATTTTCGAAGATCCGGTCACAGGTACGGCAAACGGTCCCATGGCGGCATTTCTGTGGGAAAACGGGTTTCTCGACCCGACGAAGAAGCATTTTTCATTCCGCGCCCTCCAGGGTGACAATATCGGCCGGGCGGGAATCGTGCGCGTCAATATGATGATCAAAGATGACAAAGTGTCCATGATCCAGATAGCCGGAGAGGCCGTATCGGTCATCGATGGCAATATCCGACTCCGTGGGGACTCTGCCGCCCGTTTCTGATAACTGATGGTATCATGAAGATAGCCCCGGAACTGGAAGATCGCTGGGACCGCCTGAAGCGTGAGGGACGTCCCGGACTCACCGAAGCCCTTTCCATCCGCATTACACACCTGGAGCAGGGGAAAGTGGGGGCATCCATGCCCGTCACCGATACGGTCAGACAACCGTTCGGCCTTCTGCACGGAGGCGCCTCGGTCGCATTGGCAGAAACCGCTGCATCACTTGGCAGCGTGATGCTCATCGATCCGGACCGGGAACGCGCCGCAGGTGTGGAAATAAACGCAAATCACCTGCTCCCCGTCAGCAGCGGCTCAGTCCATGCGCAAGCCACCGTGATCCACCAGGGCAAACGGCTCCATGTGTGGGAGATCCGGATCACCGACGACAGGGACAGACTGACCTGCATCTGCCGCTGCACTGTGGCAGTCCTGCCAGCCTGAAAGCAGCAGGAACCCGACCCGATTCTTACTTGTCCCGATTCTTACTTGTCCTGATTCTAGCTGCTGCAAGCTGAGGGCGCTGAAAAAAAACCCTGTCAGTTCATATCCTTCGACCTGTAGGCCTCTGAGACCCGGCCGGTGAGAGAGTCGAAGACGGAATACATGACCGGCACGATTACCAGGGTAAGGAACGTGGCAAACATGAGTCCGCTGATGATCGTGATGCCCATAGGACCCCAGAACTGCGTACTCTCCGTCCCGAACTGGACCGCCGGATCCATGGCAGTCAAGAGTCCGATGTAATCGATATCTATACCGAACGTGAGCGGAATCAGGCCAAGGATCGTGGTAAGTGCGGTCAGAAGCACGGGACGCAACCGGATCGAGCCCGCCTCGATGATCGCCTGCATGCGCGGCATTCCCTTGTCCATCAGTTGCTTGATGTATTCCACCAGTACGATGTTGTTGATGCAGACGATCCCGGCCAGACTGATCACTCCGACGAACACCATCACACTGAATTCCGTACGGGTCACGATCAGACCGAGGAGCACACCGAGCAGGCTGAGTCCCACAGCGATTATGATGATGAACGGGATGACCAGACTGTTGAATTTCGCGAGCAGGACCAGGAAAATGAGGATGAAACTGATGAGCAAAGCCAGCGTAAGGAAGCCGAAACTCTCATCCTGGTCCTCGCTTTCGCCAGTGTACTTCATCGTGTAACCGGCAGGGATGGATGCACGATACTCTTCCAGGTAGTCCTGAACCTGCATCAGTATCTGCGGACCGCTGAAACCAGGTCCCGCACCGGCCTCGACAATGGCCGTGCGCATGAGATCGAGCCGGGTGATCCTTCCCGGGCCGACCCCCTCTTCAAAATCGGCAACCGTAACCAACGGTATCTGCCGTCCCATCTGGTTGACCGTGAGGTCACGGAGCTTGTCCAGGTCGTCCCTGTCCTCTTCCCGAAGCCGTACGACGATGTCATACTCATCCTCCCCGTCACGGAAAGTGCTTGCCTCCAGCCCATTGACGGCGATCCGCACAGTCTGTGCGATATCAGCAAGCGTGAGGCCGAACTGCCGTGCCTTTTCATGGTCGATACGGATGCTGTACTCGGGCAGCCCGCCGCTCACATTGTCCCGCACATCCACCATGCCGGGTATGCGGCCGGTATATTGTGCTTCTTGTAATTTCTGACTGACCTCCCGTGTCATCCTTTCGACCTGGGCAAAATCCGGACCTGAAATCTCGATGTTGACCGGTGATCCCGTTGGCGGACCGATCTCCTGTCCCTGCACCTGGACCAGTGCGTCCGGGATTTCACCGATGGCATCCCGGATCCTGGCCATGGTCACACTGCTGGACTCTCTGCGGTCCGCGAAGTCCACCATGTTAAGGGATATCCTTGCCCGTTCCGCACTCGGCACACCTGCCCCGAAGCCACCGGTGGCGGCAATGCCTACGTTCACCTGGATGTTCTTGACACTCTCCCGCGTATCGGGGCTCTCCTCCAGCAAGGCATCCAGGCGGTCCTGTATTTCACGGACCATGACGTTGGTCGCGTCCACGTTCAGCCCGAGTGGTCCTTCAATGCTGATATCTATACGGTTGGGATCGGTATCCGGGAAGAAGTTGAGACCAGCCGGCACCACACTGAATACCAGGATGATCGCAATCAGGGCACCGAATGTGGAGTTCAGGAGCCGGGCACGGTTATCCGAGAGGATAATCGGCGTTTTCCGTTTGCGGAAGAGTCCCAATAATCCGGTTACAATAACGAAAATCGGAATGGCCAGTACGGCCCTGATGACCGGTGCATCCACGGCCGCACCGCGGATCCAGAACAGGAAAAGTGTGGCCACGAATACGACAGCAACTACAAGGCCACCGATCACACTGCGTTTCCCGCCAAGAAAAACGGATTCAACGGTGTGGACAATGATCCCAAAGATCCCGACAAACAACGAGAGCAATCCGAGCAGCAGGATGGGCGCGGTGGCAGCTGGAAGGGTGACCGGACCCATGACGATCACCGGCTTGGAGAGAAACGCCGAGAGGACCCCGCCAATCAAAAGAAGCAGGAAACCGATGGTGAATGCCGAAAGACTGAACATGTTCCTCCAGTAGGCATTACGCACTTTGTAGTTGCGTTGCAGCATCCACCCAAGAAATGATTTGTACCCCTCAATGAATTCCGGCAAAAGTTTTCCGGTGAAGATCAGGCTCAGCGGCTTGACCGCAAGCCGGTAGGTGATCACAAAGAACAGGGTCACGAGCACCAGCACCGTCAGGGTGATGTAGTTGTTGATGCCGATAACGGCTGCGGCTATGATCACGCCGGCCAGGATGGTCCCTTTCATCACCCGGCTTTTCTCCCGCTTTTTCTCCGTGCTGAGTCTGACAAAAAAGCCGGTGAGCGCCGGATAGATCACCAGTGCGATAAAGAGCGAGCTCAGCAGCACGATGATCAGCGTCATCGGCAGATAACTCATGAACTTCCCGATGATACCCGGCCAGAAAAGCAACGGGAGGAACGCGGCAACCAGTGTGGCCGTGGAGGCCAGCAGGGCGTAACCCACTTCATTGGCACCCAATCGGGCCGCCTCAAAACGCTCTAACCCCTGTTCCCTGAATCGATATATGTTTTCGACGATCACCACCGAATTGTCCACCAGCAGACCCAGGGCAATGATCAGACTGAACAGGATCACGAAATTGATGGTAAGCCCCATCATGCCCATCACCAGGAACCCGGTGAATATCGCAAGGGGCACGGCCGTCCCGACCAACAGGGCATTTCGTATCCCCAGGAAAAAAACCAGTACCAGGACCACAAACAGCATCCCGCTGATGATACTGTTTTCCAGATCCGTGATCAGATTGCGGATTTCGTTGCTGGCGTCGTTCGTCAGCACGATCTGGGTGCCGGCAGGGAAACCGAAATCAGCAAGCACTTCCTGCACCTGTTCGGAAATCTCGAGGATGTTGGAGCCGGACCGCTGCTTGATGTCAAGGCTGACCACCAGGTTTTCCGTGACCTCGTCCACCGGGATGGGAATCAGGTCGCCATTGTCTTCCTCAATACGGAAGGCAGTGAGCCGGGCGTAACTTTCACGGTCCTTGAATCCATAGACCACCTCAGCCACGTCGCGCATGTAGACCATGCCAAGAGGCGTGGGGCCACCGTTGCCGCCACCGCCCCCAACCTGCGGTGCAAAAATGACCAGATCTTCAATTTCATTCGGATGCTGAAACTCACCGGTGATCCGAAGCAGATAAGACAGGCGGTCGACATCCACAGTACCACCCGGGATGGTCAGATTCTGCCCCTGAATGGCCCCGATGATCTGCTGGAAGGATACGTTGTAACCTCGCATCGAATTCAGGTCCACATTGACCTGCACTTCCCGCTCCAGCCCGCCGATGACGTCCACCTCGCGCACCCCGGCGATAGTCTCCAACTCATCTTCAAGCCGCTCGGCTATCTGCGTGAGTTGCGCCAGTGAATAATCGGCCGCCAGGTTGATGGTCATGATCGGGAAATCATCGATGCTGAACTCCGTAATGATCGGATCCTCCGCATCGGACGGGAGTTCCGAGCGGGCAAGGTCAACCTGCTCCCGGACCCGCTGGCTGGCAACAATGTTTTCCACGCTCAGGTCAAACTCCACGATAATACTGCTGAAACTTTCAAACGTGGTGGACCGGATCTGGCTCACACCCTCGATCCCCTGCAGTTCACGTTCCAGCGGCTGCGTGACCAGTGACTCCATGTCAGCAGGACCTATGCCCGGATATATCGTTGAAATGATGAACAGTGGAATATCTATGGAGGGCGCTGACTCCTTTGGTATCGTGATGTAGGAATAGAGACCGGCTACGATCAGAATCCCCGTCACAACAAGGATCAGCGTTCTGTTTTTAATGGCTTGCTCAATTACTTTCATGGAAAGAGTGGCGGTATGGTGCTCAGAGAATATTTATTATTGCAATCCGGAAACCCATCACATTTTTTGCGGATAAGAGATCCGGGGCATTGGTTTCAGAAATAGGTCCTTTGGCTCTGTACGCGGACGAAGTCGCCGTCACTGACATTGGTCTGCCCCGTAACGATCACTTCATCTCCGGGCTCAAGGCCTTCTTCGATCACGATCATCGCACCCGATGAAGCACCTGTAACCACCCTTCTGACTTCGGCCTTCTTCAGGTCTCCATCCTGTTTGATAACAAACAGTTGCAAACCGTCTTCATCCCTCACCAGTGCCGTTCGGGGAACAATCAGCACATCGTCCCATACCTTTCTGGTGACCGCGAGATTGACGACCATTTCCGGCTTCAGCAGACCGGCCTCATTGTCCATCACGATTTCGACGGGGAACGTCCGGGTTTCCGGAACGATCAGGCTACCGGCATACCGGACAACGCTTTCCAGCTCACCGCCGCCATACGATCTGAGGCTGACCGATACAGGGGTGTCTTCCTGTATTTCGTTGATATAGCGCTCCGGTACTCCGGCATGTATCCGGACCCGGTCAAGGTTGACCAGCCGGAGTACGGGAATTCCCGGATTGACCAACTCTCCGGCACTTACCATGCGATCCTCGATGCGACCGTCGAAAGGCGCGGTTATGCGGGAGTCGCTCATCTGCTTTTCTGCCTGTTCCAACTGTGATCTGGCCTGGTCCCGCTGTGTGCGGATCTGGTTGAACTGCAGCTGGCTGATGATCGAATCCTGCAACAGGGGCTCCTGCCGGCGCAGTGCATCCTCGGCCAGTTCATAATTGGCACGAGCCATCTCCACCGAAGAGCGGACGATGCGGTCATCCAGCCTCACCAGTTCCTGGCCCCGGCGAACGTGCGTGCCCCTTTCCGATATGGACTGAACGCGGCCTGATACTTCTGCTGAGATAGTGGCATCTTCCAGCGCTTCAACCGTACCGGTCACCCGCACTACCTCCGAGAAGGAGCGCAATTCGGCCCTGAGTGTCTCGACTACCACTTCCCGCGACTGCACATCATTGTTGCCGTTGCCATTTTCCTGCTCACATGCCGTCAGCGCAATGACCAACACAAGTGCCGGCAGTATTTTTGTCATTTGATTCATGTTTCGTATGCTCATGTCATTTTCAGATAAAAAATTTCATAAAAGTCTTCTTGGTTGGAAACAGCTGCCTACAATCGGTCCACGGAAGTTCCAAGAACGAGTTCAAAACGGCTCACTGCGAGCAGATAATCATGAATTGCCGCCAGGTAGGCCAATCTGCTCTGGTCAAGGAGCATGGATGCCTGGCGCTCCTCCAGATTGGTCCCCACGCCTTCGACCAGCCGGGTTCTGGCAAAGTCGTAGTTCATCTGTGCCTGTTCGATGTTGCGCCGCTGACTCTCGATCCGGCGCTCGGCCGACCTGAGATTTCGCAGCGCCTGATCCACTTCCACCCTGATCGCACTGGTCAGAAAATCGTAGCGCAACTCGCTTTTCCTTGTCTCTATACGGCTCTGCTCCAGGCGTGCACGGTTCTGAAATCCGGAAAATATATTCCAGCTGACGTTGATACCGACCGCTATGTTCGGGTTCCAGTAGGCATCGTGGAAAAAACCCCTGTCCTCACTGGCAAAACGGAAGGGATTATCCGGATCGGCCGGATCCCGCATGATGACGGTCCTGTTGTCGGGTACCCGGCCTATGTAATCAAGATTGGCAAAAGCACTTACAACTGGCCTGTAGGATGCACGGTTAATGCGCTCGTTGATCCGGTTGATCTCAATAAAACCTTCGGCCTGTTGCAGATCCGGACGAAACTCCTCTGCAATGGCCACGGCCTCATCAAGTGTGAGGTCGCCGACCGGCTGCATGGCCGTCATGGTCAGGTCGCCCTGAAGATTGATGGGTCGGGTCGGATCCAGGTTCAGGAGCAGGTTGATGCCCCTCTTTGCCAGTTCTGCCCGGTTTTCCGCATCGATGAGTTCCGTCTCAAGGTTGACCAGTTCGACTTCCGCGCTGAGCTTTTCATAGCGCGATGCCAGACCCTGCTCCACCGTGCGCGACACATCCTCAACTGTTCTGCGCAGCCGCCCGATACTGCTCCGGATCACTTCGACCTGCTGCCAGGCAAGGAGAGCGGAAAAATAGGCGCGACGCACCTCATCTATGACAACCTGGCGCTCACGGTGAACCGCGTCCTCACTGAGCTTTTTGAACTGCTCGGCACCCTTGATCGCAGCAAACGCCGATCCGTTGAAGAGCGTCTGGGTTATGCTGAGTGAAAACACAAACTGGTTGTCCACACTGAAAGGGTCGTCATCCATGGAAGGCGGGGTGATGTCCGCATCCTCATAGCCCTGCCTCTGCCGGTCGACATACTCATCGAAGGTCAGCTCCTGGCGCCCCTCCAATCGGGCTTCTTCGTTGTACCGCAACCATCCAATAGCACCGAAATCAGCGAAGAGCTGCTCCGCACCGCTCCCTGCAAACGGGTTGGCGGTGATCAGGTTCCTGCTGAAGTTGCCCGTGGCATTGACATTGGGATAGACCCGTCCCCACGCTTCCCTGACCTGCTGATTTGCCGTCTCACGGTCCAACAGCACTTCCCGCAAACCGAAATTGTTTTCGAGGGCGATGCGTACGGCCTCATCCAGCGTGAGATGAAGGGTGTCAGCTCCTGCAGTTGGTGTTGAGGCGCGGCTCTCATTCGGGGTCAGTGCAACGGAGAAGAAGAGCATCAGGCAGAACACTATGCAACCCGCTTGCCTGAAATTCTTGCTTGCGCTGGAAATAATGCCCGGTTTGGCTGTATCACATCCCACGCATATCCCTGAAAAGTGATCCGTCAGGCAACCCCTGCCTGTGGGGATCATGGTTGGCAACATTCCGTCTTGCATAAAAAACCTTTTGTGTATCCTGATATGAAATTATTTCCTGAAAAGTAAACCCGCTTGTCCATCGCATCCGTTTGTCCGGCAGCCTTCTTTCGTTTCTCCATCCAGTAAAGCCGACCCATCAACGGTCACTCAAAGTGGATTAATCACCTGATTAACAGACTGGGTCGCCTGAACGTTTCAAACTGCCGGTTCAATTGTCATCTGATCCAGCAGGCAGGAAAGATGATCTTTCAAACGCTGCTTCATTGCCTCCACTGTCGTTTTTTCAATGCCAAGGAAAGGAAACCCCTTTTCAAACATGAACATATTGACCAGATAACTCTCGACGGTCGAGCTGAACGTCAATACGGATAATTCCGTGTCAATGTTGCGCAGAAATCCATTTTTTTTTGCGGAGGCAAGCACCCCAATGAACATGCCATGCACTTCCAGCATGGTCTTTTGGAGTTCCTTCAGGATATCCGGACGTTGATTGAGCAGGCCGATCTCACGGATGGCTATGATGACCGGTTTCGGGTTGTCAAATGAGTAGTCGACAAAGGCAAAAAGAAACTTGCGGAACGTGGTTACGGGATGCTCGTTGAGGTTGGTGATCTCTTCCAGAAGAAGTTTGACGTTGGCCGTATGACGATCGATCAACGCTTTGAGAAGCTGCTCCTTGGATCCGTAGTAGTAGGAAAGCATTGCCACGTTCACCCCGGCCTCTTCCGCGATCATGCGGGTCGTAGTGCTGCGGTATCCATTCACCGCAATCAGGTCTTCGGCCGCATCCAGTATCGCAATTTTCTTATCCGACATTTCATTGGACTATGAGGTGTTGTGATCAAATGATACCGTTTTCGACCGGACACATGCTGCGAAGCCGTTCATAACGGTAAATGCCGGTTTGATGCCCATCGTTCCAAACGATCTGGATCGCATAGTTTCCGACCTGAACAATCCGCGCTATCAGCCGGTCATGTTTCGACGGCTCCAGAAAAATGGCCGGATCCACCGGCTTCCCCATATTTTCGTGTCCACCCTGGCAGAACACACAGGGACAGGCCTTCCTGAGGCCTCCCATTGGATAGCGGCTGAGATGTCCGTCTGCCCAGGTTATCTGCAATTCCCGGAGTCCGGAATTGACCGTTATTGCTTTTATCTGAAATTTAGCTTCCATGGCCCGACTGTAAATGATACAAGCCTTTCAAATTTAGTCCAAATTAAGGATATTTACCAATTCCTTCTGCGACTCTGCTACCCGTCCGACACCATCCACGTATGACCGATGAAACTCTAAAAACACTTACCGGACCCTCTTCGGCCCGGTATACCGACCGCGGATCGCGTTTTTACGCCCATGCTTTTCCCGTAATGGATCATCAGGGAATCGATGACCGGCGAAATGAGATTGCAGCCAAGTACCCCGATGCCACCCACCACTGCTATGCCTGGCGTTTCGACCCGTTTCAGCCGGCCGAGTTTGCCCAGGACGATGGTGAGCCAGCCGGCACGGCCGGACTTCCCATTCTTGGCGTCATTAAATCAGGCCATCTCGTCAACGTACTCATCGTCGTGGTCAGATATTACGGCGGAACCAAACTCGGCAAGACCGGGTTGATTCAAGCTTACAGGGAGGCCGCCGCCCTCAGCATCGCATCGGCAAAGAAAAGGAGCCTGGACCGGTTCGTCCCTTTTTCAGTTCGATATCCATACGACCAGGAAAACAGTATCAGGGAACTTGTCAACCGTTTCCGCATGGAAACAGATCAGGAAACATATCTTGAAACCGTATCAATGACACTCTACTGCAAAACAGATCATGCACCGCACGTCGGGAGTATCCTCGAAAACCTTTCTCATCTGGGAATAGAATTCACCCCGGAACCGGAATGCTTCCGTCCGATCGATGACGCCGCCCTGCGGACCTGACAAACCCCGCATGCGCATTGCATCCGGATCGACCGGTAATGCCAACCAACTCGCCTCCAACCAATCAAATATTGCACATGAAATGTCCATGACCGGGCATGACCCGGACACACAGGAGCATGATCAAATCCTGCCATGTGAATTCATTCTGACCTTATAAATCCATAATTGATTTGAACAGATGAAAATCTATACCAAAACCGGCGATCATGGAGACACCTCGCTTTTTGGCGGACAGCGTGTCTCAAAAAACCACTCGCGTATCACCGCTTACGGGACAGTGGACGAGTTGAACTCCATCATCGGGATCGTCCGCTCGGCTGACCCCGACCCCCTGTTGGAAGAACTGATGGAACGGATCCAGAATGAACTCTTTGTGCTCGGAGCCGACCTCGCCACGCCACCGGAGAAAAATACACGGATCGACCGCATCGGCCCCGACCACGTCCACCGGATCGAACAGGACATTGACCGGCTGGAAAATGAGCTCAAACCCCTGAAATCGTTTATCCTCCCCGGTGGAAGTCCCGGTGCTGCCTATCTTCATCTCGCCCGAACCGTCTGCCGCAGGGCCGAACGGAGCTGTTTTTCCTGCAGACAATCCGAAATTGTTTCCGACGAAGCACTTATCTTCCTGAATCGGCTTTCCGATCTCCTTTTTGTGATGGCCCGGTACCAGAACAAGTCAAAAAATGTCCGGGACGTGGCCTGGAAAGCCAGGAAATAGACACTAAACCTACATCAGATCCTTACGCCAGGGCATCACCGACATGGGACTGACCAACAAGCAGAAAAAATACATCCGGGACCATCACCGGGACAAAACCGCCGGACAGCTCTCACTTGAACTGAAAACAGACCGGGAAAAGGTGCAGGAATACCTCGATACGTTTGCACCGCAAACCGAAGGCAGTAAGAAAACCGTCTTCTTAATTGCAGCACTCCTGATCCCTGTGCTGTTTTTTGTCCTTCTGGAAGGATCACTGCGTTTGTTTGACTACCGGGGCGACACCCGTCTTTTCATCTATCCCGCAGAGTATTTTGAAGGTGAATACGGGTTTGTCAACAGGAACTTCAACGCCCGGTATTTTTTCAACACGACCAACCTGCCCGGTTTTTCCAACGATGCATTTCTCGCTGACAAACCTGACTCCTCGTTCCGTGTCTTTGCCATGGGCGGATCCTCAACGGCCGGATATCCGTACGGCTTCAATGCCACGTTTTCCAGGGTTACCGCCGACGCATTGCAGGACGTCCTGCCGGGACGCCTGGTCGAAGTCATCAACCTCGGCGCCTCCGCGGTCAACTCCTACACGCTCTACGATCAAATCCCCGAAATACTGGAGCAAAAACCCGATGCCATATTCATCTACACCGGCCACAACGAGTTTTACGGAGCCCTCGGTGTTGGGTCCAGCGAACAGTTCGGGGCTTTCCCGGGCTTCGTCCGCACCTACCTGAAGCTTCAGCGGCTCAAGACCTTTATGCTCCTGAGGGATGGCATCGCAACGATCACACAGTGGATCGCGACCGTTCTCCTTGGCCAACCGCACCCGGCGAGTGGCGGGACACTCATGCAGCGCATGGTACAGGACCAGACCATTACCCTGGACAGCCGGACTTTCGAGTACGGTAAAAACCAGTTCGAGAGCAACCTGGACAAGATCCTGCAGCGCTTCCACGATAACGGCATCCCGGTTTTCATTTCCAGCATCGCCAGCAACCTTCGTGACCAGGAGCCCTTCGTTTCCATTGAGACGCCACAACACCCTCCGGCGAAGCAGGTTTTCGAGCAGGCCCGCCATCACTACCGCCTCGGAGAATACGATCGCGCCTATGAGCTGTTTGTCTATGCCAAAGACCTTGATGCGCTCAAGTTCCGCGCCCCTGAGGTTTTCAACGAGATCATTCGTCAGAAGGCACAAAAGCATGGGGCAACATATGTTCCTGCATACGAAGACATGAGGGAGCAGAGCGAAAACCGCATCATCGGATACGACCTGATGCTGGAGCACCTGCATCCCAATACTTCCGGATATTTCCTCATAGGCAGATCTTTTTACGAGACCATATCCGCCAGCGGCCTCCTTGACTCCGAAGCAGAATACCAGGCACTTAGGAGCTGGGACGAGTATTTTGAGCGGATGATGGTGTCCCGGGTGGACGAGCGGATCGCCTGGCACCGGGTGCGGCTGCTCACCGGCGGATGGCCGTTTGTGACCGGACCGTCCCCCGACGCATACCCGACCGCCTACCAGCCGGAGGACCTGATCGACCAACTTGCATTCGAGGTCGTTCACACCAACAAGCGCTGGGACCAGGCCAAACTCGAAGTGGCAGATCATTTCCTGGAAAACGGCGAATTCGAACTGGCACTCAGGGAGTACAAAGGCCTGATCAGGGATCAGCCCTACAACCACTCCCCGCACGTCTATGCCGGCAGACTGCTGTTGCAGGTCATGAACGATTTTGAGCGTGCGCGGCCTCACTTCGAAAATGCCTGGCGGATCAACCCCTCCAACTACTCCGCCCGTATGCTCGGCTCCATCGAAGTCAACGACGGAAATTATGATCGCGGAATTGCCCTGCTCGAACAGGCGCTGGAGTTCAATCCCGACGATGTTCAGGCGATGTTCAACCTGTCCGGTGCACAGGCACTGAGCGGCAACCTCGCAGCCGCCAGCGAAACAGCCCGGAAACTCGACCGCATGCAACCCGACTTCCCGGGCCTGCAGCAATGGAAGCGGCAACTGGAAAACCGCCTGCAAAGAGAGCGGTTGCACGAACCATGATGCGGCAAAAATCGGAGCGCAGAAAGTGAGTTTCCACCGGCTTCAGCGAACAGAAAAACATCGCCGTCTGCCGATATTTTCATTGATTAAAGGTAAAATTATCACTAACTAGTAGGGATTCATCTCATACATTTTTATTTCATTGCTCATGGCCCGATTTACTCTATTTCTGATCCTGCATGCACTGATGCTGGCTTCCTGTGACTTCCGTACAGAGGGTCCGCAAACTGCCATGGATGATGACCCTTCATTGGAAATCATTTCTGAACCGGTAGAGCCGGAACCGCAGATGGACATATTCGGAATCGATGAGTCTTTTGATGTCGTTACGCACACCGTACGCCGCAATGAATCCCTTTCCTCCATTTTGCGGGGACATGGACTCACCTCGGGTGAAATCCACGACCTCAGCAGGGCATCATCCGGTGTTTTTGACGTCCGCCGGATCCGTGTCGGACAGCCCCTGCATATTTACAGCAAGCCTGACAGTAGTGGTTCGGGCACTGTTTCCCATCTAATCTATGAGGAAAATAAAGCTGAGTTTGTACGTTTCCACCTGGCTGATTCGGTCTATGTGAACCGTGATTCCAAACCGGTAGAGATCAGGACACGTCTGGTAAGCGCCAGCATTACAACTTCCCTCTACCAGACCATGCGCCAGATCGAAGTGCATCCACAACTGACACACCGGCTCGCGGATGTATACGCATGGCAGGTCGATTTTTACAGGATCCAGCCCGGTGACCATTTCAGGGTACTCTTTGAAGAGCGGCTCATCAACGGAGAAGTTGTAGAGATCGGCAAGATCAAGTCCGCAGTTTTTACGCACCGAAATCAGGATTTTTATGCCTTCCACTTCCGGCAGGATGAATTGGATGAGTACTTCGACGAAGAGGGCAATTCGCTCAGAAGACAATTTATGGCAGCACCACTGGATTATACCCGCATCAGCTCCCGTTTTACCAACCGCCGCTATCATCCAGTTCTCAAAAGGAATATGCCGCACCATGGCACCGATTATGCCGCACCGGTAGGCACACCTATCCGTGCGGTCGGTGACGGAACGGTCACCGTTGCCCGCTATGACAGGAACAATGGAAACTACATCCGGGTCCGGCACAACAGCATCTACGAAACCGGATATCTCCACATGTCCCGTTTTGCCGAGGGGATGCGGCCGGGGACGCAGGTTAAGCAAGGACAGATCATCGGCTACGTCGGGGCAACAGGTCTTGCAACCGGCCCGCATCTGTGCTTCCGTTTCTGGCAGCATGGACGGCCTGTAGACCCGCAGCGTATCGACCTCCCGCCGGCCGATCCCATCCAGGAGGAACACAGGGGATCCTTCGCGGTTCGTAAAGAACAGCTCCTCAAAAAGCTTGATATCGACCCCGACGATGTGCTGAACCGGCCGGTGATCTTTGCCATTCAAACCGGATATAACGGTGTGTTGTCCGGAAACAACCTGTTTAACGAATCCGATACCGCCGAACTCTGACCTGCATCCATGATCCGGACCCTGATCCGGCCCAAGGGAAATCATCCATCCAACACGGAAAAAAGTCAGCCATCATGTCAAAAAAAATCGTTCTCATCACCGGAGCCAGCAGGGGAATCGGTCACGCGACCGCCCGTTATCTTGCCGGACAAAAGCACCAGGTACTGGCCACCGCACGGTCACAGCAACTCCTTGATGAGTTGAAGGCCACACACCCCAAGCGCATAGAAACCGTGGCCTGCGATTTGCTGGATGCGGCATCCCTTCAGAAAATCATTGACCATATCCGGGATCGGAATGTGGAAATATCCGCCCTGATCCACAATGCCGGCGGATTGGTCAACAAACCTTTACGAGACCTGACAGACCAGGATTGGAATGCCATGTGGAACATGAATGTCCTGTCGGCAGTCCGTCTGCTCAGGGCCATGCTCCCCTTCTTTGCAAAAAAGGCGCATATTGTCACCATCGGAAGCATGGGTGGTTTTCAGGGCAGCTCAAAATACCCCGGATTGTCGGCTTACAGTACGTCCAAGGGCGCCCTCAGCATCTGGAGCGAATGCATGGCTGCCGAACTGAAAAACGATGGCATTTCCGTCAACTGCCTCTGTCTCGGGGCAGTTCAGACCGAAATGTTCTCCTCAGCTTTCCCGGGAATGAAAGCCCCTGTCAAACCGGACGAAATGGCTGAGTTCGTCGGTGATTTTGCACTTAAAGCCCACAACTTCATGAACGGCAAGGTGATCCCCGTCGCGCTCGGCGATCCCTGATGCCTGGTAAAAGACCCATTATTCCCCGGAAACGTTTAATGCATTACTATGCAAATTGTAAAAGTCATTCCCGTCATTGCCGCCCTGCTGTTATTTTCAACCTGCGCCCAACCGGCTCACTCCCAGACGATGCGTATCGTCACCATCAATACCCTGAACGGGGCACTAACCGGAGCGGCGCTGGGCGGTGCGACCATCGCCCTCCAGAACAACTATGATGATTATCCCCTTCGTTTTGGGATCGGACTTGGAACCATTTTCGGACTCGGGACCGGTTTTTATGACCTGTCGCGCACGACCGGAGGCCACGGTTATCATGTCGACGGATTTTTCAGCTCAGCCAACACCACCGGAACAATTGTGCTGCTGGATACCTTTTATGGCGCCGCAACCGGTGCCGTTGTCGGGTTTGCCATCAGCCTGATGAGCCGGGACTCCGATGTCCTCAAAGGACTGCAGTTTGGCGCCGGCGCCGGGGCCTGGGTGGGATTTGCATTTGGTCTGGTGGATGCGTTTGCCCTCAGTTCGGTAAGCAACTATGACAGTTTCTACGATGGATACTCACACAGGGGAACCTCACCGGCCGGCCTGGTGGAAATCCGTTCCCCAAACGACCAGTATGCACTCGGATTCATAAACCCGATACTCCTGCACACCATAAAAAACACCGGCAAAGACACCTTCTCTGCCAGGTCACATCTTGGTATTGAACTGACGCGGTTTCAAATCGCTTTATAACCCACCCTGGAGCGGACCGGGCCGATCCTATCGCTCTCCTTTGCCCAGCGTTTTGATGATACTTCTTACTGTTTCCATATTTCCGGCCAAAGAGGGCCTGAATCCGTCATTGAGATAATTCCATTCTTTTGGAGGCATCCCCATCCGGTCACCGGCCGGATCCACGATGTACCCTGACTTTCCGTTTACGACTTCCCTGAAGTCCTTAAGATCCTCTTCGTCAAGTACACCATCCAGCAGCGGCATCTGTTGCATCAGCTCCGGTATGACAGGAGGAGGGGTGATCCAAACAGGTGGGTTCTTGCAGTTTTTCAGAATCGCCGATTCGATGGCATTGATGTTTTCCCAAAACTCGGCAATGGAGACCAGGGTCCTGCCCGGCGTGATGTGCAGCCGCAAGGCATCCTGACTTCCCAATGCCACGAAAACCCAGTCAGGTTTTTTTGCCAGTACATCACGCTCCAGCCGCCTCAGGGCATCAGAAGACAGAGAATCACTGATACTGGCATCGATATACCGGATTTTCGCCCTCGGTATTACCAGATCCAAAAGATTTCTGAGTATGTGGAACCAACTCTGCCGATCGTCGGTTATGCTGTCCCCAATTACCGCAATGGTATCATCCGCCTTGAATGGCATTTTTCCAGCCATTTCAAGCAGACCGGCATCCTTCATGATCTCTTCAGCCGCCATTCGGGCCTGTTGATCCAATGCTTCCCTGATTTTTACGAAATTGTCAGCATCTATACCGATGAAATCCGCAACCGCTTCGGGATCCTCTATTCCCTGAAACAGCGGGAACCTCTTCTCGATATTAGAAAACTGAACAAGATATTCAAGCAGCGCTTCTTTTTCTTCCTGTTTCATTGACATCCGTTTATGTGCGTAAGAAGATGGATTTCTGTCCGGGCTCTCACCAAATATACATCAACTCTCCTTCATTATACATGGCCGATGTCCGCCTACGCTGAATTCAGCAACTTTTCAACCAGTACAGGCGTCCCCTTGGAAGCACTCTTGTGGATGAAGTGGACATTTGAGGGAAAGCGGTACTCCGGCACGACCGGGTCTATGACATAGACAGGGGCATGCTCGGGAACCAGGTCCACCAGCCCCGCTGCCGGATAGACAACGAGGGAAGTACCTATAATCAGCAGCTTGCTGCAAGTCGCCACTTCAAGGGCCGCCAGTTCCATCATGGGCACCATCTCTCCAAACCAAACAACATGAGGCCGCAATTGCCGGCCTTTTTCATCGCAGTCACCCAGATGAAGGTCTCTGTACCCGATATCCCAGATCGGTGCTTCGGCATTGTCCGGCTTGGCTTTGGTCAGTTCCCCGTGGAGATGGATTACCCGCGACGATCCCGCTCTCTCGTGAAGATCGTCCACATTCTGGGTGATCACGACAACATCATAGCTTTTTTCCAGCTCAACAAGGGCATAATGACCCTCGTTCGGTTGGGCATGCTCGAGGTGACGGCGCCGGTTGTTATAAAATTCCAGTACTTTTTCGGGGTCCTGATACCAGCCTTCGATAGATGCCACTTCCATGACATCAAAACCCTCCCAAAGTCCGCCTGAGTCACGAAACGTAGTGATGCCGCTCTCAGCACTGATACCGGCACCCGTCAGCACAACGAGCTTTTCTTTATCCATAAAA
>SKWQ01000074.1 GCA_007128855.1 Balneolales bacterium
CCTCGTCGGCTTCGGCCAGGGTCTGGTGGAAGAAGGAACCGGCAAACCGGAGGGCATGGTAGATCCCGTCTTTCAGGAACTGCTGCGGGTCGTACGGCTCGTCGGCTTTCTCCGGAAGCATGACATTGTACCTGTCGGCCAGGGTCCGGACCGCCTCCTCGAACCCCACGCCATCCAACTGCATCACGAATTTGAACACATCGCCGGACTCCCCGCACCCGAAGCATTTATAGATGCCCAGACTCGGTGACACGTTGAACGACGGGGTCTTCTCATTGTGAAAAGGGCACAATCCTGTGAAGCTGCTGCCGGTGCGGCGCAATTTCACATGATCCGAGACAACGTCCACGATGTCCGCGGCATCACGTACTTCTTCTTTTTTTTCTTCCGGAATCATAGTCGCTTTCATCGAAAAATAACGCTTTGGTGGTGTCTCACTTCCGGTTGCCCAGACAGATATAATAGGCATGAATACGGCTTAATGAAAGGGTCACAGAAGCTGGAAACGACTAAAAATGATTTCACTATCATTTTAATTTTATAATACTTACCCTTAAACAACCTACATATCAACGGATACTTGGCGGAAATTGCGTGGGGAATATTCCTGACCAGGTGCTAACCAGAGGATCATTTGCCTTTCGGCAGGACCATCCTTCAGCCTCATCTGCCCGTTGAACATCAAAAAGAACCCGCCTCAATACAAATTCAACCAGGAAAATACAGGGTATGACTATGATTTCAGATACAGAGCAGAAAATATCAGCCAAAAAATCGAACATTTCCCAAAAACCGTTTCACAAGAGTTTATATGCTTTCCTTTTTCCATTACTGATACTGGTCTCCTCTTGTGGCATTTTCGGAAGTGACGATGAACCGGATGATCCGCTGAGCCAATTAAGCCCTGACATTAGGGAATTCGTGACGGTCGAAATGCTTGCCGTTTTAGAGGACAGTTTGCATATCCCGGTTCATACAGGAGAGAATCCACCCGATATTGCCATGCTGCTGTCCGGTGCTCAAAAAATCGGGCCCGATGATGCCGGTACGCAATCCCTGGCTGTGGCTGTCGTCATGCGGCCTTTCGTTCTTCTCGAAACCGTGGTGCCGAATGATCGCTGTGCCAATGACCGCTGCACCTATAATGATCTGTACGCGCGCTTGAGCAACCAGAACCTGACGGACAATCAAATCGATATCGAACTGCGGCATGCCCATCAACCCGAGCATGGTGGCACCGGTGCTTATATCATAGGCGAAGAGGACCGGTTTTCCATATTCACAAAGCAAGTCCAGGAGCGGGAGGAAGGAAGATTTGTACATACTGTCATCCTGTATTCCGGTATCGTTACTGCCGGCGGGATAAAAGATCCCCATTTGGGAACCATCATGGTTGACAATGCAGGGTTTGATGAGCTGATTCCTAACGGCACCGGTCAGTCTCATGGTGACGGCAACGGTTTTTCAGAAATTGCCGAATGGCCGGAAGATCCTGTGGACAAAATTGCCGCCGATCCTTCTAGTGACACGGACCGCATCTATATGAACCGTAATAAATAACAACGATTCACAAGAGCCTGGGTGGAATCGGAATCCACGCATGCCCGGGTGGCCGTTTTAACGGCTGCCATATCAAGGCATTCACAAGAAACAGGAGGGTTGCATGATGACATTAAACAGAAATTACATTTTACCATCGGTCATATTGCTACTGGTTCTGGCAGCTTTTTCAAGTGCTGTTGCAGGACAGGAACGCCAAACGGAACATAATCAGGAGCTTTATCAGGAACTTCTTCCTGATCCGGATCAGTCGTATGATCCGCAGACCGCTCAAGGGGTAAATCCGGAACAAGGATACGAACTGCAATCCCGGGATACGGATCCCGGATGGTTTTTTGACTCCTTTTTTCTAGGAGTCGAGTTCATGAACAACCTGGCGACCCTGCATATGTCACGCATACAGGAGGGTGAGCCGGGAACCATATGGGCGGCGGGAGGTGGTGAGACCCATTCGGGAACTTTCATCGGCCTGTTGTTCCGCTATCAGGAAGGCGAATGGGAAACCGTTTTAACCTTTGACCTGATTTCCGAAAAAATTGTGACGAACGTCCCCATGTATGCGACGCAAAATGGGCCGGTCTGGTATTCAAACGGGTACCAACTTTACAGATACGAAAACGGCGTGAGCAATATCTACACCCCGGACAGCCCGGATCTCCCCGAGCCTGATGATGATGATCAGGAGTGGATCATGGATATGACGGTTGCATCAAATGGTGATGTCTGGTATCTGCTCAACTACCCGCGGCTGGTCTCTTTTGACGGCAATTCCGAATGGGCTGTCTATGATTCATCGAACAGTATTATGCCCGCTCCCACGCCCGGAGATGCCACTGCTGCCAATTTGCCGAACAACCTGCTTGCCTGGGCAGGAGGAAATCTGTGGATTTCCACATTGCAACCCGATGGTGGCCTGATCCGAAAAATGAGAACGAACTGGGAGCATTTTACCACCGAAAACTCAGAACTTCCCGGCGACTATGTCACCTCCATTGTTGCCCAGACGATGGACAGTGTCTGGGTCGGTACCATGCCGACCGAAGCCCATCCGGAAAGTGGCGGCCTGGCCAACATCAATCGGAAACTTTTCGAAGATGTTTATGAATGGGAAGTTTATACAACCGACAACGGACTTCCGGACAACTCCGTGAGGGTTCACGCAACGGAAGACGGAGGATATCTTTGGGCATCATTTGGAGCAGCATCCGATCCGGAAACGCAACCACATACCGGGTTTCTCGCCGAATTTGACGGAAATAACTGGACCACTATCGCCGGAGATGATGAATTCTACTCCTTTTTAGGGTGGATGACCATAGATGAAAACAATAACAAGTGGCTTGCCGGGGACTTCAATGTGATCAACGGAGGTGTTGGAAGACTGAACGAGAACGCCATCACATTCACCAATGTACCGGATGAGGGCCAATACTACTATACCGGAGACACGTTCTCTGTCCAATGGGATGCCGGAAGAAAGATTGATAAGGTGGATCTGTGGTATTCCCTGAACGGGAGCAGCTGGAACCCGGTGGAAGAAGGCCTGAAAGCCGATACCTTTCATTATCAATACACCTTTCCGGATAAAATTAACCAGCAGATCCAGTTGAGGATCAGAGATGCCCATAACACTTCTGTAAGGGATACCAGTGGATTTTTCAAGGTCCTGAACCTGGATGCAATCCGGTACCACCTGCGTCAGTCACAACCGGATGGAGGATACAAACTGTTTGATCCGCTGGTTCACGGATGGAGTATCCGCAACCAGGAACGGTACATGTGGCTTGAAGAGGATTGGGAGGATATAACCTATCCATCTGCACTGCAACTGCCTCCTTTATCTGCAGTACCGGAGGATTTTCCCAGCTGGGACCACCTGGTTCAGGCGTTCGGGGAAGATGAAGTAACCACGACCTGGCCACTGCTCGGAACCATGCCCAAAACAGCAGCGATCACCATGTGGAGAATCCTGAAACGCAACGGCTTTATGGGTGTCTGCCATGGATTTGCCGTCACAAGCCTGCTGGCATTTTCGGACGGAATCGAAGGGTTGGAACCCATCGGGATCCATAGTGATGAAGATACACTGTATAATATTGAAGCAGATCCGGATGTCAGAAATGCCATAAATGTCACCTGGACTAAACAGTTTGGAAAATACCATCTGGTGGGCCAATTGATAAACTCGGTGTCAGGCGGTCTCCTGAAAGGTCCGACAGAGACCCTGGAAGAGGTGAAACACATGCTTGAACGAACTTCATCGTCAGATTATCACCAACATCTGATTTTGATTCCCCCGGATAGTGTCAGTATCGCACACACTATTTTAGCGTACCGTGCCGAGGAGAGCAGTGTTTACCCGGATGTCTGGGATATCTATGTACACGACAGTAATCAACCCTGGAACGACACTCTGAAAGTACAGGTCAACACCGCATCCGATTATTGGTGGTATGCCACACCGGCCCGGATTGATGGCCAGACTGTTCCTGTAATTAATTATTCGGGATATGGCGGATTATTCCTGGGTGACCGTGTCGATGCCTACCTCACCCAATCCAAGTTTCTGAAAGAAGTGCATGACGACCGGAAGCAACCGCATAGCCCGGCGGAACAAATGGCTGATCATGGCTACATGTACTCCCTGTTCTCAGCAGATACGGAGATCCGGTTTCAAGACAACACGGGAAACGAATCGTCCTATGAAGCGTTGGCGGTCAGTTCAGGGATTCCCGGCTCTTTGCCTATTACGCCTGCTGTCGGTGGCGAACATCCCCCGATCGGGTACCTGTTGCCCGATAACGAATATCTCATTGATCTGGAGTTCATGTCCGGCAACGATATCTTCGCGGCTGTCAATGAAGCCACCATCTATCAGTACTCTGCAGCAGATACCACGGCATTGGGCATAACTGACCGGTTGCGTTATGGCAATTCCGTGACGGTACTGGGAAATGATGACGGATCCCCCCGATCATTTAATATGGCCATCATGCAGGACTATGAAACCGAAGACCAGATGTATCACATCATGGGCGCCTCCGTTGCAGAAAATGATTCTGTCCGGTTTTCGCTGTCTGATGAATCGGAGCTGGTCCTTGAAAATTATGGAAGCCCGTCCACAATAGATATAGAACTCAAAGAGGCTTTTGGCAACGAGAGAGCCTATTTTCTGTATGAGGGATTTGAATTGTCCGGTTCCACGGCCTATAAACTTCAGGCTGACTGGAATGATGTGGCGCAAAATGACCTGATCATCCTGATCGATTCCAATATGAACGGATCATACAGCGAATCCGTGGTGCTGCAGAATGTCTCCACGTCCACGGAACCGTCGAATCCGGCTGATGTCCCAGACTACTACGCACTCGCTCAAAACTATCCAAATCCGTTCAATCCATCCACTACGATTCGTTTTTCCCTTCCTTCCGGGGGAAATGTCCATCTGGCTGTGTATGATGTACTGGGAAGAAACGTAGCAACACTTGTGGATGAATCAATGTCGGCCGGCTATCATGAAATCACCTTCGACGCAGGACGACTGGCAAGCGGCATCTACCTGTACCAGCTCCGTGCCGGCAGTTTTGTAGATACGAAACAACTGACGCTCATCAAATGATACTATATGCTCCGGAGTAGGCACAGGTGCCGGTCCGGTATCACGGCCGGACCGGTCTGCAGCTTCAACTTACCACTAACCCGGATCACAGGGTGAACGGGTGGTTGGGCCTGTGTGTAAGCCGGTTCAGGGTGCGGGTCAGTTCGGCATGGAGCTCCTCGTTGCCGGCCGACTGTTCCCTGATCCGCGACAGCTCACTGATGATCTCATCCCGCTGGTAGCTGAAGAGGAACCAGCCCAGGGCCTCTGTTGCGAGGACACGCAGCTCCTGCTCATCGTCATCGCGGGCAATAAGTTCGAGCAGCGGTTCCACTACCTGCTGGTAGCGGTAGAGCCGGAAACTCCTGATGTGGCGGCGGCGATCGTTCAGCGTAAGGTCTCGGTCCAGGATGGCCGGTATCATCTCATCCTGCAGCTGGTTGGCCGTTCGCTCGAAATTGCGCAGGGTGAGGGACATCGGGCTGTCATCGGTCACATCCTGCTGCTGTTCGGCCAGGACCACCATGCAGGCATCGGCGGCAACCGGGGCATTGACCTTCTGGATGGCGGTGCGCGCCTTGAACCGCACGCGGCGCGAGTGGTCGTTGACCAGCGCCGTGGCGATCATCTCCATGTAGTCATCGCGGCCGATATCCCCCATCAGCCCGATACTGGCCCGGCGGATGTACTCGTAGGGATCGTTGACGGTTTGCGGAAGAATCTGGTGGATGTGGCCGGTGTGGAAGCGGGCAATGGACTTGAACGCCTGGAGGCGGACGATGAAGGCCGGATCGGACCCATAGATGTGGATCAGGTCGTCGGCGAACTGTTCCCCGTGGATCCGGGTCATCATCTCAACGGCAAGCGCGCGGAAGTTGGGATCCGGATCGCTGAGCAGGGGCCGCCAGACGGACGGATCGTTTTTGTGCTCCCGGATCAGGGTATTGACATCCTGCACCGGTTCGATCGAGCCTCTTTCCGCTTCAACGGGAAGCAGTCCGTAGCGGAACGTCGGATCACCGATGATATGGGTTTCCAGATGGTTCTTGAAGTAGGCCAGGCGTCCCGTGCGCATCCCGGCCGAAAGCAGGCCGAGGAACTGGTTGGCATCGGTATCCTGCAGCACCGAGACCGAATGGGCCAGTGCGGCGACCACATTTCCGGGTCCGAACACATAACTGCCTGCGATGTAGGGACGGTGGGTGAACGCTCCGTTGAAGCACTGGTCGAACATCACGAACCAGGGTTTGAGCTCAAGATGCTCGATATCGGCAATATGGATATCCTGGCTGGCAGAGTGAAGCGAATCCGCCCGCTTTACTTCTTCGTCAAAAGCGCCGTCAAACCAGGAGGGATCGATGCCGAACTGTTCGTTGTACTGCTGCTTCACCTCATCAAAAGATTCGCCCCTGCGGTCGGCGGCACGGAGGCGGTTGCGCAGGAAAATCTGGATGGCGTCGACCTGGGCGTTCACGGTACGCTGCCGGCCGGCTCCGACCAGAAGCTGCCTGTCGGGCGTGCCGTGGGCATGGAACACCGCCAGGTCAAGCCGGGGACGCTGCAGTTCGCGGAGGACCTGCTCCTTGAGGTCATCGCCCTTGAAATGGTAGAAATTGGTGAGGCTTCCGCCCGGGACGAAAAGCTGCGGGAAGTGCTCGCGCAGCGTGGTGATCTCCCCTTCCCAGGAGACCAGTGACTCGGAATGGTATCCGTGTCCCGTCGTAAACAGTGCATGCTGCAGCATCGGGGGATTTTCCTTGAGGGCCGCAACACGGATCAGGTAGCTGTTGACCAGCTCGCGCCCCTCCTCACCGCTGGCCGGCGGCAGGATGCGGCCGCTGTAGAGATCCATGCTCAGGAACTGGGGGGAATCCGGTGTGAGGCTGTAGTAATGCTTGAGCGGATCGTTTTCGTCCGGACCGATATACTCGAATTTCAGATCGAAATCGTCATAAAACCGGTCGGACGGAACGGATGAGCGGTGCAAGGCAAACCGGTCCTGATCCATTTTGAAGGAAGAGGTCAGATGCTGCGCATCCCGGATCATGGGAATGGGGATGTCCCCAACCAGAACGAACCCTTCGAGCCGGTCGTCATCGGCAGCGAGTTGTCGGATGATGTCACGGATGGGGTCGGGACGGTCCCAGTCACCGATGACCGTGTAGACATTGAAGAGATCGAACATCTCGAGGGCCTGGCGGTACAGGGACAGCCCTTCCGGGGCCGCTTCATAGGTTTCCCGATCCACCACGATGGCGAACGAGGCGTCATGCCTGGTTTCCGGGTTGATGATCCGGTGCTGGTTGCCGGTCCCTGCCTGCGTCGCGGCATAAGCAGCAAACGGAATAAAGGATGCAGAGAGGACGACAAGGAGGAGGATCCGGATCTGATACAGAATTTTCATGGGGTGTGAGTTAAATCATTGAGTTGAACATCGAAAAAAATTTCCACATCTGTGATTACGCAAATCAGAGGGAAATCAATCGTAGAACGTGACTGCGACGGGATACGTCTGTGCGTTAACGGTCCCTGGGCTTGAAAAAGTCCGTCAATCCTGAAAAACCGTACCTCGGTTCCGGATTACAACGGCATTTATGTGAGAAAAAAAGAGGGCCGGCGGGTGCGTCGGCCAAATTGGCTGCGTACGTCCCGCCGGACACCTGTTACTCAAATCGGGTTCCGGACCCGGTTTCCAAAAGAAACCGGGCCTGAAACCTTCGTACGACCTTCTATTTGATGAAGGTCAGTTTTCGTGTCTGTACAAAGCTGCCGGCGGTAATACGGTAGACGTACACACCACTGGCAAGTCCGGTGCCGTCAAAGACGACGGTATGGACGCCGGCTTCACGCCGTTCGTTGACCAGCGTGGCCACCCGCTGTCCCGTGACATCATACACCTCCAGTCTCACATCCATGGTCTGCGGGAGGGTGAACTGGATGTTGGTGGACGGGTTGAACGGGTTGGGATAGTTCTGGCTCAGCGAGAACTCCTGGGGATGGTCCACTTCCGCGCTGGTATCGTCTCCCAGCTTCACATCGCCTTCAAATGCTCCCATATAGGGGAACTGGCTGCTTCGTGTGGTACCGAAGATGTCCGTGGTCACCATGACAAGCGGTGTGCCGGCCAGACGTACGTCACCGACGGATCCACCGGTAAGGCTCAGGTCGGTGTTGGATTCGAATTCAGCGGCAACGGATACCGAGTTGGCATCCTGACCCGTGGCGATCTGCCAAAAGGCCAGTGAACTGGATGCGGAATCGTCCCAGAACCCAACATTTCCGTTCGGCACGAAGATGTTGTTGAAGTCGCTCACGCCGAGACCGGTATCCCACGGCCACTCGACGCCATAGGCAACATCCAGGTCGTTCTCGTTGACCACGATGTTGTTGACAAAGTGTACATTGTCGGTCATCTCGATGCTGTCGCGCTCCCAGCCGAACCCGGCGTGGATGCCCGTCAGGCCTGTATCAGGCAGATAGATCGAGTTGTGCACAATGTTCAGCGGATTGCCCGCATTCGGGAAGTTGATCGCGATACCATAGACTTTGTTGGCTTCGCTCTCACCCTGGTTCGGCACGTTCATGGCAATGTAGTTGTTGTACACGTTCACCGCATCGGAGCTGCCGTTCAGCAAAATTCCGCTGGCGTAGCCCGTACCATTCACGCCCACTTCCATGATCATGTTGCCGTGGATGTTGATGTCGCCCACTCCGCCGGCAAGGTAGATGCCTGCGTGCCAGGCATTGTTCACTGTCTGGGCGGTCACGTGGATCGTATTGCCGTGGTAGTCGTTGTCCTTGACATAGAACGTGGTGATTGCGCGGCGACCGGCATAGATCAGGTTGTCGTACACGACCACATCCTCCAGCGGATGATCGGCGTTGCTGAACAGGCCAACCGCATCCACAAAGGCCGCATCGGGCGAGCCGATGGTGTTGC
>SKWQ01000154.1 GCA_007128855.1 Balneolales bacterium
AGCGGGATCATCAGATCCGACGGCGGCATGAAGGACATGGTTCCCGGATCCACGCAGCTTTGCTGCCGGAGGGTCCAGCGCAGATAGAGACAGAGCCGTTTGCATGAGCTGTTTTTGGCGGGCGTGGCCAGGTGCTTGCGGACCCTGGCGGGGGCGTCCGGGATCGTGGCAAAAAACCGGTCGTGAAACAGGCCGAGCAGTTCTGCGGGATCCGTGCTGCGGCAATCCAGCCAGAAACGTTCAAAACTACCGTGTTTCCGCAGGATGCGTGAGAGCGCCCGCAGCAGCCATCGGACATCATCGGCGGTGAAGGTCCGGTGCCGGAACCCTTCCAGGCGCTGCTCATCGCGTGCCGAAAGGTTGCCGATGAAGTCGGCCGGACCGGTACCGAAACGCTCCAGCAGATTGCCGGTCTTGGCCATGACGATGTCGCGCCGCCCCCAGGCCATGAGCGCGGCCAGGAATCCGGCCAGGTTGCGGTCCTCCGCGGCGTCATAACGGTGCATGAACGCGACCGGATCCGAAGCGATATATCCCGGCTCCTCAACCTGCCTGATGACCGGATCCAGAAACCCGCGCAGTGCAGGAAGCTGTCCGTCCGGGACCGGCAGCAGCAACCCGCGGCCGGTGCGCATGGCCGTTCGGGCTCCCGGTATCTTCACGGGCTTTTTCTTTCTGTTGGATGCGTTTCTGCCTGGTATCATGAGCGGTTCCAATTACTGTCCGGAGCCCATCAGTGTTTCCGTGATCTTGCGGTTGGCCTTCGGGAAGGCGTAGTTCACCAGGTCGTCGGAGACCACCCAGCGGATCGGCTCGCCGTTTTGTGCCGAGGGCGGACGCGATCCATCATTCATCCGCGCATGGAACGCATGCATGGTGATGGTGAAATGGCTGTAGGCATGGCGCACGATCCGGAACGGTGTTCGGTCCACCTCCACATCCACCCCCAACTCCTCGCGCAGTTCCCGTCGCACGGTTTCCGGCAGTTCTTCGCCGGTTTCCTGCTTGCCCCCGGGAAACTCCCAGAGTCCGCCCAGCATGGCATCGTCGGGCCGGCGGGCAATGAGCATGCGTCCCTCACGGTCGGTGAGCACACCCACGGCAATATGGTGATGCGGACGCTTCTTGGCAGGGGATTTGTACGGATATGTGCCGGTTGCACCATTTCTGTGCGCATGGCAACGCAGCTGGAACGGGCAGGACGGGCAGGATGGCGAGGCCGGTGTGCACACGGTGGCCCCCAGCTCCATCATCGCCTGATTGAAATCGCCCGGCTGGGTACGGTCCAGAAGCTCCGCGGCGTGCCCTGCAATCCTCTTCTGTGTGGAGGTCAGCCGCACATCCTCCCCGATTCCGAACAGCCGGCTGATGACGCGGATCACATTGCCGTCCACCACAGGCCAGGGTTCGTCGTAGGCGATGCTCATGATGGCGGCGGCCGTGTAGGGACCGATGCCCTGAAGGCCGATCACCTCATCGTAGGTGTCGGGGAACCGGCCACCGTGCTGTCCGACGATCTGCCGGGCGGCCTTGTGCATGTTCCGGGCGCGCGAGTAGTAGCCGAGGCCTTCCCATAGCCGCAGAACGTCGTCGAGGTCGGCCCTTGCCAGCGAGGCGGCATCCGGAAACCGGGCGACGAACCGCTCATAGTAGGGCATGGCCTGATCCACCCGGGTCTGCTGCAGCATGATCTCGGAGATCCAGATGCGGTAGGGATCGCGGGTGCGGCGCCAGGGCATGTCGCGCCTGACGCGCCGGTACCAGTCCAGCAGCAATGTGCGGTCAGCGTCAATCGCCACGGCGCAGGTCGATCACTTGGACGGTAACGTTCAGGGAGGATGCGGCCCCGTATTGATCGGTGGCGATCACCTGGAATTCGTGTTCGCCGGTCTGCCGGCGCGACGGAGTCCAGCGGAACCGGCCGCTCTGCTCGTCGAGGCTGGCCCCGTCGGGCAGGTCCACGCCGATGTAGCGGATCAGGTTGGCGTCACTGCCGTCGGGATCGGTGGCCTGGATCGGGATGGTGAACTCCTCATCGACCGGGATGGACAGCGTTCGAACGGGAGAGATACGCGGCGGACTGTTGAACGGGCGGACGGTCACGGAAAATGTGGTGCTGTCGGTGCGTCCGTCGGGGGTGCTGGCGATGATGGAAATCGCGTGGGTCCCTATTTCCGAGGAGGATGGCTGCCAGTAGAGGCCGTTGCCGCGGATCTGGATGCCGTCGATGCGCGAACGCTGCTGGAAGGTGACCTGGCTGATGTCGTGCGGGCTTTCGAGTGACAGGGGCATGAGCAGGGGCCGGGGATAGGGAATGATACGGTCCCCGATGGATGCGATGCGCAGCGGTTCTTCGGCGGATTGCCCCGGGGAAGCGCCGGGCCGTCCATCCGGACCCGTTGTGCCCTGATCCGGATGCATGGCGGCAACATGGCGCGCATCCACCCATCGGCTGAGCTGTCGGTGTTCACTGATCCAGAGTTGTTCCTTGAAAACGGTGAGGTGGTTTCCGGCTGAGGGGTCTTCGCGGAAAAGGGTGGGACGCATACCCTGCCGGGCGATCCAGATCCGGTTGCTTTCGCCGCGGACCAGGTAGTTTTCGTTCCAGCGCTTGATGTGGCTGATGCCTTCACTGATGCGGAAAAGTTCATCCGATCGTCCATCGGAGCGGATCCGGTAGACTCCGCCGCTATCGGTGGTCATATATAGGCGATTGCCGAGAATGTGCAGTTTTGAGGCGCCTCGGGGCAGTTGAAAATCACCGCTTCGGGACAGTTCGCCGCTGTCGTGTTCGAATACGAACATGCGGGCCTGGTCGTCGAGGGCAAAAAGCTGGTTCGAGATGCGTGCGGCCGAGAGGATGGACCTGTTGTGCCGGAAAACGGTTTCGGGAGTGCGATCCACCGATTCCGGTGTCTCCAGGGAGAGTCTCGTCAGTCCGGTCTCGCCGTCGGCCAGGAAGAGGTAATTGCCAATCCGGACAAGGTCGTTAGGGTCGCTGCCCAGCTGGGTGGATGAGTAGACCCCCAGCACGGAAGTGGGCTCGATGACCGTAAGCCGTCCGTCACGGCCGAACAGGTAGGAAAAGCGGATATCGGTGATCAGCCGGTCGCCCCGGTTTGAAAGTCCGGAGGAGGAGTAGAGCCATTGCGGTGCGTCGGTCCCGGTCCGGAAGACCACCAGCCCTTCATGTGCGGAGAGCACGTACATATGCGCTTCGCTGCTGGTGATGGCCTTGATATCCGGGATATCCATGAGCGTCTCATGGCTGCGCACGGGCTGGGGGCTGGCATCGGCCATGGCGGCGGATGCCGGCAGGGTGAAGGTCAGTATAAAAACGGTGAGCAGAATGAACTGTGGCAGGCCGGATGCCGGTACAGAGTGGCAGGTCGCGGAGCGGACCGCATCCGGCAGGTTGGTAGATAATAACATAGGATGATTTCTTATAGCCAGTGGTGTTTTTTGTACCAGTGGATGGTTTCGGCAAGCCCTTTTCC
This sequence comes from Balneolales bacterium, assembly GCA_007128855.1. Lineage (GTDB taxonomy): Bacteria > Bacteroidota > Rhodothermia > Balneolales > Natronogracilivirgulaceae > SKNL01. The sequence continues at coordinate 3,498 of SKWQ01000154.1, forward strand.
GAGATCTGTTTTCTGACGGAATCCAAGGCTGGACCTGGCCTTGTCCACCGAGCAGGTCCATTGCATACCCAGTTCGCGGGACTTGTCCCGGTTGATAACGGGGTAGCGGCCGATTAATGATGCGCCAGTTTCCGCGATATTACCGATAATCTCAACCAGCCGCGGGGATACTTTGACGGCATAGAGTTTTTTTCCGAATACCACAGCGGTGGCCTGGCGGATCTGTTCCCAGGTGTAGAGCTCCTCGCTGGAGATAAAGTAGGTCTCCACACCGGGTTTCTTCTCCCCGGAGGCGAGCAGGATCCCGTCCACCAGATCATGGACATGGATCAGTGAGACGCGGGTGTCGTTGCCGCTGTCGATGATGGGGAAGAGCCGCCAAGATGCCATCTGGAAAACGCTGAAGATCTGATCCTCGCGCGGACCGTAAACAGCTGGTGGACGTATGACGGTCACCGAGATGGAGTCGTCAGCCACCCTGGCGATCATCTCTTCCATTCTTTTTTTTGATTCGCCGTACATGGTCACGGGCATGAGCGGGTCCTCTTCGGTGACGGGCCGGCTGAAACTGGGGCCGCTCGCTGCCAGGGAGGAGAGTACGATGAGTTTCGGCACCCTGAGCTTCATGGCCAGGCGGAGTATGTTTTCCGTTGCCTCCACATTGGCCTGATCGAACAATTTTTGAGTGGGCGCCTTGACCACACCGGCGATGTGATAGACGACATCGGCACCTTCCATCCCTTTTCGAAGCGCCGTCAGGTCATGCAGGTTGCCTTTGACCCGGACGATATCCTTGTCCCGGAGCCATTTTTCGTCGGACCGCACCAGGCAGGAGATCTCATCGTTCTGATTCCTGAGCAGGCGGTCAACGAGGTGGCTGCCGATAAAACCGGTGCCTCCGGTAACAAAAGCTTTCATAAAATTTTTGTATACTTTGCTTAATTTAAAAAAATGTGTGGAATCTGGCTCAGGGTATTCCGGCGGACATGAGACGACCTGCCGGAAGCGATCGGAACATTGTTGGAATATATCGCGATCCTGTCAGGGAATAAAGCGATGAACCCTAATTGTCCTTATTTGTGCTCGCATGCGGAAGCCCCGAATTGCTCTTTTTACAGGAAACTACAACCACATCCGTGACGGTGTATCCAATACGTTGAACCGTTTGGTCGCTCATCTTGGCAAGCGGGGGTACGAAGTGCTTGTTTTCGGGCCCTGGACACCCACGCCTGCCATGGCGCATGAAGGCAAATACAACCCCGTCTACTCCATTCCCGCGCCGGGACGTCCGGAATACCGCATCACCATGGGTTTTCCATCCACCGAGAAACAGAAGCTGCGCGATTTCGATCCGGACCTGATCCACATCGCCACACCGGATCTGCTGGGATACCGCGCCCTGAGATTTGCGATGAAGAATGACATCCCGGTAGTTTCTTCATACCATACCCATTTTGCAAGTTATCTTAAGTACTATCGGCTGGGAGTTCTGGAGCGGCCTCTGTGGAAATACCTCCACTGGTTTTACCGCAACAGCGAACACCTGTATGTGCCGTCACCGGCGACAATCCAGGAACTTCGAAGGGAACGCGTGGCGTGCGAGCTTAAATTGTGGTCCCGCGGGGTCGACACCAACCTGTTCAATCCCGGTCAAAGTGACCCGGTGTGGCGACGCTCGCTTGGTTTCTCCGATGATGAGCTGGTCGTCGTTTTTGTGTCCCGTCTGGTCTGGGAAAAAAACCTTGACATGGTGGCCAGGATATTCGGAAAGATCGGCAATCTGGCACCGTCAGTGCGCACGCTGGTGGTAGGCGACGGACCGGCCAGGAAAAAACTTGCAAAGCGTCTGCCGAATACCGTGTTCACCGGTTACTTGATGGGTCGGGAACTCGCAAGAGCTTATGCCAGCGGGGATATCTTCTTTTTCCCGTCCGACACGGAGTCATTCGGTAATGTCACCCTGGAAGCGATGTCGTCGGGATTGCCTGCGGTGGTTGCCAGGGCGGTCGGTAACATATCCCTGGTGGATGACGGCAAGACCGGATATCAGGTCGAAGCCAGCGATGAGGAGCGCTTTACGGAATGCCTTATGGAGATCATCAAAAACAAAGAACTCCGCAACAAAATGGCATCCCTGTCCCGTATAAAGGCGCAGTCGTACGATTGGGAACGGATCCTGGATCAACTCATTTCCTATTATGACGAAATACTAAACGTTAAACAGACCAATATGGTTGACTGACTGAGGAAACCGCTGACGGGTTTTTCCAGGGCCCGGCTCAGTGAGATACGGTTTCACTTTAGGCGCTCTTAATCCGGCCTGCTGAAAAACTAAAATGATTTATATCCGATTTTGTTGCATATTACGTGCGTATTCTGCAGTTCAAACATGTAGTGCGTGAAACAGGTATCACCGCTGCAGATGGCATTATCTGTACCTGTAAAATCAGAAAATTTTGCGCGGTACCACCAATATTGGTTATTTTTAAAGCTTTGTTAAGCCAAACTGCATATAATTTAAATGGCCCATTCCGATCAAAGAATAAAACCAGATGACATTTTTGCAAAGGCATATCAGTTCACAGCAGCTGACGATGTCAAAGCGCAGGGTCTGTACCCTTATTTCAAACCCCTGACAGATACGGATGGCAATGTCGTCGTAATTGAAGGAAAGGAGGTCATTATGGCCGGCTCCAACAATTACCTGGGGCTGACCAACGATATCAGGTTGATGGAAGCGGCGCAAAAGGCCATTACAAAATACGGCACCGGCTGTACCGGCTCACGATATCTTAATGGCACACTGGATCTGCATCTGGAACTGGAGGATAAACTGGCCACGTTCATGCGCAAGGAGAACTGTGTCCTGTTCAGTACCGGATACCAGACCAACGAAGGGGCCATCCAGACCATAGCCGGCCGCAATGATGTCATCTTCTCCGACAAGGACAATCACGCCTGTATCGTGACGGGCACGCTACTGTCCAACGGCCGGACGGTCCGTTACTACCATAACGACATGGACCATCTGCGCAAGCTCCTGGAGCGCGAAGGACCGTCTACCGGAAAGATTATTGTCAGCGACGGTGTTTTTTCCATGTCCGGCTCCCTGGCAAAAATTCCCGAGCTGGTGGCGTTGTCGAAGGAGTTCAATGCCAGGCTTTATTTGGATGATGCCCACGCGATTGGTGTCCTGGGCGAAGGCGGACGCGGTTCTGCATCCGCATTCGGCCTGCTGGATGATGTGGACCTGGTCAGCGGGACGTTCTCAAAATCCTTCGCATCCCTCGGTGGGTTCCTGGTAGGTGACCGTGAAGTGATCGAATACATACGCCACCACTCCCCGGCCCATATTTTCAGTGCATCCATGCCACCTGCAAACGTGGCCACGGTCCTCAAGGCGCTTGAAATCCTTCAGGAAGAGACCTGGCGGCTCGATAGGCTTGAAGAGATTTCCAATTACATGCGAAAGGGCCTCAAAGAGCTTGGCTTCAACATCTGGACCAGCCAGTCGCCCATCATTCCGGTGGTCATAGGTGACCTGATGGACTGCCTGCGCTTCTGGAGGGATCTGTTTGAAGAGGGTGTGTATGCCAACGCCGTAGTGCCGCCCGCTGTACCGCGGGGGCAATCGCTGCTGCGTACCAGTTATATGGCAACGCATACCAATGAACAGCTGGACAGTATCCTGGATGCCTTCCGTAAAGTGGGTATCCGTCGTGGCATCATTGACCAAAACGGCCATTCTCTAATCCAGGTCTGATACGTGGAAAAGGCCATCACGGATCCGGAAAGTGACCTGAAGAACCTGAAGGGAGTCGCGTTTGTCTCCACAAAGGAAGAACTGCAGCAGTTCATTGAATTCCCTTACCGTCATTACGCCGATGACCCGGTCTGGGTCCCGCCGCTGAAAATCCAGCAGAAAGACCTTCTGAACAAGAAAAAGAACCCCTTTTTCAAGGATGCGGATATCGCCCTGTTCCTGGCCTATGAGGACGGGGAAGTGGCCGGGAGGATAGCCGCCATCCACAATCACGCCTATAATCGGCACAACAAAGATACGGCCGGTTTTTTCGGCTTTTTTGAATGCAACCAGAACCAGTTTGTCGCCGATCTGCTGTTTCGGGTGGTCAAAGACTGGCTTCGGAACCGCGGGTGCACGAAATTGCTGGGGCCGATGAACCCCGGCCTGCTGGATGAGATCGGGATCCAGGTAGACGGCTTCGAAAACCGACCGGCCATCATGATGCCTCACTCCAAACCGTATTACGATGAGCTTATCCGGAAAACAGGTCTTGAGAAGGAGATGGATCTGTTTGCCTACCGGGTGCTGTCGAGTACCGTACGATTCGATCGTATGGAGCGGGCACTGGAAATCGTGAAAAAAAGGACTCCCGGAATCGAGGTGCGAAAAATAAACCTCCGCAATTTTGACGAAGAGGTGCGGATCATCCATGACGTTTTCAACAAGGCCTGGGCAAATAACTGGGGGTTTTACGAGATCAGCCTGGACACCTTCATCCACCTTGGGAAGGAATTGAAAATGATCATTGACACCGATCATGCCCACGTCGCGGAAATTGACGGCAAACCGGTTGCTTTTTCGATCGCCCTGCCCGACTACAACCAGGTCTTTGCCAAAATGGACGGCACACTGTTCCCGACGGGACTGCTAAAGCTCCTGTGGCATCGCCGCAAGATCAATACCATCCGTACGGCGCTGATGGGGGTCATTCCGGAGTATCAGGGTCGCGGAATTGACGCACTGCTCACCAGGGAATCCATGGTGAACGGACTTGGCCGGGGATTTGTATCTGCAGAAGTTGGCTGGCTTCTTGAATCCAATACCGATATATTACGGGTTGTCGAGCGCATAGGTGGTTATAAAGAAAAGACTTACCGTATGTATGGTCAAACGCTGGTCTGATTTGTAAAAGACCGTTTTTTTCCCTTTTTTAAGCGACCTGCGCATCGTTCGGCGTTGTATGTTTATCAACCAGATCTGACCTATGACTGTAAAGACTTTGACCAGGTTGTCTTCCCTGGTCAGGAATAACTCAGATTTCAAGATCCGCTCCGCTCCCATATCCGCCTTCACCAAGGAAGAGTTGCTGGAAGTCTACCGGAACATGCTGCTTGTCAGGCGGCTCGATGAGAAGATGCTCATTCTGCTTAAGCAGGGGCGCGGGCACTTTCACATCGGGTGTGGCGGGCATGAGGCCATTCAGCTCGCTGCCGCCAAGGTGCTGGAAAAAAAGAAGGATTGGGCTTTCCCGTACTACCGTGACCACGCCTTTTCTGTCGGATTCGGCCTTTCATCCCGGGATATCCTCTCCTCTCACCTGAGCAAGGTGACGGATCCGTCAGCGGGACGTCAGATGCCTTCCCATTTCAACAGCCGGGAACATCACATCGTCTCTGTTTCAAGTGCCATCGGCGCCAACTTCCTGCCCGGTTTGGGTCTGGCCCAGGCATCGATGTACAAGGGTGCCGACGAGGTCATGTACATATCCTCCGGCGAAGGCGGAACGTCCCAGGGTGTCTTCTTTGAGCTGCTCAACTGGGCCACGCGCTGCAAAGCGCCCGTGGTAATCGTCATCCAGGATAACAAATACGCCATCAGTGTCCGGGTGGATGAGCAGACGAGCAACAAGAGCATATCCAAAACGGTCCGGGGTTTCGAGAACCTGGACATTCTGGAAGTCGATGGCACCGACTTTTTCAACTCCCATGCCGCCATGAAAAAAGCGGTGGAGCGGGCGCGGAAAGGGGAGGGGCCGACCCTGGTGCATGCCCATGTCGTTCGCCTGGTGCCGCATTCCTCATCCGATGACCAGAAGAAATATCGCGATTCCGACGATCTGGAAAATGACCTGCGGCACGACCCGCTGGAAAAACTGCGGCAGCGTCTGCTGGCGTCGGAAACGGCGACACAGCAGGAACTCGATGATCTGGCAGCGGAAGTGCGTGACCAGGTGGATAAAGACACGGAATGGTGTCTGAAGCAGGAGAATCCGGCCCCGGAAGAGGCCCTGAGGCATGTGCTGTCCGAAAATCCGCCCGACCTGGAATACGAAAAGAATGCTCCGTCGGGAAGCCCGATCGTCATGGTGGATGCCATAAACCATGCCATGAAGGAGGAGATGGAGCGGAATGAGAACATCGTGGTTTTCGGGGAGGATGTGGCTGGCGGAAAGGGCGGCGTGTTTACGGCGACCCGGGGGTTGACCGAGCAGTTCGGCAGCCACCGCTGCTACAATTCACCGCTTTCGGAAGCATCCATAATGGGAACGGCATGCGGACTTGCGATTCACGGTATCAAGCCCGTCGTAGAGATCCAGTTCGGTGATTACATCTGGCCGGCCATGGAGATGCTTAAGAATCAGATCGACTCCCTCCGGTACCGTTCCAACAACCATTTCAGCTGCCCGATGGTCATCCGGGTGCCGATTGGCGGCTACATCCATGGCGGACTCTGCCACAGCCAGAATATTGAGGCCACCTTCTCCCATTTTCCCGGGTTCATGGTGGTGATGCCGAGCAATGCCGCCGATGCGAAAGGCATGCTGAAGACCGCCATCCGCAGCGATGACCCCATCCTCTTCCTGGAGCATAAGGGTCTGTACCGACAGGGCTTTGCACGTCGCCCGGAGCCCGACAGCGACTACCTGGTGCCGCTGGGTAAGGCAGCCGTTGCCAGGGAAGGCCGGCACCTAACCGTGGTGACCTGGGGTGCGCTGGTGCAGAAGGCCCTGAATGTCGCCAGGGAATTCGCTGAAAACGGCGTTGAGATCGAAGTGATCGATATCCGCTCCATGCTGCCCCTGGACACGGACGCCATCCTGAAGTCGGTTTCAAAAACCAACCGCGCCCTGGTTCTTCACGAAGACCAGGAGTTCATGGGATTCGGTGCGGAAATTGCCGCGCAAATTGTCGACAAGGCATTCCATCACCTGGATGCACCGGTCAAACGCGTGGCAGCCAGGTTCTCCCCGATCCCTTTCGCCCCCGCACTGGAGGAGTTCGTGCTGCCCCAGAACGAAGATATCAGGGCGGCAATTGAAGAGCTGATTCATTATTAATTCATCTCTTAGTCGCATATTTGGGCGTACAAGATATTCAAGTAATCTGTTCACAATTAAGGACTTTGACTATGACCAAATACAGAATTGAAAAAGACTCGATGGGTGAGGTACAGGTGCCTCAGGACGCTTTTTATGCAGCGCAGACCCAACGGGCCAAAGAGAACTTTCCGATCAGCGATATGCGCTTCGACCGTGCCTTCATCCAGGCGCTGGGATATGTGAAGCAGGCATGCGCCCTGGTCAACGAAGACCTCGGCATGCTTCCGGACAATGTGGCGAAATACATTGTGAAGGCATCCCAGATGGTGGTTGACGGGGAGCTGGACGAGCATTTCGTGGTGGATGTGTTCCAGACCGGTTCCGGCACCTCGACCAACATGAACGTGAACGAGGTGATCGCAAACCGGGCCAACTTCCTGGCTCAAAAGGATGGTGCGGATGTCAAGATCCATCCCAACGATCATGTCAACTTCGGACAGAGTTCCAATGATGTGTTCCCGACCACTATCCGGGTCTCTGCGCTGCTCGCGGTCAAACAGCAGCTTGTCCCGGCACTGGATCATCTCCGCAAGGCATTCCATGACAAAGGGCAGGAGTATGCCGATGTCGTCAAGACCGGCCGCACCCACCTGATGGATGCGATGCCGCTTACCATCGCGCAGCAGTTTGGAGGGTACGAGCGTCAGCTTGCACTCGGTATCGAGCGGCTTGACTCCGCCCTCGAACGGCTTCGCGAGCTTCCCCAGGGCGGGACGGCCATCGGCACCGGAATCAACACACACAGTGAGTTCGGCAAGCGTTTTGCCGCCAAAATTTCAGAGCTGACGGGCGAGTCCTTTGCCGAGTCGGTGGATCACTTTGAGGCCCAGGCCACATTGGATGCCCCGGTCGAGACGAGCGGACAGTTGAAAACCATTGCTGTCGGGATGTTGAAAATGGCTAACGACCTTCGCTGGATGAACTCGGGTCCGAACAGCGGACTGGGTGAAGTACAGCTCAAGGCGTTGCAGCCCGGATCATCCATCATGCCGGGCAAGGTAAATCCGGTCATCGAAGAGTCGGTGACCATGGTCTGTGCCCAGGTGATCGGAAACGATACCACCATCATGATAGGAGGCCAGTCCGGCAATTTTGAGCTGAACGTGATGATGCCGGTGGTCGGATACAATCTGAACCAGAGCATCGTGCTGCTCGCCAATGTTGCCCGCAACTTCGCGAATCAGTCGGTATCCGGACTCATCGTCAAAAAGGACGATATCGCTGACAAGATCGGCAAGAACCCGATCCTTGTGACCGCCCTGAACCCGATCATCGGGTATGATCTGGCAGCTCAGATCGCGAAAAAAGCCTTCGCCGAAAACCGTCCGCTCAAGGAAGTGGCCCTCGAGATGACCGAGCTGTCGGAAGAGGAGCTGGACAAGGCGCTGGATCCGATCAAGATGACCAAAGGCGGATTCACCGAATAATGCAGCCGGCCTTTTAAGGCAGCTGTACCTGCATTTGACACCCGGACAATCGGTTTACACCGGTCGTTCGGGTGTTTTTTTTTTAGGATCAGAACAGCCATGCAAGGAAGAGGTCGGCGAGTATCAGGAACCAGACGGCCGGCAGGTAGATGAGGGACCCGTAGAGCACTTTGCGGGCATTCTCCTTGGTCCGTGAGAGCTGGAACCGGATTCCGGTGTAGAGGAAATGAGCACCGGCGGCCAGCGCACCCAGAAGGTACAGCAGGCCGTTCATGTCGTAGACATACAAGGCAATGCTGACCGGGATGAGCAGCATAAGGCATCCTGTGACGGTCAGTGCAGAGATGATGCCGCTCTTGTCGCTTTCGGGAAGCATGCAGAAACCCGCATTGCGGTAGTCGTCGTTGCACAGCCATGCGATGGCGACCACATGCGGCACCTGCCAGAGAAAGACGATGGCAAACAGCACCCAGGCCACGGGATCGGCCAGCGATCCGGATGCGGCCACCCATCCACCCACAGGCGGCAGGGCGCCCGGGACGGCACCCACCATCACGTTCACGAAACTGACCCGCTTCAGCGGTGTGTAAAAAGCGAGGTAGAGCACGGAGGTGAGTCCGGATATCAGTCCGGTGAGCGGATTCACCATGAACAGCAGGTAGACAAATCCGACCACCATCAGGGTGATGGAGAAGAGCAGTGCGTGCGACGGGCGGATTTTCCGGGCGGGAAGGGGACGTTTCACCGTCCGGATCATCTTCTTGTCCAGATCCCTCTCAATGAACTGATTGTGCGCCGCCGTGCCTCCGGCGATCAGAAGCGTGCCGATTGCGGCGTTGATGAACAGGATCAGGGAGAAGTCCGATCCCGAAGCAAGCACAAAACCGATACTCATGCTGACAAGAACCAGCAGGGTGATGCCCGGTTTTGTAAGTTCAAGATAATCGGATAAGACTGCCACACCGGTGCTGCGGGTGACGGTTTGAGCGGGTGCTGATTCCATTGCGGAAGGTTGTGGTCCGGATTATGCGGACCGGCTTAAAAGAAGTTCCAAAAATAAGAAAAAATGCGGTATTTTTGACCAAATTATTCAGGTGGAAGTACGTTCCGAACTTGGCTCTGTCCCGCCGGTTGGCAATCGGCAGAAAGTTCGGGATGCCACTGCAACTCTATTTAATGATATTCCATGGCTTTACGTTCCCTGTTCACAAACCTGAACCTGTTCCAGAAAACGGCACTGATCACGGTTGCCGTGACGTTCCTGCTGATCTTCATCGGCGGACTGGTGAGGGTGACCGGTGCCGGCCTTGGTTGTCCGGACTGGCCAAAATGTTTCGGATTGTGGATTCCACCGACCACGGCGGCCGAACTGCCGGAGGCATACGACGCGGAACAGTTCAATGTGTTCAAGACGTGGATGGAGTACGTGAACCGGCTGGTGGGCGTGCTGGTGGGATTTCTGATCGTACTCACACTGCTTTTCTCCACGCGTTACATACGCCGGTCGCCCTCGGTGTTCATCGGCGCCCTTGCCGCTTTTGTGCTGGTCCTGTATCAGGGCTGGCTTGGTGGCCAGGTGGTGCGTAGCGGCTTGCAAAGCGGCATGATCACGATCCATATGGTCGTAGCCGTGCTCATTCTTAATGTGCTGGTATGGACCTGGTTCCGGTCGGTGAGGGACCGGATGAGGGTGTCATTGGCGCATCGTGCCCGGCGGAACCTGATCCTCACCCTGGTGCTGCTCCTTGCAGTGACCCTGTTGCAGATCATTTTCGGAGCCCAGGTGCGTGAGGCGCTTGAAATGGTCAAGGCGGCTTACCCGGCAATGGATCGGAGTCTCTGGATCGACCGGGTGGGAAGCATCGACATGATCCACAGGAGTTTTTCCTGGCTTGTACTGGGCTCTGTGATACTGTTCCAGTACCTGGCACTGAAACATGCCGGGGGCACATCGCTGCCGATGCTGGCCGGTCTGACCCTTGCAGCAACCCTGCTTCAGATCCTGCTGGGAGCCGGGCTGGTCTATCTTGGAATTCCGCCGGCAGCCCAGGTATTTCACCTTTGGATTGCGGCATTCATGACAGCCGTTCCTTTTTTTGCGCTGCTGTACACCTTGCAGTCCAGACCCGGCCCGGCGCGTTGAGTGGATCGGAATGGAATGCACCCTGGAATCAAGAATAACGAAGACGGAACATACCGATGAGGATTCAAGACTTTTCAAACCGACGGGAACTGGTTACCGCTCTTGAAGCGGCAAGAAAAAAACAGGAACGGAATGAGCCGGTAAGTGTCCTTTTTGGTGGATACGACCAGCCGCTGGAGGTGTACCCGGCCTCCGTACGCAATCATCCCAGAGGGGGCGTGCTCCTGGCTGGCAGGTTCAATGACAGGGACGCCCTCTTCATCCTGGGCAAGGAGACGATTCGCGTCATGAACGAGTTTGACGGGGAGATCATCCTGCATCATTCCGATTTTTCCGTGAAAAAGTGCCGGTGGACCCGCGGAAACACCCTGAGATTAAGGGAGCTTTTTTCCGAGATTGCGCCATCATCTGGACAGAACGGGAAGGTCAGCATCTCTTTCGGGGATGTCCTTGGCCACGCAGGAAGGGCACAGCTCCTTGCTTTCAAGGGAAAAGCGGATCCGGCCTTTTCCCGGCAATGCATCCATCAACTTGAAGAATTGGAAATCCATCCCCTGGATGCACTCGATACGGTGACACGCACCGTCTTTCAGGAAGGATACGATGGGGGTTACTCCGCCGAAGCCTGTCGCCTGACCACGCCGGATCAGGTCCGGACGATGCTGCATGCCGGATATACGCGTTTCTCAATGGAAACTTCCGGTCCAATCCGGTTTGCACTCCGTTCCAAGCCCAAAAAGGAACTGCTCGAATCCATGTTCGATGTGCCCTGGATCGGGCTGAAGGACAAGTTCGAATTGTTGTTCCATCGCTACAAGGGAATCAGGATCGACCTGGGGCCGGTGCGCTTATCCAAAGAGGACGGCGAGCAGCAGGAAACCATGATCTTGCTGCCGGGCGAGGCGGAGATCCTTGCTGCCATCAGAATACTGAGCGGCATCATATTCGATGTTATTGAAATGGAGAAAGTGCTGGTGGAAGAGGGCAAACGGGAGGATGTGATCCTGGAATTATCTTTTGCACACCCGGAAGGCGCACTTACACCTTTTGAGCTTTATTATCTGGTGACGGAGTTGCATCGGCACGACATCAGACTGGATTTCGTTGCGCCCGGTGACCTTTCACCCGAGTACTGGGCTGTTGCGCGGATTACGGGATTAAGGGGACTCTCAGGAGAGCTGCGGCACCTCGATGGCATTCCCCGCGAGACTGAGACTTCCGGACTCCGGTTCCACGGGGTTGTCGGGGATATCAGTTATCTCACGGCCGTGCAGTGCATGGCCAGGATGGAGCCCGGACTTTTCAGGGAAATATGGACGCTTTCAAGGAACGTGCTGGAAAAGGTGAGGGAGGAGTCGGGGCTGGATCTGCCCATTCAGAAGATCCCACCGGACAAGGAGTACTCCGATGATGACCTGCCGGAGCTGCTCTCGATGGAATGGTCGGACCTGTTTCTGAAACATACCATGGACGAAGTGTTTGCAAGGAAGGACGAACAGGGGAAAAGGTTCCTGCGTACAGCTGTTTTTGAGTTTATCAAAAAAAATGAACCGGACTACACGGACGCTCTGTTGGAACGCTACAGGGAGGTCACCGGGCGCTGATCCTGAATTCCTGGTCCAGATTACCGACCATGACGCTGTAGGAGCCTTTTTCGAGAATGGGTTCTCCCTGCTCACCAGGATACGCAACCACGTCCGGGGAGATGACAAATTCACAGGTTGCGGACTCTCCCGGTTTCAGGCTGACTTTTTCGAAGTGTTTCAACTCCTTAACGGGTCTCGTTATGCGTCCTGTCCGGGTTGACGTGAACCACAGTACCGGTTCCTTTCCTTCCCGCTGACCTGTATTTGAAACCGTGACAGTTGCTTTGATGCTTCCTTCTTCATCCATGGAACCTGCACTGAGCTTCAAATCCGAATATGCAAATGTGGTGTAACTCAGGCCGTATCCAAAAGGGAACAGGGAGGTCGTCACGTTGCCCTGCACGATCTGATTGGCCACATTCGGATCGAAGAAGTACAGATTGCTTTTCTTGTGGTTGTAAGGCAGATAGTGATTGGGGTTCATCGGATATGATACCGGCATTTTGCCGCACGGATTCACGTTCCCGCTGATGATGTTGGCAATCGCAGTTGCGCCCTCAAATCCGGGGAGTCCGGCAAAGATAATGGCGTCGGCACCGTCCACGACTTCGTTGATCAGGCGCGGTCGTCCCTGGACCAGCACCAGTACAACAGGCGCGGTCGACTTAGACAAGTACTTCAATTCTTCCACCTGACCATCCGGAAGCTTCAGATCAGCGATGTTTCCCGCAAATTCACAGTACGGCTCCTCGCCTCCGGCATAAACCAGGAGGTCCATTCCGTTCAGTTTCTCCAGGTAAGATGCGAGCGCAGAAGCGGAGGCCGCGTTGACGTCCGGGACATCTTCAGGCCCGAAGTGATGGACCTCGGCTTCGGGAAACTCATCCGTCAATGCCGAGTAAACTGTGTGGATAGTGTCCGGGTACCGGGACTCCTTGCCGCCTTGCCACGCAATGGTCCATCCACCGCACAGATTTCTCCGGCTGTGGGCAGAAGGACCCAAAACGCCGATCCTGGCTGGTTTTTCCACGGGGAGTACGCGGTTGTCGTTTTTCAGCAGCACCATGGATTCCCGGGCTGCATCCAATGCCTTCCGGCGGTTCTCCCGGCATCCTATCCGGTCGAAGCGATCATCGCGGGGATACGGGTGCTCAAAAAGTCCCAGCTCAAACTTAAGTCTGAGGATCCTCCGGACGGATTCATCGATCCGTTTTTCGGGGATGCGGCCTTCTTCGACAAGCTCCAGGAGCGAGGAGTTGAAATCCAGGTGCAGCGGGGTCATGCTCATGTCAACACCGGCCATGACCGCGTCATAGGTGGCTTTTTTGAAGTTGTCAGCGGTATAATGAAAGTTTACCAGCTTGCCGATGTCGTCCCAATCCGTGACGATCACGCCCTCGAATCCCATCTGGTCGCGGAGCAGCCTGGTCAGAATGTCATGAGATGCCACAACGGGCACACCGTTGATCTCGCCGCTGTTGGTCATGACGGTTTTAAGGCCCGCATCCACCGCTTTTTGAAACGACGGGCGGTGGAACTCGTGGATCTGCTGCATCGGGAGATGGGCAGGGGTCCGGTCCCACCCTGACTTCGGGTCGGAATAGCCAAGGAAATGCTTGGCGGTGGCTGCCACCTTCCGGGGTGAAACAGCAGTGTTATTCTGCAGGCCATCCACGTAAGCGGCACCCATTACACCGGCAAGGTAGGGGTCTTCGCCATAAGTTTCCCATAGCCGGGCCCAGAGTGGATTTACGCCAAGGTCCAGGACAGGGGCGAAAATCCAGTGATGACCCAGTTCTGCTGCCTCAGTTGCGGTTACGCTGCCTACGTTACGGGCGTGTTCCGGATTGAACGATGCCCCGATGTTGATGCCTTGCGGAAATATCGTAGCTCCTTCAAGGTAGCTGGCGCCATGAATGTGATCGATACCGTATATGACCGGAATACCCAGGCGTGTCTCTTCCACGGCGATCCGCGTGAGTTCACGCATGAACTCATACCAGGTGCGGGCGGGCACTGCCTCGCCGTTCAGAAAAGATCCGATGTGGTGATTCCGTATCAACTCCCGTGCCTTGCCGGGATCGAGGACCACATCTTTCTGCTCCCCGGTCGTATTGATCACGGTGATGTCGAGCTGTGTCATCTGACCGATCTTCTCATACAGGGACATGCGTTTGAGCAGGTCCTCGACCCGCTCGGATACCGTCAGTTCCGGATTCCTGAAAGGTATGTCTTCAGCATACTGTTTATCGGTCAGGGTGTTCAGGTCAGATTGCGATTGGAGGTATTCCATGGAGGATTCCGGTGTTGATCTCAGCTGTGTGCGGTTGTGCTCATCCTGCATATGTTCGGGGATGATATGCGTCTTAAGCTGTGCTTATCAGGGTCGACGGCCGATTACGGCCATCCACACAGTGCAAATAGTTGCAAGATAAGGAAAAGGGACCATCTACCCTATTGGAAAAATTTCTCCTTGAGACCGTGCAATTATTCATGGAATGAGTTTTCAGAGCTTGTAAATGGCGTGGGTGTGTATTTTGCACCTGACAGATTGAAAAATGGAATCCCGTTGATTTCAATCGGTTATTGGACAGGTGGAGGTGACCGAAAGTATCATGTAGTTAAGAAATAAGATACCGATAAGACATTGATATGATTACTTGTCCTGGTTGTGCCATGCGATGGTTGGGAAAAAAGCATAAAATTTTCATTAAAAGCAGAAAAAAATTTGCATTGGATGGGAGCAAAATATAAATTAATAGCGCTTTCACTGTTGCTGACAATCTGGATTCAGGTGAGGGCCCAATTGCATGACGTTGCCCTTGAACGTGGGTGCATTAGGTCATAAACGCACCTGATTAAAATTATTTTTACTGGAAATGGTTCTGCACACGATGATTACAAGAGTACCCGCATGGCCGATGAACAGATAGACCGGCTGTGGGAAAGCCGCATTCGTTGCCTTGCCTTTGATTGCATTCAATGAAATCCGATGAAAATGATCAGCATCAAATATATAATTATTTACATGTACATCATCGTCTGCTTGCCTGCCGTTGCGCTTGCGCAGGCAAGCGAGGTGATACTGCAGGAGGATCAGGATGGATGGAGGCTGCTTGTCGACGACAGGCCATTCATGGTCAATGGCATGAACTGGGACTATTTCCCGATCGGCACCAATTATGAGTATGTACTTTGGGAGGAATCAGACGAATTCATCCGGGGTGCCCTTGATTACGAAATGGGGTTGCTGCAAAACATTGGTGTAAACGCCCTTCGGATATATACCGGCATTCCCGCAAAATGGATCGAATACATTTACGACAATTTCGGCATCTATACCATGCTGAACCATTCTTTTGGCCGGTATGGTCTTTCCATTGATGGCGAATGGGTTGCCGATACGGACTACTCCGATCCAAGGGTGATCGAACTGCTTCTGGACGAAGTGACCGCACTGGCCCGCGAGTACAAAGGCACCAGTGGGCTGCTTCTGTACCTGCTTGGCAATGAGAACAACTACGGACTCTTCTGGGCCGGGGCCGAGACGGAAAACGTACCGGGCGAAGACAGCGAATCGCGCATCCGGGCCCGGCACATGTACCGACTCTTCAACCAGGCAGCGGTTGCCATGAAGGAAAAAGATCCGTATCGCCCGATCGCCATGGCGAATGGAGACCTGCTGTTCCTGGACATAATTGTGGACGAAGTTCCGGATATGGATATCTTCGGGGCCAATGTGTACCGGGGAGTTTCGTTTACGTATCTGTTCGACCAGGTCAAGGAGGATTACGGGAAACCTGTGCTGCTTACGGAGTTTGGGGCGGATGCCTACAATGCCCGGACAGAACAGGAAGATCAGTCGTGCCAGGCCTGGTATGTACTCGGCAACTGGAAGGAAATCTACGAATATGCCGCAGGCATGGGCAGGACAGGAAATTCCATCGGCGGGTTTACCTTTCAGTTCAGTGACGGGTGGTGGAAGTATGGACAGACATTCGATCTTGATGTGCACAACACCGAGGCGACATGGGCCAATGACGGATATGAGTGTGACTACGTAGAGGGTGAAAACAACATGAACGAGGAGTGGTTCGGTGTCATGGCGAAGGGCCCAACGGATTCCCTCGGCCATTATGAACTGTACCCCAGGGCCGCTTACTACGTGCTGAAACAGGTGCACACATTCGATCCCTTTGCGCCGGGAGCTACATCCGATCTGATCGAAGATCACTTTAACACCATCTCCATCAAGGATGCCTTTAATCGTGCAAAAAGCAATGAAAATGGTGGAAATCCCACCGACTGACAGTTTTTAACGTGAATCTAATTCAGAAAAAACTTGGATATCCAAACTATTATTCTCGAAAAGGAAACGTGGTTCAAAATAACCGGCAACGAATCGATCCGTCCGTTTTTCATGAACGTGGTCAGTGATTCGAATCACTGGATGTTCATTTCAAGCAACGGCGGACTCTCCGCCGGGAGGAAAAACAGCCAGTATGCCTTGTTTCCATACTACACCGATGACAAAATCACGGAATTTGCAGACATAACCGGCAGTAAATCGGTTTTTCAGATTCATGCCGATGATCAGGTTCATGTTTGGGAGCCCTTCTCTGAACGCAACAGGGACAAGTTTGGCATCCGCCGGAACCTGTACAAGAACTTCCATGGCAACAAGATCCTGTTTGAAGAGATCAATAACGATCTCGGCCTTGTTTTTCGCTACCAGTGGAATTCAAGCAACCTCTATGGATTTGTCAGGAAATCGGAACTGGTCAACATTTCGGACAGTGACTGCCGGATAACCATGATCGACGGTATCCAGAATATCATGCCGTATGGTGTGGAGCCCGATACGCAAAATGCAACCAGCAACCTGGTCGATGCCTACAAGAGAAACGAATTGCTGGTGGAAACGGGACTGGGAATTTATGCCCTGAGCGCCATAATCGTGGACAAGGCAGAGCCCAGTGAAGCGTTGAAAGCCAATGTGGCCTGGTCGCTCGGTTTCGATCGCCCGAAGTATCTGGTATCTTCGCTGCAACTTGACAATTTTCGGAAAGGGGAGCCCGTCCGGGAAGAACGCGATGTGAAAGGTGAAAAAGGCGCCTATTTCATCCACGCGGATATCCACCTTCAAAAAAACACTTCCAGGACATGGAAGATCGTGGCCAACGTGAACCAGAACCATGCACAGGTAATCGGCCTGAACCGGCAGATTAAAGAAAAAAGCGATCTCGACCAGCTCATCGAACAGAACATTGAAGAGGGAACCCGTAATCTTGTGGAACTCACAACGGGTGCCGACGGCATGCGTTTGTCAGCTGACCTTCGGAAGGATGCGCGCCATTACTCGAACGTGCTGTTCAATATTATGCGCGGCGGGACCTTTGACAGGAACTACCAGATTGAGAAAAGGGACCTGGTTTCCTACCTGTCGAATGCCAGCAGGGAGGTTTTTGATAGGAATCAGGATTTCTTAGAAGGCCTGGAGGACACTTTTGATGCCCATAAACTCTATGATTCGCTGTCCGGATGCAAAGATCCCGATCTGTACCGGCTTTGCAAGGAATACCTGCCTTTGAAATTCAGCCGGCGTCATGGAGATCCGAGCCGACCGTGGAACCAGTTCTCCATCAATACCCACTGTGAGTTGGATGGTTCGAAGATCCTGGACTACCAGGGCAACTGGCGGGATATCTTCCAGAACTGGGAAGCCCTGGTCCATTCCTATCCCGATTTTATCGAGGGCATGATCTTCAAATTTTTGAATGCCACCACCTTCGATGGATACAACCCCTATCGTGTAACCAAGGGTGGATTCGATTGGGAGACCATCGAACCGGACAATCCCTGGTCGTACATCGGATACTGGGGCGATCATCAGATCATCTATCTTCTGAAGTTCCTTGAGTTTTACGAAAAGCATCAGCCGGATGCGCTCGAAGGACTTTTTGACAGTGACTTTTTTGCGTACGCCAACGTACCCTATCGTATTACATCCTATCAGGAAATTGCGAGCGATCCGAAAAACACGATCACGTTCGATGAGTCGGAGGATCAGGCCATTCGAAAAAACGTTGCCTTGAAAGGGGCGGACGCCGCCCTGCTTGGAAGCAGCGCCGGCGACATCCACCGGGTGAACTTCCTTGAAAAGATTCTTGCCACCGTGCTGGCAAAAATATCCAACTTCATCCCGGAAGGCGGTATCTGGATGAAC
Source organism: Balneolales bacterium (assembly GCA_007128855.1). Taxonomy (GTDB): domain Bacteria; phylum Bacteroidota; class Rhodothermia; order Balneolales; family Natronogracilivirgulaceae; genus SKNL01. Next base: position 22,004 of record SKWQ01000154.1, read on the forward strand.
ACGCAGCGCCCGGAGTGGAATGATGCCAACAATGCCCTGGTTGGGAACGGGGTTTCCATGGTCACCCTGTACTATCTCAGGCGCTTCCTAACCTTCTTTGAAGGCATGATCGCAGGTTCTGGAATTGAGCAGGTCCCGGTTTCAAAGGAGCTGAAGGGGATGTTCGATGACATCGCCCGCGTGCTTGAGACCCATCAGGACCTGCTCGGTGGCAGTATCGACGACCGCGTCCGGAAAAAAATCACCGATGCCCTGGGTCAGGCGGGAAGCGACTACAGGATCAGGATATATGAGAACGGGTTCAGCGGGGAAAAGGCCGGTGTGCGTCTGGAAAAGATATCTGACTTTGTACAAACCGCACTGAAGTATCTGGAGCACTCCATTGACGCCAACCGAAGGCCGGACGATCTGTACCATGCCTACAACCTGATGAGCATGCAGGAGGATGGCATTTCCATCTCTCATTTGGATGAAATGCTCGAAGGCCAGGTTGCGGTCCTGAGTTCGGGTTACCTCAGTGCCGAAGAGGCCGCCAGGCTGCTGGATGCGCTCCGCGGCAGCGCCCTGTACAGGGAAGACCAGAACAGCTACATGCTCTATCCAGCCAAGGAATTGCCGCGATTCCTCGAAAAGAACAACATCCCGGAATCGCTGGTGAAGAAATCACGGCTGCTTCAAAAACTTGTGGCCGACGGCAACCTCAGGGTGATCGTCAGGGATGTCAACGGCGGGTATCATTTCAATGGTAGTTTCCGGAATGCCGGCGATGTGAGGGCTGCCCTTGAAGAGCTCAGGTCAACCGGATACAAGGAACTGGTGGCAGAGGAAGGGAAACTGGTCTTGCAGATTTTTGAAGAGGTGTTCAACCATAAGGCCTTTACCGGACGTTCCGGCACGTTCTTCGCGTATGAAGGACTGGGGTCCATCTACTGGCACATGGTCTCCAAGCTGCATCTTGCCGTCCAGGAGATATGCCTGGATGCGATGGAGCGTCAGGAGCAGGACGATGCTATCATCCATGGTCTGGTATGCCACTTCCATGAGATCGGTGAAGGTATCGGTATCCACAAATCGCCTGAAGAGTACGGTGCGTTTCCGACCGATCCCTATTCCCATACCCCCAGGCACAGAGGTGCGCAGCAGCCCGGCATGACCGGGCAGGTAAAAGAGGATATCCTGGTGAGTATTGGGGAGCTGGGCGCGTTTGTTGACCAGGGAAGGCTTGTATTCAGCCCGCGGCTGTTGAAAAAGAGCGAGTTTTCGACCGCCGCCGGAGTGCTGGAATTTGTGAATGTCAGGCGGGAGTCCCAACGCATCGAGGTTCCGGTCAGTGCCCTGTGTTTTTCGTACTGTCAGGTCCCGGTGATCTATCGGATCGGTGACGAGGATAAAATTGAAGTCAGGCTGTTTGATGCCGGATCCCGGCAATTCAACGGCCTGATGCTGGATGCCGAAACGAGCACCAGGGTATTCCAGCGAACCGGGGAAGTAAAGGAAATCGTAGTTTCCCTGCGGAGTGTGCATCTTGTCTAACCCCAAAATGAACAGATTATCCATGAATAAATTCAAATTGGCACCGATACCGATACTATTTCTGATAATGGCAGCGGTTCTCATCTTTTCCTGGTCAAGGCAGGAAAGCCATGACTTTTCATCAATCAGGATAACAGCTGAAGAAATGCTCGGTGATCCCGAATACAGGGCCATTTCTTTCGGTGCCTACCGCGATACCACGCGGGATGTCCAGCCTACCCTTCAGCAACTGAAAGACGATGTTAGGCTTCTGCATGCCATGGGAATCCGGATGCTTCGCACCTACAATGTGTATTACGACGAGGCTTCCAACCTGCTGAAAGTCATCCGGGAGCTGAAGGAGGACGATCAGGAATTCGAAATGTACCTCATGCTGGGAGCCTGGATCGATTGTAAAAACGCCTGGACGGACGAACCCGAGCGGATCCGGGATCAGGAAAGCGAGCAGAATGCCGGGGAGATAGCCCGGGCCGTGGCACTGGCGCAGCAGTATCCGGATATCGTAAAGATCATTGCCGTGGGCAATGAGGCCATGGTGCACTGGGCATGGGAGTATTATGTGGAGCCGGCCATCATTCTCAGGTGGGTGAACTATCTGCAGGATCTGAAGCGGCAGGGGGAGCTGCCCGAAACGCTTTGGATCACCACTTCGGACAATTTCGCATCCTGGGGCGGTGGCGGCAGTGAATATCACAATGAGGATCTCAACGAGCTGATCCGCGCCGTGGATTACATATCCATGCACACCTATCCCATGCATGATACGCATTACAACCCCGATTTCTGGGGCGTGCCCGAAGATGAGGCGCACCTGGGCGACATGGAGAAAATACATTCGGCCATGGTCAGGTCGCGGGACTATGCCATCGGCCAGTATGAGAGCGTGGTGGCATACATGCACGGTCTCGGGGTCGACAAACCGGTGCATGTCGGGGAGACCGGCTGGGCTACGCAATCCAACGAGTATTACGGGCCGGAGGGCTCGCGCGCCACGGACGAGTACAAATCCGGCCTGTACTACGATCACATCATGGACTGGTCCGAGCGTGAAGAAGTGACAGTTTTCTATTTCGAGGCCTTTGACGAGCCCTGGAAAGATGCCCGTAATCCGGGGGGGTCCGAAAACCACTTCGGGCTGATCAACCTGCAGGCCCAGGCCAAGTACCCGATCTGGGATCTGGTGGATGCGGGCGTGTTTGAGGGACTGACCCGCGACGGGATGCCGATCACGAAAACGTACAATGGCGACCTTGATGCATTGATGGAAGATGTGCTGGTACCGCCAACCAAAGCGGAAATCGAGGCAAGACAAGATTCCGAGTAACCTTTAGACGTAACTGCAATGTCAGACCACAAAACTCCCCGGAAATATAAAATACCACTGCTGGAAAAGGCGGCATTCGGTTCGGGCCACCTTGTCAACAACCTTTTGCCCGGGGCTCTGGGTGTTTTCCAGTTCTTTCTGCTTACGGCATTTGGCATTGATCCTTTCCTGGCCGGATTGCTTGGTGGTCTGCCCAGGTTGTGGGATGCCCTCACGGATCCCATCATGGGATACATATCCGACAACACCCAATCCCGTTTCGGGCGCAGGAAGCCGTATATCTTCATCGGTGCCATTCTGGCAGGCACGATGTTCATCCTGCTGTGGCAGCTCGATCCCGACGGGTCGCAGGCATACAACTTCTGGTATTTCCTGCTGTTCTCGCTTCTTTTCATTACGGCAAACACCATTTATTCCACCCCGCTCATCGGTCTTGGATATGAAATGACCCCGGACTATAACGAGCGCACCCGGCTCATGGGCTTTGCGCAGACCATTGGCCAGATCGCCTGGATGATCGTACCGTGGTTCTGGGTCCTGATCGCCAACCCGGATCTGTTTGATACCCAGGCGGAAGGGGTACACCGGCTGGCCGTTGTGGTAGGGGCCGGCTGCATGATCTTCGGGATCCTTCCGGGGCTGTTCTGCAAAGAGGTGGACCAATCGCGTATCACCAACCGGGCTGACCTCAATTTCAAATCCATTGCCAAAAACTTCAAGGATTTGCTGTCAAAAATTGTGGAAGTTGCAAAAAACAGGCCGTTTGTGCGGCTGTGCGGCGCCACCTTCCTGGTTTTCAACGGCTTCCAGATGGTTGCATCGTTCAGCTACTTCATCATCCTGTTCTATATATTCAATGGCGATTATGGTGACGCCGGATCCTGGCCCGCATGGTTTTCGACCGTCAGCGCCGCCACCACGGCTTTCCTGGTCATTCCGGTGATCACGTGGATAGCAAACAAGGTCGGTAAACGGAATGCCTTCGTTATCTCAACCATGATTTCCATCGTCGGTTACCTGCTGAAATGGTGGGGCTTCTCTCCTGAAAATCCGTGGCTGATGTTCATGCCCATCCCGCTGATGGTCTTCGGTATCGGCGGACTGTTCACCCTGATGATGAGCATGACGGCCGATGTGTGCGACCTTGACGAACTGTACAACGGAATGCCGCGCAAGGAGGGCACCTTCGGCGCCATTTACTGGTGGATGGTGAAACTGGGCCATGGCGTGGCGCTGGTACTGAGTGGGCTTGTCCTGAAGCTCGTCGGTTTTGACCAGAACGCCGCTGTGCAAACTGCGGAGACACTCACCAACCTGAGAATTGCCGACATCGTGATACCAGCCGTGACGGCCGCACTGGCCATTTGGGTCATGTGGGGGTATGATCTCACGGAAGAAAGGGCCAATGAAATCAAGGACGAGCTGATTCGTCGCAGAGGCGAGCTGTAGCGGCTGCTTCATGATCATATGACAGAATGTTG
>SKWQ01000262.1 GCA_007128855.1 Balneolales bacterium
ATCAATAATACGGAAAACAAAACAAGGATCATGTGGATTCCCAGCTGGAAGCGCTTTTTTATATAGAATAAAGCGAAAATCATATTGGATATGAAAAAGTAAGTCAAATATTATTTTTTAATTAAAAAAATATGGAATTAATCATATTATGATTTATATTTGTGCTGTCTTGAAATATGAAAATAGAACAAAAACCTCTGGAGTAATTTTTCATGAGTAAACTGTATAGGAGATTCGATGCCCTGCAAGCCGTCAGAAAGGCAGAAACCACGCTGACCGCCAGAAACGGATCCGGAATTTTGGACATGAACATCGCAAAAATCTTTGGAGAGAACTGCCTGTCCATGGATACCCTCAAAGAAAGGCTGCCGAAGTCGGTCTGGAAGATTCTCAAGAAGACCATCCGTGACAATGCCCCGCTGGATTTTGAGGTAGCCGATGCGGTTGCCGTGGTCATGAAGGAATGGGCTACCGAAAAAGGGGCGACACATTACACCCACTGGTTTCAGCCTCTCACGGGCGCCACAGCTGAAAAGCACGACAGTTTCATCACCCCGAACCAGGGCGGCGGAGCCATGACCCAGTTTTCGGGCAACGACCTGATGCGCGGCGAGCCCGATGCATCCAGTTTCCCTAGCGGCGGGTTGCGTCCGACATTCGAGGCCCGTGGTTACACGGCCTGGGATCCGACGTCACCTGCTTTTATAATCGAGAATGGGAGAGGCTCAACGCTTTGCATCCCAACGGTCTTTGCATCATGGAAAGGAGAGTCGCTAGATTTCAAGACACCGCTACTACGTTCGGTTGAGTCCCTCAACAAGCAGGCAATGCGGGCATTGAAGCTGTTTGGTGAGGAGGACCTGAAGTGGGTGAATGCAACAGGTGGATTTGAACAGGAATACTTCCTGATTGACCAGGAATATTTCTACCGCCGTCCGGACCTGATGACATCAGGGCGAACGCTCTTTGGTGCCAAACCGCCAAAAGGGCAGGAACTGGACGATCATTATTTTGGATCCATACCGGATCGCATTCTTTCATTCATGCTGGAAGTGGAAAGGGAACTGTACCGCCTTGGTGTGCCCGTAAAAACACGGCATAACGAAGTGGCTCCGAGTCAGTATGAATTTGCGCCGGTTTTCGAAAAGGCCAACGTAGCGGCTGACCATCAGCAGCTCACAATGATCATGCTGAAAAAAATTGCCAGGAAATATGGGCTGGTCTGTTTGCTGCATGAAAAACCGTTTGCCGGACTCAATGGAAGCGGAAAACATGCCAACTGGTCCATGGTCACCAGCAGAGGTGCCAATTTGCTGGAGCCCGGTGACAGTCCGCATGACAACATGCAGTTTCTGTTCTTCTTTACAGCAGCATTGAAAGCGCTACATGATCATCAAGGGCTGCTCAGAGCATCCATCGCCAGTGCCGGCAACGACCATCGTCTTGGTGCAAATGAAGCACCGCCTGCCGTCATTTCGGCATACATCGGTGAGCAGCTGGATGATATCGTCGAGCAGCTGAAGTCTGGCAAGGCAAAGACCTCCAAGGAGGGCGGGCTTCTCGGCCTGGGAATTCCGGTGCTTCCTACCATTCCCAAGCATGCAGGTGACCGCAACAGGACCTCTCCGTTCGCATTCACCGGCAACAAGTTTGAGTTTCGAGCTGTCGGTTCGGAACAGTCCGTATCCTTCCCGTTCGCGATTCTGAACACAGCTGTTGCAGGCGCGATCGATGAGATGACATCGGCGCTTGAAGCAGAGATCGAGAACGGCAAAGACCTTGAAGCGGCACTTGGAGTCGTGCTGCAGAAAACATTCAGTGAGATTGACAAGATACTGTTCCATGGCGACGGGTACTCCGATGACTGGCAGAAAGAGGCCAAAAAACGCGGACTGCTTAATTTGAAGACCACGTTGGAGGCACTTCCCTGCCTCACCGAGAAAAAGAGCGTAGCGCTCTTTGAGAAGTACAGCGTACTCTCTGAACTTGAGCTTGAGGCCCGACTCGAAATCTACCTTGAGCAGTATTTCATCAAACTGAACATCGAGGCCGAAACGACCGAAGACATCGTGCGGACAATGATCATTCCGGCGACCATCCGCTACCTGAACGAGATACTTGCGGTCAACGATCGCGGAAAATCAAGCGGACTCGACATCACATCCACCAGGACCCTGGCCGAGGAAGTGAACACGGGCCTGAGCCAGCTCATTGTGGCCGTTGCCAAGCTGGGCAGGGTCAATGAAGATCTGGGTGGCGACACCATTCCGGAGAAAGCCCAGCACCTTGCGCAGGTTGTGCTTCCCGAGATGAACAAGGTCCGCGAACTGGCAGACAAGCTGGAGAAGATCGTGCCGGATGACTTCTGGCCGCTGCCATCCTATCGCGAGATGCTTTTCGTGAAATAACATCCGATAACATCCCCTTCTTGACGCAACAGGAGGAAAGAGCAAGCCCGGTACTGTGAGAGCAGGCCGGGCTTTTTTGTGTTAAACGATGTTTGCCGAAAAGGGAAGCAAAGTGTATACTTTGAGGGGTTCGGCAAGGTGTAAATCTGCAGCCCGCTGTCTTGGAAAACTATCTCCGGTCGCCCAGACGCAGTACGAAACGATTTTGCGGACACGCCCAGATATTTATCAATGTATTACCAAACCATATCCTGATGAAAAATCATAAAGAATTGGACACACTTTGCATCAACACCATCCGCACCCTTTCCATCGATGCCGTGGAAGCAGCTGGATGCGGGCATCCGGGAATGCCGATGGGTATGGCCCCGACCGCGTACGTACTCTGGAACAAATATCTTCGCCATAATCCGAGAAACCCCGACTGGCGCGGCCGGGACAGGTTTGTGCTCTCTGCCGGACATGGCTCCATGCTGCTCTATTCGTTGCTCCACCTTACCGGATACGACCTGTCACTCGATGATATCAAACAGTTCCGCCAGCTCAACAGCAAAACACCGGGTCACCCCGAATTCGGTCACACACCCGGCGTGGAAACCACAACCGGTCCGCTTGGACAGGGTTTCGCCAACGGGGTCGGCATGGCCATTGCGCAGAAATACCTGTCAGCCAGATTCAACCGGGACTCCCATCGCCCCCTGGATTATCGCATCTATGCCATTGTCAGCGATGGCGACATGATGGAAGGGGTCCAAAGCGAATCGGCATCACTTGCCGGACATCTCAAACTGGACAACATCATATACTTCTACGATGACAACGGAATAACGATCGATGGAAGCACTGACCTGAGTTTTTCAGAGGATGTGGCCGCCAGATTCCGCTCTTATGGATGGAATGTGGCAACTGCTGACGGCAACAATCCCCAGTCGATCGAAAACGCATTGGAATCCTGTCTGAACGACAATGACGGGAAACCATCCCTGATCGTCACAAAAACCAATATCGGATTCGGCAGCCCCAACATGCAGGATACCGCCCAGGTGCATGGGTCGGCACTCGGCAAGGAAGAGACCCGGCTCACAAAAAAGAATCTGGGATTCGATCCGGATGCGCAATTCGTGATACCGGAAGAAGCCCTGACGCTGTTCCGGCAACAGGTAGAAAAAGGTGAAAAGCTCCAGAAAGACTGGGAGGATGGACTTGCTGCCTGGGAAAGCCGCTTCCCGGAGCTGTATGAGGACTATCGTGCACTCGAAAACGGAGATTTGGGGATTGATTGGAAAGAGATCCTCCCTGAATTTTCACCGGCTGACGGCAAAATGGCCACACGCCAGGCATCCGGAAAAACCCTCGGGAAAATCCTGGAAAAGACGAACCTGATCATCGGTGGATCGGCCGACCTCACGCCGTCGAACAATACACTGGCCCCGTCCCTCACAGACTTTTCCCCTGAGAACTACAGCGGCGGCTACATTCGCTACGGTATCCGTGAGCATGGCATGGGTGGGATCATGAACGGTATGGCACTTTCAGGCCTGCGGCCATATGGAGGCACGTTCCTCGTTTTTTCCGATTACATGCGACCGACGATCCGTCTTGCGGCTCTTATGGGTCTTCCGGTTATCTATGTGTTCACACATGACAGCATCGGTCTGGGCGAGGACGGACCGACCCACCAGCCGGTCGAGCACATTGCATCACTGAGGGCAATCCCGAACCTGGATGTTATCCGTCCGGCTGATGCAAGTGAAACGGCCCAGGCATGGAAAATGGCCCTGGAACGCAACGATGGACCCACGGCACTGATCCTGACCCGTCAGGGAGTACCAGTGATGGATCGGAACGATCTTGCATCGGCAGAAGATGTGACCAAAGGCGGATATGTCGTGGCCGGAAGTGAACGGGATGACGTAATTATCATAGCCACGGGTTCTGAGGTCCAGATCGCACTGCAAGCCAGGGAGGAGCTTGCCGGGACAGGCATTTCTGCCAGGGTCGTGAACCTTGCCTGCTGGGAGGTTTTCGAGCGGCAACCGGAATCCTACCGGAAGGAAGTGCTTCCACCAGATATCACGCGGCGTGTGTCCATTGAAGCCGGTGTATCAATGGGCTGGGAAAAGTACGTCGGAACCGGTGGAGCCATAGTTTCGATCGACAGGTTCGGGGTGTCTGCACCCGCAGCTGAAGCCATGAAGGCATTTGGATTCACTGTCGAAAACCTGATCGATGTGTGCAAGGGCACCGTATCCTAGGCTGCTCATTTTTTCAGATGGAGCACGGGGTTGTCGTGTGAAGCGACCTGGCCGCTATTTTCAACCCGCTCCCGATAGATCCGCTCCACATCGGCCAGTGTGTCGGTGTCGGACGGTGCCAGGTCCCAGCGGATGGCACGGAATCGCGGCAGGCGAAGCGTGTAGCCCGCTTTGGTGCGACGGTTGACCTGGATGTCGTCGAATTCCACCTCAACCACTATGCCAGGCCGCAGCGAGAGGGTGGGACCGAACCGCTCGACCGCCAGCTCCCGGATGCGCTGGTTCATTTTTTTCAGCTCCTGGTCCGTGTACCCGCCGTAGGCCTTGCCGATGGGGATGAACTGCTCTTCGTAGCGCTCATCCTCATCCACCCGGATCCCCAGCGTGAAGTCAGAGTACGTTCCGCCGCGCCGGCCGCTACCCGCATGGGCATACATGATCACCGTATCCAGCGATCCGCCGGGCTGCTTGACTTTCAGCCACGATTTGTTCCGCTGCCCGTATTCGTAGAGGCTGTCACGGCGTTTGAGCATCAGCCCTTCGTTGCCGTGCTCCAGTGCCATCCGGAATAGGCGCCCGATATCCTCAGGAGTATCGATGTTATGCTGGCGGGAACAGGGGATGCCGGTCCCGGCGCAGAAGGATTCCAGGCGGATCCGGCGCTGGTCCAGGGGAAGATCCAGCACCGCCTCGCCATCCAGAAAGAGCAGGTCGTAGGCGATAAAAAGCACCGGATGATCAGCCAATTGATGTTTGCCGGGTTTTTTTACACCCATCCGTTTTTGGAGGTGCTGAAATGGCTGGATGTGGCCATCCCTGAAGACGCAGAGTTCACCGTCCAGCACCACTTCGCGGGGAGGATTTAGCGGCGATAAATGACCTGCCGGGGACGGCGGTTCATCGATGGCCTCCCGGAGCTGACCGGCGGCATCCGGAAAGGTGCCGGTTATGTCGTTGAGGTCGCGGGAGTAGAGCCGGGCCGTCTCCGGTGTTATGTGCGCCTGGGCCCGCATCCCGTCGAATTTCTCTTCGGCGATGTAGGATTGCGGATCGGGTACGGTCGAAGTTTCAAGTGGGGATGCCAGCATGAAGGCCACGGGCTGGAACATGCGGAACCCGGCCGTGCCCAGTTTGCCCTGTCTGGCCAGCAGGGCTGTGCCGGCGATGTCGCCGGTGAGCATGTGGACGCGGCGCACCTGCCCGGGATCGGCCTCAAATGCCTTTGCAATGGCCGGGAGCATGCTGCGGACCTCAAAGCCGATGCGCAGGGATCCCTGTCCGAGCATAAGGATCATGAAACGGATTTCCAGGGGCGTCATTTGCTGCCACAGATCGGCCAGGACCTGCTGCTTTTGTTCGCGTCCCGATGCCGAGGCAAGGCGTTCGAACCCATCCGACACATCACCGAGGCCGAGCCAAGCCGGTGTCCTGCGGGCGGCCGCACCCGGGAGGTTATGCATCAGTTTTTCGATGGTTTCAGAAGCACTGCCGGTTGCGGTGCGGCAAGGGCGGAACACCTTGTCGTAATCGATATCGCAAAAATCGGCGGCGGTCAGGGCGACAGTCCGGTGCCCCACGGCAGCACGCCGGCCCGATAATGCCGGAAACGCCCCATCAGCGATAAATTGTACGGCCAGGGCAAGGTCACGGTCACTTTGAAGGGATAGCATGTAGCCGGAAAAGAGGGATATCTTGCGGCTGGTGGATCGGGTCCGCATTATCTGTGCCAGTATCTGGCACAGTTCCGCAAACGTGCCGGGTGGCGGTGTCGTCATAGTTCGCTCATGTGTCATCGGAACGCTCCATGTCCAGACTGCTGCATGAAAAGCCCTCCTGCTGCAGATAGTGCAAGGCCACGCTTGGATCCGGACTGTGCGTGAGCCAGATATGCCGGGGCGCCAGCGACCGGCACACATCCAGAAGCTCAAAAAAATCCAGATGGTCGGACAGCGGGATCAGCTCATCGGCGAGAAGCTGCGAAGCCCGCGCTTCCAGGGCGGCCCACCCGGATACATATGCGATCCTTTTTTTCCGGATGCTCCCGATCATATCCGTATCCAGCGAGGAGGAGGGGGTGATGAGTACCTTACCGGACAGCGTGTCCCGGTCATAGGGTTCCCAGCGGCCAAGATCCACACCGAATTGCTCGTATACCCGGCACAGCTTTTCACCGGCGCCGTGGATCTGGACCGTCACCGGGGGATCGCACGATGCCAATGCGTGCATCACTTCCTGCGCCTTGCCCAGGTTGTAACACAGCAGGACAGGGGTTGCATCCTCCCGGATGGACTCCGAAACAAATGTACGCACCTGCTGGAACGTCACTTCATGGGATTCCCATTTGTAAATCGGCAGGGCGAACGTGGCTTCGATGATGAGATAGTCAACACTGCGGTCCGGCAGCTGGAACCCTTCCGAAGCCGGAGAGGGCGGGGTGCGGCAATCGCCGGTGTAAAGAAGGGACGCCCCGGGTGTTTCCACAAAGACCATGGCTGACCCAAGGATGTGTCCGGCCGGAAAAAGCGTAACCCTGGTATGGCCCGATCCTGTATGGCCCGATCCGGCATGGCCCGATCCCGGAAATGACACAGTTTCACTGAAAAGGATTTCCTCAATCGGACCCGAATGCCCCCGGGCTCGCATGAGTGCGGCAGTGGCCGGGGAGGCGTAGACCGGCTGGCGCCGGTTGCGCGGGACATGGTCGGCGTGGGCATGAGTGATGAAGGTCGGGATATCCATACCCGAGCCGTCCAGAAGCAGTTTGGCATCCGGAAGGTAAATGCCCTGATATCCCAGATTTTTTACCTGCATGGTCTCAGTTGGATTGTTCTGCTGGAATCAGGTTTCGGCGGTAGTTTCCCCAGGCTCCCGATCCTGATGCCACAGGAACCTGGCCGGGTACTACACGGTCACTGTCATGAACCGGTCTGGACAAGGCGGAACAGCAACAGCACCACCACAACGGCTATCACTAAAAAAAACAAACCCAGTTGACGCAAAAAACGTTGGATGGGCTTCGGTTTTTCCGGGATGACGGTCCTGAGCCAGGACCAGTGATTCAGGTATTTCACGGTTTTGAAGCTCAGGACGAGGAGGCCCAGAGCGAACAGGATGTCGGCGCCGGACCTCAGGAAAAAACCGGCGGTCAACGATATGGTTCCAAGGGAAAAAAGCAGATAGACCGTTTTAACGAATATGGGCGGACGGTACTCGAACTTGCATCTTCCGACCAGAAAGTGATAAAAAGGAGCGGGATAAAAGAGCCAGACGGCACCCTGGATTAGCAGCAGGAGTGCCAAAATGTTGTAGAAAATAAATAGCCAGCTGTACGCCAGTTCTTCCATTGCAAAGCGAAAATATTAGTGTCGTAAAAACGTCCGTTGGGTCCCGGTTTGCGTGATGTGGAACCAACCGCTTGGGAACATACGCTTTTTTTGGAAATGTGGGGAGTGTTTTATTGCACACCCGGTTGCAAGCGGGGTTTCAGGCGCGCATTTTAACATCAAAATTGGTATATAGTGCCATTCGTGCACCATCTTGTAAAATGCTGAATCACTTTTTCATGGCTGTCAGAACAGATCACATATCCATTCCCGACTGGGCCCGTGGCATCACCTGGTACCAGATCATGCCCGAGCGCTTCCGCAACGGCGATCCCAACAACACCCCAAGCGCCGCCCACCAGAAATACGCCTGGCCGCACGACCACACCTCGCCGCTGGAGCGGCATCCCTGGGGGTCGGACTGGTACCGGCTGCAACCCTGGGAGCGCAGGAACGACCGGGACATCTGGTTCAACATCCAACGCCGGCGCTACGGCGGTGACCTGCTCGGCATCATCGACCAGCTCGATTACCTGCAGGATCTGGGCATCGGTGCACTGTACCTGAACCCGGTGTTCCAGGCGCCGTCGCACCACAAATACGATGCTGCCAGCTATCATCACGTGGATCCGGCTTTCGGTCCGGATCCCGACGGAGACCGCGCCCTTATCGCCCGCGAAACACCGCACGATCCTTCCACCTGGAACTGGACATCGGCCGACGATCTGCTGCTGCAGCTCATAGAGGAAGTCCACCGGCGGAACATGCACATCATCCTGGACGGGGTGTTCAATCACATGGGCCTGGCAAGCTGGGTCTACCGGGATATCCTTAAAAATCAGCAGGAGTCGGCATTTAGGGACTGGATGACCGTGGAATCATGGGCCCCTGATGCGGGGAAGGAGCACGCTGCCGCAGGAAGGAAACACGCTGTCACACCAGGAACACATGCCGCCGCAAATATCGAATCCGGATCCAC
>SKWQ01000039.1 GCA_007128855.1 Balneolales bacterium
ACTCAAAATGACGGGAAAAAGTCGCTTTCGTAGTAAGCCAGAAAAACAAATAGAATTCACCAACTGCCAAAAAGAACCGATTTGCTTTTTGAGTTTTTATTATGACATTTTCACTCAGCTTTATAGCTTGCTTCTTAACTCTGGGCAGTTTTGGTTTTTTTACAATATCAGTATTGATGGCTTTCATGTGTTAATAATTTTTTGTTTCAATAGGTCACATGCAATGCCATGTCAAGTTTATCAAACGCCTGTGTGTCAGTACTCCTGCTCTGTCATGGCCATTTCATCTTTCGTTTTTCCGAATGCTGAATTTTTTGGCAGATTTGCGGAATAACCGTGTATTGCAGTCACACTGGTTTTGAGCGTACCTTCTCATGTCTTCCATGGTACGGATATAAATCGCGGTACCTGTTATAGGTTTCCTGAGCCGTGTTACATAAATCAATGATTTTTTAAAATTATCAGATAAAATGCCCATGCCGCTGAGTCACATAGGCACTTACAGCAGTAATAGAATATTGGCATTATTGTGATTAACATGTTACCGGTTGACAACATCTCGCGCCTTACCAAAAAGAGAGTGGCCGGTTTTTGTATTCCCCCAAGGAAATCCCCAAGTGGATCGGACCTGCCAACGCATGTGAGGCTGTACGCAGCCACCCCTGGACAGGATCTGCAAATCACATTAATGAAATCATTGACAAAAGCAGGGTCCTCTCCCGTATTGAAAACGGTACTACTGACATGTTGTTTCCGGAGGCTGCATCATGTAGGGCGTCGCGGAGACCCTGGTTTGCAGCAGAGCAGTGGTGGACAGGAGCGTGTTCGTTCCTGATTCCAATATCAGACAACCACGGATTTGTAGTATTCCAGGTTATCAAGTACGGCGCCGGTCCCTCGTACTACAGCCGTCAGCGGATCATCAGCTATGTGGACAGGGAGGTCGGTGCGTTCTGCAATGCGTCTGTCAAGATTTTTCAGGAGGGCTCCCCCTCCGGCAAGCATGATTCCATGATCCAGGATATCGGCGGCCAGCTCGGGCTGGGTTTGTTCAAGTGATCCCAGGATAGCCTGCACGATCAGGTTTACGGATTGTGACATGGCATCACGGACATCCACAGATGATATGCGCAGGGTTTTCGGAATTCCCGCTACTACATCACGGCCTTTGATATCCATCTCCAGTTCCTCCTCAAGCGGAGCAGCCGACCCGATTTCGCATTTGATTTTTTCGGCGGTCTTGTGTCCAATCAGCAGGTTATTGGTCCGGCGGATATAGTGCATGATATCTTCGGTAAGTTTGTCACCGGCGAGCCGCAGTGATTGTGCATGCACAATTCCCGAGAGAGCAATAACAGCAATTTCAGTTGTTCCTCCACCGATATCAACGATCATGTGTCCCTTTGGCTCGTGGACATTCAGGCCCATACCAATAGCCGCAGCCATAGGCTCTTCAACCATATAGACCTCTCTCGCTCCTGCATTTTCAGCGCTGTCACGTATGGCGCGTTTTTCAACATCCGTAATGCCGCACGGTACACAAATCACCATTTGACGAGTGGTAGAGTACCATTTTTTCTTTGCACATTTGACCATTGCGCGGATCATGTGTTCAGCAGCTTCAAAATCCGCGATGACACCATCTTTCAACGGGCGAACGGTACGAAGTTTATCATGGGTTTTTTCATGCATCATCCAGGCTTCCCGGCCAATGCAGACAGGTGAACCCTCCAAACTGAACGCAACAATGGAAGGTTCGCTGAATACAATGCCATTCCCTTTGGTCGATATCAGGGTGTTCGCCGTCCCCAAATCAATGGCGATATCATTGTAGAACAGATCCAGTAACCCTGCTTTTGTTACTTTTTCACTGCCATTGCGGTTTTGATGTTGACTGACTGCTGATGAATCCATTTGCGTGTTGTCTGTAGGTATGAGGCATGTACAACAGTAGCACATGCCGGAATGATATTTATATAATAAAGACCAGTTTCAGTGGCGTTTGTTACAATGTTCATGGAAAATCCGGTCCCAGTTGAAGAAGTTTTTTTTATTTGCACACTCCGGCGACCGCTGTTTCACGCAACGTATGTGGTGGGGTTTGTTGTTGCCGGCACCATTAATGTTATTTGAGGAAATTCCGTAGATTATCGGGCATCACATCCATCCGATTCAATTGCGCCGCATCCACCGCATCCAAAACATCCAACTTTCCAAAATCGACGTCACATCATGTACACCGGAATCCAGCATCTGCACTCGTTTCTTTCCTACCTGGTCATCGCCGGGCTCGCCGTGAGCATCATCCTGGCACTGATCGGACAATTTTCGGGAAAACCGTTCACCGGCAAGGACCGGAAGCTGGCCCTGCTCGGACTTATTCCCGCGCATCTGCAATGGGTAGTCGGGCTGGTGCTGTACTTTCTGTCGCCGCTGGGCCTCTCCAGCCTCTCCGGACAGGCCATGAGCAACAGCATGCTGCGACTCTACACCCTGGAACACCCCGTGATGATGATCCTGGCCGTGGTGCTCATCACCATCGGTTTTGCCCGCGCCAAACGCCTCCGCAATCCGAAGAAGCAGTACCGCAGCATCTGGGTTTTCTACCTGATCGGCTTGGTGCTCATCCTGAGCCGAATCCCCTGGGCCGCCTGGCCGTAAAACAAAACCCCCATTTTGGGGAACTACCAATTCAATGTGGCCCTACTGCGTCCGCGCTTCGCTTTCCGGGACCACCAGCAGGAAATCGGCACGGCCAAGCTGTGTGTGATCGGCAGGCAGGGGATGTCCGGCCAGCGGTAGCCCGGGTTGCCGGGATGTGCTGATCGTTAGGATCGAGCCCCTGAACCGGTAGTGCCGCAGGTACCAGTAGATTCCCTCGTGATTGTCGGAGTGGTAGGTCCCGTTGGTGTGGAGGGTCCGGACGGGTTGCGGCCGCGCTTTCTCGTGTTGTTTCATGATGAAATGGGCCATGGTGGCGTCCTTGGAAGCCTGCGAGTGGGCCAGGTACGCACCCCCGTGTTGCATCGCCGCCTCGTGGATGCGCTTGTAGCCGGGCAGCTCCAGATCCACCGGGATCGGTATTGGGGCTATCCAGTCACGGGCTTCGGGGGAGAGCCGGGCCAGGGAGTCGGGACCCTGGTGGTAGATCAGCGAGGCGTACCGCCGCGGGATGTTGGTGGCGATGACCGGGATGTCCGCTTCGCGCGCAAACTCGACCATCGGCCGGTAGTCGGTCTCGTAGTTGTTCCACAACCTGGCCTCCTGCTCGAAATTCTGTCGGCGGATGATGCCGGAAAGGTACTCATCCAGCAGAATCTGCTGGTCGGCCTCGAACATCTCCATGCCGATCACCAGCGGCCGTTTCGTGTCGGCGTGAAGGTCGCGCGCCAGCTTCAGCCGCAGCTCGTGGGCGGCCGGACTGTTGTGCAGCTCGCCGAACAGGATGATATCGCTTCTCAGCGCCGCCCGCAGCAGCGCATCGTAGCCGGCGGGCTCGCCATTGCCTGTGAAGAGAAGGTAGGGTGGATGGCCGGCCAGCTCCGCGTCCGGTCTCTGGGCTTCCGTCCTCTGGGCGTCCGTATGTTCGTCCGCGGCCACGCCTCGCGGACCGGTGCACGCAGCGGCGCCGGCCGTCATGACAAGTAACAGGATCAGTAAATGGCAGGTAGTGAGTTGTCGCATGTGCTTGTGTCTTTATTGCAGATTACCAACGTCGCCCGGCATCAATCCGGCATGATCATATCGGTCATGGACATTTCAAGTACCTTGCTCCGGTTGTTTGCGTTCCGGTTGACGGCCATGTCAACAAATGGCCTGCATCCACCAAGATACACGCCCGCGCTGACAAAGTAAAAAATGCCGGTCCGCCGGCACGCGTTTATCCCGGCGAGGCTGTTCCGTTCGGGATTTTTGTTGCACGTCACCCGGTGGAATCGATCCGATGGGTTTATTCGACCGGTTTTTTCGGGCTTCGTCTGGAAACCGGCTCATTTCCGTCAGATTTCGTACCTTTGAAACGGTCTGTTGGATGCAACACTTCCAACCATATTTATTCTCCTGACAGTATCTTCTTATGCACAGAATTGCCGTCTGTTTCCTGATCGTCCTGCTTCTGATCTCATGCAGCGATACCCCGGAGCCCGGACACCCCGAAAAGCCCGCACCGGATCCTGAAGTCCTTGCCGATCCCCAAGAACCTGGTTTGCTGGAATACGAGCCGGCTGTGGACAGGCCTGATGCCCGGGACCGTTTTTTCCACCGGCTGGCCGGGCACTGCGGCAAGGCCTATGCCGGCGGACTCACACTGGAGCCCGAGGGGGATGAGATGCTCACCGGTACGGAACTGCTCATCGCCCATTTCCGGGAGTGCGACGAGCGCCAGGTGCGGATCCCGTTCCATATCGAACTGGAGGAGGAGCTGGACTGGGACCGGTCGCGGACCTGGATTTTCACCCGGCATGAGGATCGGCTTGAACTGCGCCACGACCACAGGAAACGCGATGGCAGCGAGGATGAGGTGACCATGTACGGCGGTTTTTCGGTGGGAGAGGGCACCGCTGTGCGCCAGGAGTTCCAGTCTGTGGTCCGTACGGAGGAATCCGGTTATTTCCGGGGATGGCGCATTGAAATCGTACCCGGGGAGCGGTATACGTACGGGACCATCCGCGATACCAGCTGGAGCTGGCGCGTGGACTTCGACCTTTCCGAGCCGCTCGATCACCCCCTGCCGCCGCCATGGGGTCATGAATAAGCTGCATTCGAACAGGCCGTAAACGGTCAAGCCGCACTAGGGGCAGGCCATGCCCGGGCAATACGAGCCCGGATTAGAAACGCACGATTTTACCGCGGTCTAACGTTTGGAGTGGAAGATTAAGAAGAGCCATGAAAAAGACCTACCAAAGACATTACACCATCATCGGTTTGCTCCTGCTGGCACTCATGGTCAGCGGTTCGTGGAACAACCTGATGACGACTGATCGGGTCGACATCAAAAATGTCACTTTTTACCACGCCTACGGTTACCTGGACGGGGACGAGTGGGTGGTCCCCATGAAGGTCTATGTTAGTGAGCCGAGGCCCTTTCAGGAGCGGGCCATCACCGCTTTGGTCCGGCGCTGGTACAATCTTGAAGAGCAAGAAACGGAGATCTTTCAGTCACGCATCAGTGCGTTCATCGCAGACAGCGAATTCCGGGAGGAGGTCGTCTTTACCTTCGAAGGGGATCCCAAAGAGGAGGAGTTCCGAATCCTTTCCGATGACGGCACCCCGCTCCGGACCAATCTGAACGGTATCAAGAACGGCACGATCCGGCTCAGCCGGGAACGGGCCGGTCAGCTGCTGGAGGAACAGGGTTCCGTGGATGGATGGCTGACCGTAAGGGCCGTATCCGATGAGCATGAAGGAACCGGGCTCATCCGGCTGCTACCACCGTACGGACTTTCGGTCATCTCGGATATCGACGATACCGTCAAGATTACCGAAATGCCGGCCGGTACCCAAATCGTGCTGCGCAATGCCTTCTTCAAGCCCTACCAGGTTGCGCCTGGCATGGCGGAGTTGTACCAGCGCTGGACCGGGGCCGCCTTCCACTATGTCTCCGGCACACCGCGCCAGTTCTTCCATCCCCTCACGGAATTCCTGTTCCATGAGGAGCAGGGCATTCCGCCAGGATCGCTGCATATGAAAAATGTACAGAAGAACTTCCTGAGCATGGAAACCTGGAGAAATATGGGTGAGCTGCTTATCAACGATGACTACACCTTCGAGCAAAAAAGCAGCCAGATTGCCGATATTCTGGAAAATTTCCCGGAACGCCGGTTCATCCTGGTGAGTGATTCCGGGGAGCGGGATCCGGAAATCTACCGGGAGATGATGCGCCGCTTCCCGGAGCAGATCGAAAAGGTCTATATCCGGGACGTGGTCAACGACCGGGAGCGCAACCCGGAGCGGCTGGAAGGGATGGAGATCATCCCGGCCCGGACCGTTACCCGCGGGGTGTCGCAGTTTTGACGCGTTGACCGATGTCGACGGGGTGTCGCAGTTCTGACCAGGCCGGATTGCTGCTGCCTGGTGTCACTTTTTTGACGCGATCGAAACCGGAGGCTCGCCTATCCGCCTTCCCGGAAAAAATAAAAGCCCGGATGGTGTATCCGGGCTTTTCAATAAGCAGGGCTTGAACGCAGCCGGCTATTTGATCAGTGTCATCGTGCGGGTGAACACTTCGCTGCCGGCTTCAAGCCGGTACAGGTAGTGGCCCGACGACAGACTTCCGGCATCGAAGCCGATCTCATGGCTGCCTGCGCTTTTCGTCTCGTTGACAAGCGTGGCCACCCGTTGTCCCAAACTGTTATACACATCCAGCCGCACATGCGCGCTTTCGGGCAGGTCAAACCGGATCTGGGTGGATGGATTGAACGGGTTGGGGTAGTTCTGCCACAGCGAAAACTCCGTGGGGACATCGCTCAGCAGATCCGAATCTGTCGGTTCGGCACCGGTACCCATGAGTGCCACCTCGAACGGACTATCGTTATTATCCGCGTTGTGGACGATCTCAAGCTGACCCGTAAACCCACCTGCATTGTCAGGGTTGAATGAAATCGTCACCTCGAAGTCGTCAGCAGGTCCCAGGTTGAAGCTCCCGCTACCGCTTGTGATGGCAAATGCTCCACCGGCATCATCGGCAAGGCTCACCTCACCGCTCAGTTCGGCGTCACCATTGTTCGTAACCGTAAAGGAATGTGTATCAGATTCGCCTGCGGCAACCTCGTCGAACTCCACCTCGTTAGCCGAAACGACAATGGCTGGCATAGGGGCGGCAGTTCCGGTGCCCTGAAGCGTCACCTCTACCGGAGCACTTTCATTCACTGCGTCGTGTGAAATCGCGATGAGGCCGGAGAAATCACCGGCTGCACCCGGAGTGAATGTGATCTCCACTTCAAGTGATGCCCCGGATTCCAGCTCGAAATCGCCCTCTCCGCTGATAATTGCAAACGCACCGCCATCATCATCGGCCAGAGATACATCACCGATCAGATCCGCATCACCGCGGCTTTCGATCTGGAAGGACAAAGTCCCGGATTCGCCTTCTGTGAGGCTGCCGAAGTCAAGTGATTCTCCGCTTACCCAAATTTCGGATTCCTTCTCCAGGATGATTACCGGTTCACTGAACTGGCTGGTGTTCCAGTCCCCATCGGTTGTTGTTGCCACGATATGATCTCCCGGGGCAATGCTGACATCCTGCGGAACCGAAACGGCATCGAACACCCAGCTGGTGGCGTTGTCCTCCTCGTAGACGACCGTGCCGAGGAAAGTTTTGCCCTGCCGTTCGCCTTCCCGGGCCAGGAAAATATCGATGCCAAAGTTGTAGTTGGCATTGGTGGCGTTGGTGCGGACTCGGTACCGCAGCTCTATCTGTCCGGTCTCTTCGTTGTAGAAGGTTTCTTCCGTGTCAAACTCAGGAAAGTTGAGCAGGGTGTTCGGTCCGTTGCTTCCGCCGCCGACATCCACACTCTCCATGCCCAGGTTAATGCCGTTGATCTCGTTTGCAAATGTAGGGCTTCCGTTTCCGTAGATGCTGTTCCCGCGGATCGCGTTGCCTGATGTTCCGGCTGTAGCGCCGGACAGGTTGATACCGGACCGTCTGTTATAGGCGATGATGTTCCCGGGATCGGTGCCGGGGTCCCACCGGTCCGCATTGATCAATGCCAGGTTGTAGCCGATCTGGCTCGGTCCGACTTGGGCATCCGGTTCGGCATAAATTCCGTCCACATTTCCAATTGCTTCCCCGTTGGGATGGATGCCGATATGGTTGCTCAGGATGCTGGTCTGCGAAGCACCGTCATCAAGTACGATGCCTCGTGTGTTGTTGCCGATGATGTTGCCACCACCGGTAACACCGATGAATACGGTCGAACCATCACCTGCAACACGGATCCCGCGGCTGTTGCCCAAGTTGGCGCCGGTTTCATCGGTGCCGATGTAGTTGTTCACGATACCGACCTGACCGGCGTCACCGGTGATGTCAACACCGTTGATGTTCTCACCTATGATGTTGGCATCGGCCAGATCTTCCGGGTTTCCAACCACGCCGCCGGCACCGCGGAACCAGATACCGCGTGAGTTGTCCGTGATCCGGCTGCGTACGATTTCGTTATTGGAACCGGCATCGCTGCGCAACTCGATTCCGGTTGTGTTGTTGGCGATGATGACACCTGTGATCCGGTTTCCGTTGCCCCGGTCGATCCGGATCCCCTGGCTCTGACCCAGGTCCTGTCCGTCAGGGTCCGTTCCGATGTAGTTCCTGGAAATCACGTTATCGTTCGCCGCGATCTCGCTGCCGCCGCTTCCGATGCGGATGCCCACGAACTGGGAGTTACCGATGATGTTGGTGGCAGCGCCCGATCCACCCACGGTGTTTCCGGAGCTCTCCAGGATGATGCCGTTGCTGTCGTTGCCGTAGTCGCTCAGCTCATCATTAGTGTGGACGATGCCGTCGTGAGGCAGGCCGATGTGATTACCGAAAATGGTCTGCCCGTCGGCCCGTACGTGGATACCGCCGCTGCCATTGTTGGATATCGTGTTGCCGCTGAAGGCTCCCACGTGGTTGTCGGGACCGGCTGTTTCGGCGATGTATACGCCGGCACCCAGATTGCCATGGGTGGCACGGAAGCCCTGGTCCGGAGAGGTCAGAAATGGCCTCAGACCGATGATATTGTTCTGGATGAAGGTGGCACTGGTGCCGCTGCGCAGGTGGATGCCATCACCCTCGTTGTTGAATATAATGTTGGAGCGGATGTTGGTGATGCCGCCACCGGGCTCGGAAGCCGATGCGACATCTATGCCGTGGCGTCCAT
>SKWQ01000240.1 GCA_007128855.1 Balneolales bacterium
CTGCTCATGACGGCCCCTTCCGGCAAAACCCAGGTGACCGGCCTGGAAGACTGGAGTCTCTACATCGATCAGGGACACAGCCAAACCCAGAACATGGGTCTGTACAACTACTCTGAAGCCGAAAAGGTGCTCCGGGTTGGCCTGATCCTGCGTGATATGCTGCAGGAACAGACCGATATCGGTGCGGTTTACACGGCCCGCACAAACGACCAGCAGAATGTCAGTCTGTCGGAACGCACCACCCATGCCAACAGCACGGGCGCCGACTTCTACTACTCCATCCACAGTGATGCCGGTTCACCCGGCGCCAACTCCACGCTGATGCTCTTTGGCGGATGGCGGGCCGGCGGCCAGTCCGTGGAAAAGACACCGAACGGCGGCAAGCTTTTCGGCGACATCATGCACGTGGTTCTCACCGATGCCATGCGCATCGGCAGCCGCCCCAGTCCGGATACCGGACTGGCCTGGTACGACCGCACGTTCTATCAGGGATTCCCGGACAACCACACCAACCAGTGGCCCTATCTGCATGTCAACCGTGAAACCACCATGGCGTCCCTGCTCAGCGAGGCCGGGTTCCACACCAACCCGACCCAGCAGATGCGGAACATGAATTCCGAGTGGCGCCGGCTGGAAGCCCAGGCCGCATTCTGGACCATCCTGGAGTTTCATGAGATGGAGCGTCCCGAGGTGGGCATCCTCACCGGGTTCATCACCGATTCGCAAAGCGGGGAGCTCATCAACGGCGCCCGGGTCATCATCGACAGTGATACGCTTTACGTCACGGACACCTATGAGTCGCTTTTCCACAAATATTCCAATGATCCGGAGGAACTGCGCAACGGCTTT
This sequence comes from Balneolales bacterium, assembly GCA_007128855.1. Classification (GTDB taxonomy): domain Bacteria; phylum Bacteroidota; class Rhodothermia; order Balneolales; family Natronogracilivirgulaceae; genus SKNL01. Next base: position 850 of record SKWQ01000240.1, read on the forward strand.
TACTACCTGTTCGATCTGGAGCCCGGCGGCACGTACGACGTGACCTTCGACTCGCCGGACCATTATGCGAAAACCATCGAAGTGAACCTGAAATCGGATGACTTCACGTTTGTGGATGTGCAGCTGGAGTCGAGCATGTCGCCCCGCGTCGTCAGGGCCGAGGCCTATACACCGCTGGACCTGCTCGTGCCCGGCGATGAAATCGAGATCCAGTTCAGCCGCATCCCGGATCCCGACACCTTCGAGGGCGCCATCTTCTTCACACCGGAAGCGCAGTTCTCGTACACCTGGAAAAACGATTATACCCTGGTGATCGCGACGGATTCACTTGATTACGAGACGGAGTACCTGCTGACCATCACCGACCAGGTGCTGGACAAATTCAACGGCAATGCACTGGATGGAGACGGAAACCGTGAACCGGGCGGGAATTACGAACTGGTGATCGTCACGGACGAGCCGGATACGGATCCGCCGGAAATGGTTGCGTTTTATCCGTTACCGGATGAACCGACGACCACGCTGCGTCCCGTTATCCGCCTGGTCTATGATGAGACCGTAGCCGTGGGTTCACTGTCGCGCGATGCGGTGCAGCTGTACGGACCCATAACCAGCAAAGGCAATGCGGTGCAGAGCACTGTGGTGCGAGGCACGGTCCAGCTTTCCGATGTTGGACGCCAGAGCATCATCCAGTTCTTCCCGGAAACCGATCTGGAAAACAATGCGACCTACCGGGTCCAGGTGCAGTCCGGGCTCACCGACCGCTTCGGCAACCCGACGGAGGCCTTCACCTACTACTTTGAGACGGACGCCCCGAAGATACTGACGCAGCCTGTGATCGACAACTTCAACTCGGGCATTTCCGGCTGGTGGGTGCCGCAGCAGAGCGGCAGTACGGCCGGCATCATCACCGAGGTGACCGAACGTGCGCACGAGACGAACATTGTGAACTTTGCGAGCGGCAGCACCGGATCGATGCGGCTGAGCTACGGCTGGGAGGAAGGCGCGCCCGTCCATCTGATCCGCTTCTACCTGGCGCCGACCGCCTCACAGAACCTGCGCTTCACGAACAACTACGTCGTTCAGGCCTACATCTACGGGGACGGGTCGGGCAACCGCATCCGTTACATGCTTCGCGACGGAGCCGGTCAGCTGGAAGGAAGCGAATGGTATACGATCGACTGGATCGGGTGGAAACTGGTGGAATGGGACCTTCAGAACGACCCGGTCATCGGTTGGGTCAACGGCGACGGCGTGCTGACCGGACAGCTCTATACCGACAGCTTCCAGATGACCACGGGCACGGGCCAGTATGCCCGGACCGGCACGATATATATCGATGACTACCAGATCGTGCAGTACGACCGGGAACCGACGTCAGCGTCCGACCCGGTCGCCGACCTGCCGCAGCAGTACATACTGGAGCAGAACTATCCGAATCCGTTCAACCCGACCACACTGATCGGTTACGAGCTGCCGGTCAACAGTGACGTACGGCTTGAGGTGTTCGACATGCTGGGCCGCCGGGTGGCGGTGCTGGTGGACGGGTTGGTGGAAGCCGGAAGCCATCAGGTGAGCTTCGACGCCACGCAGCTCTCCAGCGGTGTGTACATTTACAAACTGCAGGCCGGGAGCCGGACCATCACCCGCAAAATGACCCTCGTCAAGTAACAAATTCTGTTCAAATAAACGAATCTCAAAAGCCCCGACTCCGGGTCGGGGCAACAAAACGCATCCTGATATCATGTCTGAAAAAAAACACAATCTGTTTCCAAAAAACAGTGAGAAGAACGGCAAATCCGACAACGGCAGCGATGCCCGCGGTGTGAACCGGCGTGATTTTGTCAAGAAACTGGCCCTTGGCGGGGCCGGTCTCGGGCTGTTCACGCAGGCCGGCATCGAGAAATCCTGGGCGGTGCAGCCGCGCCGCCGGGGCAACTTCCGCTTCGTACACCTGACCGACTCGCACGTACGCCGGGCCCGCAAGGGTGACGAGGGGTACATGCGGTGCGTGGAGCACGTCCGTTCGCTGAGTCCGCGTCCCGATTTTGCCCTGATGGGCGGCGACGGTCCGTTCGACGGCCTGTACACCGAAAAGGACGAGTTCGTCGACCAGATAAATCTCTACAAGGCGATCTCCGACGACCTGGGCATGCCCTGGTACCATTGCATCGGCAATCATGATGTCCTCGGGTGGAGCAACCGCCGCAAGGTGGCGGTCGACGATCCCGATATCGGCAAGAAGCTGATCATGCGCAAGCTGGGAATGGATGAACCGTATTACAGCTTCAATCTTTTCGGATGGCACTTTGTGGTACTGGACTGCATCGATGGTGTCGACACCGATCATGGCCCCTCCTATGTGGCCCGCATCGACGAGCAGCAGCTCGACTGGCTGCGGTTCGACCTGGCCCGCCATGCGCACATGCCCACCGTGGCCATCACGCACGTTGCCGCGTTCTGCAACCTTGGGCAGATCCACCAGGACCACGATATGCCTTCGATGCACGGACGGGTGCTGCAGAATACGCGTGACCTGCGCGTCATCCTGGAACGCCACGGCAATGTGCGGGCGCTGCTGCAGGGTCACACGCACATCAACGAGGACTACAAATTCAACGATATCTGGTACGCCACCAGCCAGTCGGTCAGCGCCGCCTGGTGGGGAGGCAACTGGATCGGCTTCAAGCCGGGCTACACCGTCTACGACGTGCAGGGAGACGAGATCACCTGGCACCGGCGCGAGTTCGAGTGGGAGCATCACCTGGAGGCAAATGACGACCTCGAACGCGAGCGCGTTGCCGAAATGGAAGCCTTCGAGGAAGAGCAGCGACTGCTGCGCAAAAAGGAACTCGCCAACGTGGCCGAATAACTTTTCTTAACCATACAACCCACTGTATGATCCTATGACCTTTATCATGAAAACTGATGCCGCAGCGAACGAGGCGGTCCATCAGAACATCGAACAACACCACATACGGGTATCGGCCGGCGCCGGTACCCGTTTTCTGTGCCGCAAGAACCTGTTCCGTTCCGGCTGTGAGCTTATGAGCCGGGCGTTGTGGCATCTCAAGCGCAACATCCGGATCCACGTTACGCTGCTCCTGCTTGCGGGGCTCGTGGTCCAGTCCTGCGCAGTCGCTGCCCCCGGCAGCGGTGACTCCAGCGACACAGGAGCGGCCACCGCTACTGACGGTGCAACCGGCGCCACGGACGGTATTGCCGCCACTACGGAGGCTGTCGCCGCCACTCCTGGCAGCACCACGACCGGCACCGCCACCCGGATCGCCGACCTCTCCCCCTTCCCCGTCCACGGCGTGGTCGAGGGCTTCTACGGCAGCCACTGGACCCCCGACGAGCGGCTCGACATCATCCGCTTCATGGGCGAATTCGGCCTGCAATCCTATTTCTACGCACCCAAGGACGACCCCTACCACCGCTCACGCTGGCGCGAACCCTACGCCGGCGAGCAGCTGGCCATCTTCGAGGAACTGCTCCAGGTCGCCCGCCGCCACGATGTGACCATCTGGTACGCCATCAGCCCGGGCCTCGACATGGTCTATTCCAGCGAGGAGGACTACCAGGCGCTGTTGTCCAAGCTGGAGGCGATGATCGACCTGGGCATCACCCACGTGGCACTGTTCCTGGATGATGTTCCCGAATCGCTCAATCACGCCGACGACCGCGAGGCCTTCGCCAACCTTGGCGAGGCACACGTCCACGTGATCAACCGGCTCCACAGCGACCTCAACGAGCGCGGCACGGAGCTGGCCGTATGTCCCACCACCTACACCGACGCCTGGGGCGACCGCGACTACGTGCGCATCCTCGGCGAGGGCGTCCCGACGGAGATCCCGCTGTTCTGGACCGGGGTGGATGTGGCCATTGCCCGCATCACGGCTGACGAGGCGCGCAACTGGGGCGAAAAAATGCAGCGCAAGCCACTGATTTGGGACAATTTCCCCGTCAACGACTTCGATTCGTGGCGCGTGTTCCTGGGTCCGCTCGAAGGCCGCGAGGCAGGCCTTGCCGAAACCACCACCGGCATCGTGGCCAACCCGATGAACCAGCCCTACGCCTCCATGATCCCGCTGGCCACGGTCGCCTACTACGCGCTCGATCCGTACAGCTACGAGCCGGAGCCGGCGCTCGAACGGGCCCTGCAGGAGCTGTTCCCGCCGGAAACACTCCCGCACATCCGTGAGCTGGTCGCGCTGTACCGCGAGCCGGGCTGGGAGGACAACATCTTCACCCCGATCTACACCCCCGGCAAAGCGCTTCATGTGCAGACCATCGCCCGCGGGCTTCAGCGCTTCGGGGATGCACTGGCCGGCCTTGCCGCACTCGGGTACGACGGCGAGGGATCATCCTCCATGAAAGAAAGGCGGGTGCACGGACTGGTTGCCGAGCTGGAACCCTTCCTGGAGAAAACCCGCGCCGACTTCCAGGCGCTGGTTGACAACCCGGCCTACGAAACCGACGCGCGCGGATTGCTCCAGTACAACGTGGAGCGCCAGACGCTCCAGGCGCGCCGGGCCCCGTTTGAGATCAGCCTGGACGGTGACCTCACCGAATGGAACTTTGAGGCGTTCCACGCTATCCCGGTTGCCGGCCGGACCCTCACCCCTGACCCTGCGACCGCCTCAGCCGGATCCGGCTTCCGTCATCCCGAAGTGGCTGTAGTCCATGACGATACCCATCTCTATTTCGGCATGCGGTTTTACCGGGAGGGCGAGCTGGCGACCCGAGATCCGTTCTTCCAGGGCGATCATATCATGTTACTGGTGGATCTGGATCCTTCCGACACAGACACCTGGATCCGTCCACAGGACCCGATCGTGGTGATGCGGCCGCAGGCGGACAGGTCCGCTGACGAGTCAAAGTCCGATGGAATGGTTTCCGGTGATACGGATTCGGACCTGAGTGACTCCAGGGATGCCGTTGTACGCGATTCCGATCCGGACGAAACGTCTGATGTTGCTGCCGGAGCTGAAGCCACACGAGCCGCCGATGAGAGCATTGTCTGGCAGGAACCGGGCTTCAAGACACGCATCCTGGATCTGACCCCCTTCACCCGGCGGGGCATTTCCGACATCCATCTCTACACACTCACCGGCTTTTTCTATCATCCGATGGCCAATCCGAGGCATCCGGAAACGCAGGAATTCAGCGAAGGGGTGCAGTTCGGATGGATGCCGACGGATTACGGCTACAGCGCGGTGCTCGCTGTTCCGCACGATGGAATGTCCGGGATCCGGGCGACCCTGGCCGGCATCTTCACAACGGAAACCCCTGACGGACGCCGATCTCACCGTTTTCTGCTATCAAAAAGACCGTATCTTGGCAACACCTATACGTTCCCGCTGATCCGCCTGACCGGACCCCTGGAATAAGCAACCATATGTAATTTAACCTATGACATCCAACGAATCCCTGCAGACCCTGCAGACCGGGAAACGCCTGGTATCCCTTGATGTATTCCGGGGGGCTACCATTGCCGCCATGATCCTGGTCAACAATCCTGGAACCTGGGGTAACATCTATCCACCGTTGCGCCATGCGGCCTGGCACGGCTGGACCATCACCGATCTTGTGTTCCCGTTTTTTCTGTTCATCGTGGGCGTGTCGGTGGTCCTGGCGTTCACCAAAGCCATGGCCAAAGGCGCACAGGATGCCGACCTGGTCAAAAAGACCTTCGTCCGTTCTGCGATCATTTTCGGCCTCGGGCTGATGATGGCCGGCTATCCCTACTTTACTCTGGACCCGTCGTTCGGCATCCACAAGAATCTCGCTGAAATCAGGATCATGGGGGTGCTTCAGCGGATCGCCATCTGCTACCTGGTCGCCTCGGTGATGTTCATCTACCTGAAGCCGCGGGCCATCGTGTACAGCATTGCGGGTATCCTAGTCGCTTACTGGGCCATGATGATGCTGATTCCGGTTCCGGGACATGGCGCGGGCATGATCGATGAATCCCATTCCAATCTGGCAGCGTATATCGATCAGCTGATTTTCGCCGACGTGCATCTGTACCGCAACGGTCCATACGATCCCGAGGGGCTGTTCAGCACGCTGCCTGCGATCGGCACCGCCCTGCTCGGGGTGATGACGGGTGTGATACTGATGTCGGACCGTGATCCCATCGAGAAAACGGCACGTTTCCTGCTCTGGGGATTCGCACTTGCGACCATCGGGTATGTATGGGACTGGTTTTTCCCGATCAACAAGCCCATTTGGACCAGCTCCTATGCCATTTTCACGGCCGGACTCGGCATGCAGATTTTTGGTATCTGCTACTGGCTGATCGATGTGAAGGGATACCAGCGTTTTACCCGTCCGTTTGTGGTCTATGGGGTGAATGCGCTTACTGTCTTTTTCATGAGCGGCATCATTGCCCGCAGCATGAATCTGATCCAGATTCCAACTGCTGACGGGGTGATGAGCCTGCAGCGCGTCATATTCACCGGTGTGTTTCTGCCGTTGGCCTCGGAAATCAATGCCTCGCTGATGTATGCCATCGTCTGGATTGTGCTCTGGTATTTCATCCTGAGCTACATGTACAAAAAGAAGATCTTCGTAAAGGTGTAACCGGTAAGTGGAATCGTGCCGGATGGCGCCCGGATGCGCTCTCATGCCGGACGGCACAGGCGTGTGGAAGTGCCGTTTTAGTACGATATCTGTAAAACATAAAGAAGCCCGGACCTCTTGTGAAGTCCGGGCTTCTTCGTTTTCAGGACCCATGCGGTCCCGAAACATATTCGGGACCGCATGGCAGAGTATTCGTTACGTGTTATTTGATGAAGGTCATCTTGCGGGTTTCCACGTGCGGACCTGCGATAATACGGTACACATAGACACCACTTGCAAGTCTTGCCCCGTCAAAGACAACGGTATGGACGCCGGCTTCACGCTGTCCATTGACCAGCGTCATCACGTGACGGCCGGTCACGTCATACACATCCAGGCGTACTTCCATGGTTTCCGGAAGCGTAAACTGGATATTGGTCGCCGGGTTGAATGGGTTCGGGTAGTTCTGATCCAGTGAGAAGGCATATGGCTGGTCCACATCTGAGCTGGTATCACGATCGAGCGGCACATCGCCTTCAAATGCTCCCATGTAGGGATATTCGTCACTGCGTTCGGTACCGAAGATGTCCGTGGTCACCATGGCAAGAGGCGTACCGGCAAGACGGTTGTCACCTATGGAGGTGCCAACAAGCGTCAGGTCGGTATTTGACTCGAATTCAACGGCTGCCGACACGGAATTTGCATCCAGTTCGGCCGCTGACTGCCATGCAGACAGATCGGCTGCAGCAGCACCGTTCCAGAATCCAAAATTGCCATTCGGAACGTAGATGTTGTTGAAGTCACTCATACCGAATCCGGTATTCCACGGCCATTCGACACCGTAGGCAACATCCAGGTCGTTCTCGTTGACCACGATGTTGTTGACAAAGTGCACCGCATCGGTCATCTCGTTGCTGTCGCGCTCCCAGCCGAACCCGGCGTGGATGCCCGTCAGGCCTGTCTCAGGCAGATAGATCGTATTGTGCACGATGTTCAGCGGATTGCCGGCGTTCGGGAAGTTGATCACGATGCCGTAGACCTTGTTGGCCTCGCTCTCACCCTGGTTCGGTACGTTCATGGCAATGTAGTTGTTATACACGTTCACCGCATCGGAACTGCCGTTCAGCAGGATTCCACCGGCGTATCCCGTGCCGTTCACGCCCACTTCCAGGATCTGGTTGCTGTGGATGTTGATCTCGCCCACACCGCCGGCAAGGTAGATGGCACCATGCCAGGTATTGTTCACTGTCTGTGCGGTCACGTGGATCGTATTGCCGTGGTAGTCGTTGTCCTTGACATAGAACGTGGTGATGGCGCGGCGACCGGCATAGATCAGGTTGTCGTACACGACCACATCCTCCAGCGGATGATCGGCGTTGCTGAACAGGCCAACCGCATCCACAAAGGCCGCATCGGGCGAGCCGATGGTGTTGC
>SKWQ01000190.1 GCA_007128855.1 Balneolales bacterium
AGCCATGACCGTCTGTGCAGCCATGGCTTTCTGAGTTTGAGGCGTGTAAACACGCGACTTATTCCGTGGGAGGAAGCAATACCTGGTCGATCACATGGATCACGCCATTGGTGCCCTGGATATCGACAATGGTAATGCCGGACGAACCGTTTACGGTTGCAGATCCACCGGAAACCTCGATGGTCAGCGACGCGCCGTTCAGTGCGGTAACCTGTTGGGTGGGTTGCAGGTCTGAGGAAAGCACCTCACCCTGGATCACGTGATAGAGAAGCACGTCGGTCAGCTCTTCCACCGTCAGTTCAGACGCAACGCCGGCGATGGCGGCAAAAGCGTCGTCGGTCGGTGCGAATACGGTGAACGGTCCTTCACCGAGGAGGGCATCTACCAGGTCGGCCTGGATGACGGCATCCACAAGTGCGGAAAGGAAGTAGCGCTTGGCGGCGTTGTCGACGATGGTGCCGTAGGCATCCGGGAGGATGACGCTGTTGATCACATGGATCACACCGTTGCGGGCTTCGATATCAGCGGAAGTTACACTCGCTGAACCGTTAACACTCACACCGCTGTTGCCGGACGTGATGAAGATCTCTTCGCCATTCAGCGTCTCAACGGTCTGCCGGGCATCGAGCTGGCCTGAAAAGACTTCCGCACCAATTACATGGTAAAGGAGAATGGATTCGAGCTGCTCATCGGTAAGTGACTCCAGCGTGCCTTCCGGAAGAGCATCAAAAGCATCGTTGGTGGGAGCGAACACGGTGAATTCGCCGTCGCCGTCGAGGGCGGCGTCAAGGCCTGTGGCCTGCAGTGCGCCCACGAGAGTGGAGAATTGCGCGTTGATTGCCGCAATTTCGGTAATGCTGGGATCCTGGGTGTCGGATCCGGTGGTCGAGTCGTCGGAGCATGCATTCAGCACCAGGGCGAATGCGAGCACGAACAGGGGTAGGATGGATTTCATGTTATTCATGGGTCCGGTATTTGGTTGTTGATTGGTTGTTTGCAGTTGTTGTCTGTTAGCACTGTGCAAAAGGCAAAAACGGCCTGCCGCGTTCCCTTGACTGATCAACTTTTTTACCCGGTAGTCCTAATCCGTCATACCCCCGCTCCAAGAAAACGCACTAACCCATTGGGACACATGACAAATATTTATATACAGGCAGAGAGCAAAAAAAAGCACCGGAACCGTCGGGATCCGATGCTTTTTTTGATTTTTCTCTTCATCCGATGCGGTTGCGGCGGCAGCGGACGACAGAAATCGTATGGTTCAGATGGATTTACGGCACGTCATCTGCCTCCTGAGTTACCTTTTTATCGGATATTCCGGCGGCTCGGGCAGTCGCACATCCATCTCGTCAAGCAGCTCCAGCAGATGTTCTACCGCGGCGTTGAGCTGCTCGTCGATGCCGGCGTACTCTTTGGCCGGGTCGTTGTCAACCGGGATGTCCGGTTCCACCCCGCGACCCTCGATGATCCATTCGGTGCCATCGGTGTCGTAGGAGGCAAACTCCGGACGGTTAAGAAATCCGCCATCCACAAACGGCAGTGACTGGCGGATGCCGACCACACCGCCCCATGTGCGCTGTCCGATCAGCTTGCCCAACCCGTGCTTGCGGAACCGGTACGGGAACAGGTCGCCGTCGGAAGCCGAAAACGGATCGATCAGGGTGACCATGGGACCGAGTATCATGGCGGATGGATCAGGCGTGGGTACGGCATTGCGCGCCATGTCGATCATGGCCAGCTCGCGGCGCAGCCGCTCGATGATCATGGGGGATACGTTTCCGCCGCCGTTGCCGCGCACGTCTATGATCAGCGCATCCTTGCGAAGCTGCGGATAGAAGTGCTTGACGAATTCGTTGAGTCCGCCCGGACCCATATCCGGGATGTGCAGATAGCCGACACGTCCGCCGGAAGCCTCGGCAACCTTTTGGATGTTGTCCTGCACCCAGTTGTAGTAGTACAGGTCTGCCTCATCGGCAATCGGCTTGACCACCACGTCCCTGGCACCGGAAACCTGCGGCTGCCCATTCACGCTCAGAACCACCGGCTTGCCGGCCTTGTCGACCAGTGATTCGTAGATATTGGTCATGGCGGAGGTGAGCATGCCGTTCACCCGGACGATATACATCCCCTCGGTCACCTGGACACCCACTTCCGTGAGCGGCGAGCGGCGCGAATCCACCCAGTTCTCCCCTTTCAGGATGCGGTCGATCCGGTAGAATCCGCTGTCGGTGTGGCGGGACAGCTCGGCCCCCAGGCGGCCCATCTGGATGCGCTCCGGCTCGGGACGGTCACCCCCGCCGACGTAGGCGTGGCCGACGTTGAGTTCGCCGATCATCTCGCCGATGACGTAGGTCAGGTCGTTGCGGTGGGCCACATGGTCCACAAGCGGACGGTAGTTCTCGCGCACCGCTTCCCAGTCCACCCCATGCATGTTGGGTGCGTAGAGGAAGTCGCGCATCTGGCGCCAGCTCTCGTTGAAGATCTGCACCCACTCCTCGGTGCGGTCCAGGCGCACTTTTATGTTGGATAGGTCCAGTGCGGGATCGGGTTCGGTCTCCTTCGCCGGCAGGTCAACGATGGCATAGGTGCTGCCGCGGACCAGCATCATCTTCTTGCCGTCATGGGAAATGCGGTAGCTGGTGAAAGCGCCGATGGCCTGCTCTTTTTCTTCGTCCAGGTCGTAGTAGAGCAGCATGGTCTGGCGGTCGGACATGCCGTTGCGCTGGTAGTAGATGCGGGAGCCGGCCGACGACAGGTTGCCGTACGTGGAGGCCGGCACCGGCAGATCGATGATGCGCCGCGAAAGTCCGTCGGTGTCGACGCGGATCCGATCGGATGGGTCCACATCATTGCCTTCCTCCTCGTCATCCCCGTCATTGATCTTCACTTCGTCGTTCTTCGGTTTGAAGGGCGATTTCAGGTCCTCACGCAGCGTCACAAGATAGATGCGCTGCATGTCGGCGTAGGCGTGGTTCCATTCGGTCTGGCTGTAGATCGGATTGAAGTCGCGGTTGGAGACGAAAAACAGGTACTTGCCGTCGCGGCTGAATTCGGGGTTTCCGGCCGAGTACCAGCCGTCGGTCACCTTGTAATGCTCGCCGTTCTCCACGGAGTAGAGCCAGATGCGCTGCATGGTCTCCAACTCGGGCAGCGTGTAGGCGATCCACCGGCTGTCCGGTGACCACGTGTATTGTGACATCTCCCACGCCTCGGCCTGGCGGACCACCGTGATGTCGCCGCTGGCCACATCCACCATGTTCAGACGCAATTTCTTATCCGCCCAGAGCAGTTTCTTGCTGTCGGGTGACCATGCGATGTGGTACTTGTACGTATCGGCCCCGGTCGTGACCTGGCGCGGTTCGCCGGACCCGTCCTGCGGTGCGACATAGATCTCATCCTCCCCGCTTTTGTCGGAAATGAACGCGATCTGGCGGCCATCGGGCGACCAGACGGGATTACGGTCGTGTACGCCCGGTGTGCGGGTGAGGTTGCGGGTGATGCCACTGCGCGCCGGCACGGTGAACACGTCGCCGCGGGCACTGAACAACGCGCGATTGCCGTCGGGTGCCACGTCGAAGGAATGGATAAACTCCGAGGCGTCGGTGAGGCCGCCGCGGCCGGTCAGTCGGTCGTCGCGCACCCGGATCGGCACCCGCTGATACTCCTCGGCAGCCAGATTGAAACGATAGATGTACCCGCCGTTTTCAAAGACGATATGCCGTTGTCCGATGGACGGGAATTTGATGTCGAAATCGGTAAAATTTGTGAGCTTGCGGGTCTCATCGGATTCCAGGTCATGGACATAGAGGTTCATACGGCCGCTTTCTTCCCGGTCCGAGATGAAATAGATGCGGTCTCCGTGCCACATGGGGATGATGTCCTGAGCGGGGGTGTCGGTGATGCGGACGGTCTCCTTCGTCTCGAAATCGTACACCCAAATGTCGTCGGCCATGCCACCGCGATAGCGTTTCCAGGTGCGGAATTCACGGAAAATGCGATTGTAGGCCAGTTTGGTGCCGTCGGGTGAGTAGGATGCGAATCCACCCCGGGGCAGCGGAAGGTTCTCGGCAATATCGCCTTCAGGGTGGGTCAGGTAGAGGTGCCCCTTGAAGGAGTTGAATTCGCGTTTTCGGGAGCGGAACAGGACCTGCGAGCCGTCGGGGGTCCACCCAATTACGATGTTATTGGGACCCATGCGGTCGGCCACATCGTCACGTCCCAGGGTTGGGGTCCAGGTCATGCGCTCGGGCTCGCCGCCCCCTGCGGGTATGCGGTAGACTTCGGTGTTGCCGTCGTACTGGCCCGTAAACGCGATCCAGCGGCCATCCGGTGAATAGCGCGGGAACATTTCGTAGCCCTCATGTCCGGTCAGCCGCCGGGCCGTTCCGCCGTTCACCGGCACGGTATACAGGTTGCCCGCATAGGAGAATACGATCTGGTTTTCATGGATATCCGGGAACCGCAGCAGGCGGGTTTCATCCGCTGCCATGGCCGTTGTTGCGACGAGAGCCGGCAGCAGCCACAGGCCCGCGCAAGCGATCCGAAAAATGATGGTACATCTTTTACCAGTGATGATCTTGCTCATGGTTCAATAATGGATTTGGAGAGGTTGAATTCTTTTTTTTCTTACCTTGACACCGCAAGATAAAAAACCGTGTGATCAATTTTACTTTTTTCCCTTCGATATGAGTGCAGGCAGACATTCCGGGCTTGGCATCCTGTTCGACATGGACGGCGTGCTGGTCGACAGCAATCCTGTCCACAAAAGGGTCATCCAGGATTTTTGTTCACGCCACGGGAAAGAAGTGAGCGGGCCCTACTTCCTGGAGCACATTTCGGGCCGTACCAACAAGGAGTGGATTTCGCATCTGTTTCCTGACAAATCCGACAGGGAGATCGTCCTGCTGGCCGATGAAAAAGAGCAGTTGTTCAGGGAGACGTTCGATCCAGCCGCTGCCGCATTGCCCGGACTCCATCCCTTTCTCAGGGAATTGAAGGACCATCGCATACCGATGGCCGTCGCCACGTCCGCACCGGAGAAAAATGCGGATTTCATCCTGGAGGGCCTGGGGATCACGGCTTTCTTTGACGCCGTGCTCCACTCGGACCATGTCACCTCAGGCAAACCGCATCCCGAAATATACATCAAATCGGCCCGGGCCATCGGGTTGGCAACCGGGCAGTGCGTGGTATTCGAGGACTCGGTAGCCGGGGTTGCAGCCGCACGGAAAGCCGGTGCCCGTGTCATTGGTGTCACGGGCACGCACACACGGGAAGAATTGCGCAATTGCGACAGGATCATCGCCGGATTTGGAGAGATCACTCTGGCCGACCTCGTGCAGCTTTGATCCGGAGAGCATCACCATCCAATAAAGTTCAGATGTCCGGTCAGATTTTACAGCTCAGATAACCGGGCAGGAAACTTGCAGCTCAAACTTCCGGTCAGGAATAAGGAGAATATTACAGTTGACCGATCACTTCGCCGCAGTTGATCATTTCGGGTCCGTGATAGGGATTGGCCACCCGCTCGTTCCGGTTCAGCCATACGGCCTCCACCTCACCGAAATGCGGACAGCTAAAGACGAAAAGTGTTTCTCCGGGATTTCCGAACTGATCGATGAATTTTTTGATGCCCGTGGAAAGCTCTGCCAAGGCTTCCCGCTGGTTCTCAATGGTTTCGGCATCCACAATCTCTGCGGTCACCTCCACCAGCCCGGGACGCATCTCCGTCCATATTAAGAGTTCCTCCTCAGGGAATATGTGGTCTGGAGCGGTACACAACGTTGTTTCAAGACGTTCGCCCCAGGCAGCAGCAAGATCTGTGCGGTTGTGGACCAGTCCGTCCTTGGTGTTCATGTACTGTTCGATGATGCGTTCAAACCTGGTTGCAAAATCTTCCTCCTGGGCTTGGACATTGGAAATACCTGATAACAGAAATGCGGCGAAAATCAGGAATAGGGCCTTTCTCATACTTCACCTCTCCGTTTAGGTTAACGGTGAAACCATGTGTAAGAAATAAGATGAACAGAATCCCTTGAAAAGAAAAGTTTTTCTTGTGGATTGATATCTTTTTACAATCCGGCCCGGTTACCAAAACTCCCCCGTCAGAACCATCAAGGTATTTTTATATTGACCTTTATTTCAGGGAAAGACGATTTTCTGCCAGGCATCTGCTGACGAACAATTCGTTCTGATTATTTGTAATTTCCGTGACCATTTTTCCAAAACCATTACCTCACTGCAATGAATTTTCTGAGTACCATTCCCCGGATGCACGGCAACACCCTGATGCACAAACTTGCGCTGCTGATCCTGCTGCCTCTTTTATTCACCCTGGCATCCTGCGACCGCCACACGCACGACATCATCATCACCAATGGTGTGATCTATGATGGAACCGGCGGCGCTCCCTACGCCGGCGGCGTTGCCGTCCGTGACGGACACATCACCCATGTCGGCGAGCTCCCTGACAGGCTTTCCGCACCGGAAATGATCGATGCCAGCGGCATGGCCGTGTCCCCGGGATTCATCAATGTCCTCAGCTGGGCGAATGTGCCGCTGCTTCATGATGGACGGTCTATGAGCGACATCAAGCAGGGGGTCACCCTGGAAGTGATGGGCGAGGGGTGGTCCATGGGACCGCTATCCGAGCAGATGGCCCGCGAACGCGAACAGGATCAGGGCGACATAACGTATGACGTCGCCTGGCGCACCCTGGGCGAGTACCTTGAGCATCTGGAGGAACGCGGGGTTTCCACCAACGTGGCATCATTCGTGGGGGCCACAACCGTGCGGATCCACGTGCTTGGCCAGGAAGACCGCGCCCCGTCGCCCGATGAGCTCGAACGCATGAAAGACCTGGTCCGCGAGGCGATGCGGGAAGGTGCGATGGGACTCGGCACGGCCCTGATCTACGCCCCCGCCTGGTACGCCGACACCGACGAGCTGATAGCGCTGGCCTCCGCTGCCGCCGAATACGGCGGCGTCTATGCCACCCACCTTCGCAGCGAAGGCGACCGTTTCCTCGAAGCGGTCGATGAGATGCTCCGCATTGCGGAGGAGGCCGGAATCGCCGTCCATATCCACCATCTGAAAGCCGCAGGCACAGAGAACTGGCACAAAATCGACGAGGTGATCGGGCGCGTGGAGCAGGCGCAGCGCGACGGGCTGGATGTGACGGCCAACATGTACATGTACACGGCCGCTTCCACCCAGCTTTCGGCGGTTGTGCCGCCCTGGGCCCGGGAAGGCGGCCGGCGGGACATGATCGAGCGATTTGAGAATCCGGTCGTGCGGGCCGAGATCATCCGTGAGATGGAGCGCCCCGATCCCGATTGGGAGAACTTCTTCCAGATGGTGGCCTCACCGGATGATATCACGCTGGTCGGATTCCGCTCCGACGGGCTGCAGCAGTTTGTCGGCTGGTCGCTGGCCGAAGTGGCCGAACTGCGCGGAACGGCGCCCTCCGAGACGGTACTGGACCTGATTACCGAGGACAACTCCGGCATCAGCGCCGTGTACCATCTGATGTCCGAGGAGAACGTGGAACGTCAGGTGCAGCTTCCGTGGATGACCTTCGGTTCCGACGGCGGATCGATCGCCGCCGAAGGGGTCTTCCTCAACAACAATCCGCATCCGCGCGCATACGGCAATTTCGCCCGGGTGCTGGGACATTACGCGCGCGACCGCGGGCTGATCACCCTGGAGGATGCGATCCACCGGCTCACGGCGTTTCCGGCTCGCATTCTGGGCATCGACCGGGACCGCGGCCTTCTCAAAGAGGGCTATTTTGCCGATATCGTGATTTTCGATCCGGAGGAAATCCGGGACCATGCCACCTTCGACGATCCGCATCACTATGCCACCGGGGTTCATTTTGTGCTGGTTAACGGTGTCACCGTCCTGCGAAACGGAGAGCATACCGGTGCCATGCCGGGCAGGTTTGTGCGCGGACCGGGCTGGTCCGGCCATGAATGACGGCCGTCAACGCGTCCGGAGATGCTCCTCCAGATAGGTGTAAGGCGGGGTCAGCCGTCCATTGTGCACGATAACGGCGCGTTTCAGTTCCTGGGGCAGTTGCAATGCCGCAAATGACGCCGGAAAATCTGCTTTGGCCAGTGCCGGCATCCATGGTTTCAGCAGGCGGCTGAAAAGTTCCGATGATTCACGCGGCAGTTCGCTGGGAAGGATGTCCACCGCCATCACGGCCACTCCCGGTCCATCGAACCCCATCACATGGTCACCGGTAGCCGGATCGTAAACAAACACGGGATCCTCGATCCCGGTAGCCTTGACGGTGCACTCCACGGAACCATCCGGATCGCAGGTGATATCCCCAACGACACCGAGCCGGCGCGTGCCTGAATTTTCCCGGTCCCGAAGCCACTGGCGGGTGACCAGGCGGGGATACCGCTCATCCCAGTAGATGCCGTTCACCAGCACATCCACGGGCTCCAGGAAATGCTCAAAGCGGGATTCGTATTCTTCCGGATGGGTGATGTAATCCTCCAGAGTGAACGGTTTCCCCCCGCGATGCACCATGTAATCGGCCGGAATCAGGTTCACAAGATACATTTTGCGCGGATCGGCGAGCTGATCCCGGCTGTTGTCCCGGGCAAGTCTGGCAGCGGGTATCTTTTCGATGGGCAGCAGATCCAGGATCTCCAGGGCCCCCTGCGCCACATTTCCGTCACCGGTCACGGCCAGCAGCAGGGGTCCCGTCCCCTCCGGCAGCCCCCGGACCTTCAGTTCCTCCCCGGCCGCGCGGATATCCGACCTGGCCTCTTCAAGCGAATCATACGTTTTGGCCTGGCGGAT
>SKWQ01000200.1 GCA_007128855.1 Balneolales bacterium
GAGCCCATCACCACAGGGGCGTTGTCTCCGTCAAATTCGTACTTGCTCAACAGCTCGCGGACCTCCAGCTCGACCAGCTCCAGGAGCTCCTCGTCGTCCACCAGATCCACCTTGTTCATGAACACCACCAGACGCGGTACGCCTACCTGACGGGCCAGCAGTATGTGCTCGCGGGTCTGCGGCATCGGTCCGTCGGTGGCCGCTACAACGATGATCGCCCCGTCCATCTGCGCCGCACCGGTCACCATGTTCTTCACATAGTCGGCGTGGCCCGGACAGTCAACGTGCGCATAGTGGCGGTTCTCGGTCTCGTACTCCACGTGGGCCGTGGCAATTGTGATCCCGCGCTCGCGCTCCTCAGGAGCATTGTCGATATCATCAAAGGCCTTGGCCACTCCGCCGTACTTGGCCGCCAGGGTCCGGGTGATCGCTGCCGTCAGCGTCGTCTTCCCGTGATCCACATGTCCGATCGTTCCCACGTTCACGTGGGGCTTGTTCCGTTGAAATGTTTCTTTTGCCATAACTATTGTGTTAAGCCTTCCTTGCTATTTTTTTTCCTCAATAACTTCCTTCGCAATCGATTCCGGAACCGGTGCGTATTTTTCAAATTCCATGGAGTACACAGCCCGTCCCTGGGAAAGGGAGCGGAGATGCGTGGAGTATCCGAACATTTCCGAGAGCGGCACCTCTACGTCGATAACGGAACCCTCGATACGGTTTTCCATCTTTCCAATGATACCACGACGGCCGTTGAGGTCACCGATGATATCACCCATGTATTCTTCCGGTGTGATCACTTCCACTTTCATGATCGGCTCGAGCAGAATAGGCGCCGCTTTGCGCGCTGCTTCCTTGAAACCGATTTTCGCACACATCTCAAAGCTGACGGAGTCGGAATCGACATCATGATAGGATCCATCGTACACACGGACCCGCACGCCTTCAACCGAGTAGTTGGCCAGGACACCGTTGGTAAGTGCCGACTTGAACCCTTTTTCCACGGCTGACATGTATTCCCGCGGGATGTTGCCACCTACGACTTCGTCAGCAAATTCAAATCCTGTGTTGCCGTCAATCGGCAAGATCTCAAATTGGATATCAGCGAATTTACCCCTGCCACCAGTCTGCTTTTTGTACACTTCACGATGGGTAACCGGCTTGGTGATGGCTTCACGGTAGGACACCTGAGGCTGCCCCACATTGGCCTCAACCTTGAATTCCCGCTTCAGTCGGTCGACGATCACCTCCAGGTGGAGCTCTCCCATCCCGGCAATCGTGGTCTGGCCCGTCTCATCGTCAACTTTCACCTTGAATGTCGGATCTTCCTCGGCGAGCTTCGCCAGACCGGTCGTCAGTTTGTCGTTGTCTGCCTTTGTTTTCGGCTCTACGGCAAGCTTGATCACCGGCTCAGGGAACACCATCTGTTCCAGGATAATCGGGGATTTTTCATTGCATAGCGTGTCACCGGTGTGAACGCTCTTGATACCGACGGCGGCACAGATGTCACCGGCCCGTACATCGGCAATATCTTCCTTTGAGTTGGCATGCATCTTCAGCAGCCGTCCGATACGCTCTTTTTTTCCGGTGGATGCGTTCAGGACATACGAGCCCGCGCTGAGTTGTCCGGAATAGACCCTGATGAATGTCAGCTTACCAACATACGGGTCGGTCATGATCTTGAATGCCAGTGATGCAAAAGGTTCTTCAATGCTGGTCCGGCGCTTCATCTTTTCACCGTTTCCGGACGGGCTTGTTCCCTCGATGGCATCAACGTCCATCGGAGATGGCATGTACTTGACAATGGAATCCAGCAGCGTCTGTACCCCTTTGTTCTTGAATGCCGATCCGCAAAGCACCGGTGTGATGCTCAGGTCCAGGGTCGCCTTACGGAGTGCATTTTCCATCTCCTCGACGGTGATATCTTCCTCCATAAGGTATTTTTCCATCAGCAAGTCATCGTAATCGGCAATCGACTCGATCATCAGCTTCCGGAACTCTTCCGACTTCTCCTGCAGGTCGGCAGGAATGTCGATCTCTTCGAATGATTTGCCCTGTGTGGCATCATCCCAGATGAAGGCGCGCATACTCATCAGGTCAACGACACCTTTGAAATTGTCTTCTGAGCCGATCGGGATCTGCAGGGGGACCGGGCTGGCCTTCAGGCGTTGCTTCATCTGCTCAATGACATTGTAGAAATCAGCACCTGTGCGGTCCATCTTGTTGACGAATGCCATGCGCGGCACGCCATATTTGTTGGCCTGGCGCCAGACGGTTTCAGACTGTGGCTGTACGGCCCCAACGGCGCAAAACACGGCAACGGCACCATCCAGCACGCGCAATGATCGCTCAACTTCAACGGTGAAATCAACGTGTCCCGGCGTGTCAATGATGTTGATGCGATGATCTTTCCAGTAACAGGTCGTTGCAGCCGAAGTGATCGTGATCCCGCGCTCTCTCTCCTGCTCCATGAAGTCCATGGTAGCCGCGCCATCATGGACCTCTCCGAGACGGTGACTGATCCCTGTGTAGAACAGGATTCGTTCGGTCGTCGTCGTTTTACCGGCGTCAATATGGGCCATGATGCCGATATTGCGCGTCATTCTGATCTCTTCGAGGATCTTGGTGTTATTTGCGGCAGTTGCTGACATGTAAAAGCGGATTGCGATGGTTTCTAGAATCGGAAATGAGCGAAGGCCTTGTTGGCTTCTGCCATACGGTGCGTGTCATCTTTCTTGCGCACGGCACCGCCTTCATTGTTGGCTGCGTCCATGAGCTCACGAGCAAGACGGGCTGCCATGGATTTGTCGTTACGGGCCTTGGCGGACCGGATGAGCCAGCGCATGCTGAGCGCCGTACTGCGCTCCGGGCGCACTTCCACAGGAACCTGGTAGGTGGATCCACCTACGCGGCGGCTCTTGACCTCGATGACAGGCGCGGTATTGTTGAGGGCATCCTTGAACACATCAAGTCCAACCTTGCCGGTCTTCTCCTCAATTACCGAAAAAGCCTGTTTCAGGATTTTGCGGGCCGTCGTTTTCTTGCCGTCTTTCATCAGGCAGTTGACAAACAGAGATACGGACTTGTCCTGGAAATCAGGATCAGGCTTGACTATTCTCTTTTCGGCACTTCTTCTTCGCATTGGTCAAATAACTAAATAGTGAACATTACAAAACATTACTTGGGACGCTTGGTGCCATACAGGCTTCTTCTCTGGCGCCTTTCGTCAACACCGGCCGTATCGAGCGCACCACGGATGATGTGGTAGCGGACACCCGGGAGATCCTTGACCCGGCCGCCCCGGATCAGCACAATACTGTGCTCCTGGAGATTGTGTCCTTCACCTGGTATGTATGCGGTGACTTCAATACCGTTAGTCAGGCGAACACGAGCGACTTTTCGCAGAGCGGAATTCGGCTTCTTTGGCGTGGTGGTATATACACGGGTACATACCCCACGGCGCTGCGGGCAGTCTTGTAGCGCAGGAGCCGTAGTTTTCTTAATTTTGTTCTTTCTGCCTTTACGGATTAACTGCTGTATCGTTGGCACTGTTCATTCTGTTTGGTAATGGATGTTGAAGAGTCTGCAAATATATGGAATTTCATAGGCACAATGCAACCTTAAACCCATAAAAAAATCTCCTTCGTAGCAAAACCATCAAACAGAACGCCATCCGATACAATATCACCCGCTCTGGTAGTATAATAAAATACTAACTGATATATACTGATATACCAATTGATACTGGCCGACATACCCGGAATAAGTCCGGCAAGAGCAAAAGCACTGCAAGAATCCGGTGTGCGGACTCCCGGCGACCTGATCCGTTTCTTTCCCAGGAACTATCTTGACCGGCGCACCATCCTGAAAATCCACCGCCTGCAGGGTTCCGGTGAAAAAGTCACTGTCATGGGAACCGTCACGTCCGTCACAGAGAGCGGTTTTGGACGAAAAAAAAGGCTCGAGGCCATCCTCAGGGATGAAACCGGCCAGCTCAAGACCGTCTGGTTCAAAGGAATCTCCTATTTCAGGAACACCATTAAAAAAGGTGAGTATTACGCTTTTTTTGGTACCGTGAAGCGGTTTGGCCGTTATCTGTCCATGGCCCACCCGGAAGTGGAACAGCTTTCGTCCACAGACATTGCCAGCCAGGAAGAACAACAGCAGCGTTTTGCAGGCATCATCCCCATATACCCCGGCAACCAGTTTTTCAAGAAGACCTACATCACCTCCGGACTGTTGCGGAAGTGGATACTCACGGCTCTCGACCGCACACCCATCCCCGAATTCCTGCCGGATGAGCTTCTGAAACAGTTCGGGTATCCAGACCGAAGCACGGCATTCCGGCACATCCACGCTCCGGAAGATCCATCTCAGCACGCAAAAGCGCTGGAGCGATTCAAATTCGAGGAGCTGTTTCTTTTTGAAATGAGTGTGGTAACCTTGAAAAGGGAGGTCTTCGACAAGACGCCCGGTCCGGTGATGAACGTCACACGTCCACTTACCACCCGGTTTTTCAACGATGTACTGCCTTTTGAGCTTACCAAAGGCCAGAAAACTGCACTTGGTGAGATCAAGCGCGACATACGCTCCGGAAGGCAGATGAACCGGTTACTCCAGGGGGATGTGGGTTCGGGTAAAACGGTGGTGGCCATCGGATCCATGCTCATGTCCATCGACAGTGGTTTTCAGGCCGTGATGATGGCGCCTACCGAAATCCTGGCAGAGCAGCATCACCAAACCCTGTCGGAGTGGCTGGAGCCCCTTGGGGTGAACATCCGGCTGCTCACCGGAAATCAGAAACGGGCACTGAGGGAAGATGTCCTGACCGACATAGCCGGGGGGAAGGCAGATATTGTCGTGGGCACCCACGCCATAATTCAGGAGGCGATCAGGTTTCATCGCCTGGGCATGGCCATCATCGATGAACAACATCGATTCGGTGTGGCACAGCGTGCCATGCTGCGGGATAAGGGTGAAAACCCGCACATCCTGGTCATGTCGGCAACTCCTATCCCAAGGTCGCTGGCCATGACCCTGTACAGTGACCTTGACCTGTCGGTGATCCGCGATCTGCCGCCGGGAAGAAAGGAGATCGTCACCAGGGTGCTCCGGGAGTCCGAACGGGAAAAGCTGCACCGTTTTCTCACCGAGCAGCTCCTGGAAGGCGGACAGGTGTATGTGGTCTACCCGCTCATCGAGGAATCCGAGGCCATGGACCTGAAGAATGCAACCGAAGGGTTCGACCAGATACGTGTTGAATTTCCCGGATACCGGGTCGGACTGCTCCACGGCCGCATGTCCACCCGGGAGAAAGACGAGGTGATGCGTGACTTCAAGGAGAACCGTGTCCAGGTCCTTGTCTCCACCACGGTCATCGAAGTAGGCGTAAACGTACCTAACGCGTCGGTAATGGTTGTGGAGCATGCCGAGCGGTTCGGTCTGTCACAGTTGCATCAGCTGCGCGGCCGGATCGGCCGTGGCGCCCGGCAGAGTTACTGCATGCTGCTGACCGATGTAAAGCAGAGCCGCGAGGCGCGCAGCCGGCTCCGCACCATGGAAGAGACCGGTGATGGATTCCGGATTGCCGAAGCCGACCTGAAATTGCGCGGTCCGGGTGATTTTCTCGGTACCCGTCAGAGCGGCCTGCCTGAATTCCGTTACGCAGATATCCTGGGCGACCAGTACCTGTTGGAAACAGCCAAGAACACGGCTCTGGAAATGCACGATTCCGACCCGGGGCTCAGTCACCCAAAACATTCCGCCCTGAAAAAGGTCTTCCTTCCCTATCTTGAGGGGAAGAAAAAGTTTTTCCGGATGAGCTGAGGTGACACCTTTTTCCCACCACGCGAAACGGGTTATCTGGTAGCTGAGCGGTATAATGAATGATTCCCGGCTGCATTGGTGTTCACATGATTGTTGCAAGACATTTTTATCCATAAAGGGATCAGACCGAAACCTGAAAGCAATACATGCAAAATGTCCGAGAAACCATAAGCGAAGTCGTCCAGGCCGTACTGCCGGTCACACTGATCGTCATCCTTTTGCAGTTCACGATCATCTGGCTCCCCATGGAGGATTTTTTACAGTTCATCGTTGGTGTGGTCTTTGTTTCGGCCGGACTCATTTTTTTCCTGCTCGGGGTGCACATCGGATTACTTCCCATCGGTGAGTTGATCGGATCTGCCCTGCCCAGGATGGGAAAGGTCTGGCTGATCGTCCTGATCAGCTTCATTCTCGGTTTTGTCGTGACGGTTGCCGAACCGGATGTGCGCGTGCTGGCCAACTATGTGGACTCCGTTTCGGATGGCGAGGTGAACCGCAATCTGCTCATCTACACCGTGGCTTTGGGTCTCGCCATCTTCGTGGGGCTCGCCGTACTGCGCATCATTTTTGACATCCCGATCAAATATCTGCTCACCGGTGGATATCTGCTCATTTTCACGCTCGCTTTTTTCGTACCGGAACAGTTCATCTCCATATCGTTCGATGCGGGCGGCGTGACGACCGGCCCCCTTGCCGTGCCATTCATCCTGGCTTACGGCATTGGTGTAGCGGCTGTCCTGGGCGGCAGAAAAAGCTCCGACAGCGGGTTTGGTTTGGTCGCACTGGCTTCCATCGGTCCGGTGCTTGCCGTGTTGATACTCGGAATCATCTACGGATAGCGGAGAGGCAGACCATCGACAGTAAATGATCGACAGTATATAAATGGAATAAAGAGGATAGAAATCAGGGCCTATGAACGTAACGGTATTCAACGGAATCACAAGTGTTATTATGGAAGTGGTGTTTGCACTGATTCCGCTGGTCCTCTTTTTCCTCATTGCCCAGGTATTGTTCCTGCGCCTGCCATGGAAGAAAGTAACCGATATCATCAAAGGTATCTTTCTGGCATTCATCGGCCTCACCCTGTTTCTCCAGGGGGTCCATGTGGGATTTGAACCGGCCGGCACCATGATGGGCGAGGTTCTGGGATCCATGGATAACAAATGGATCCTCATCCCAATCGGCTTTGTTCTTGGATTTGTCGCGACCATCGCTGAACCGGCTATCCGAATCCTGAATCACGAGGTCGATAAAGTCTCTGGTGGATATATACCCCAAAACGTACTGCTTTACACACTCTGCATCGGTGTTGGTTTTTCGATTGCCCTGGCCATGCTCCGCCTGCTCGCAGGCATTCCGATTGTCTGGCTCGTGCTTCCCGGGTACGTAATCGCTTTGATCATGATGCAATTCACTTCGCCAACCTTCACATCTGTGGCATTTGATGCCGGAGGCGTGGCAACAGGACCCATGACCGTTACGTTTATCATGGCAGTTGCACTTGGCGTCGGTGAGGTGCTGCCCGGACGAGATCCGATGATCGATAGTTTCGGGATGATCGCACTGGTCGCCTTGGCTCCTATCATTTCGGTCCTTACCTTGGGACTGCTTTACGCATGGAAAGAACGTCGCAATGATTGAACAGCTAAAAAACTGCCAAAAACTGATAATAACCATTGTCAGCCGGAATAAAACCAACCGGGTGGTGAAGGCATCCCGTCGCAAACGGGCCGAAGGTGCCACCATCATTCATGGCCAGGGAACGGGTATTGAGAGGTGCAAGACCTTCTGGGGGATACCGATGGAGCCCGAAAAGGACATCATATTCACTGTCGTATCAGATGAACATGCCGAGGACGTTCTTGATATCATCAGCAAAAGCGTCAAAATGAGCAAACCCGGAAACGGAGTAGCTTTTATTCTGGACATTACCCGGTTCACCGGGGCTGTACATCTCCATAAGAAGAAACAGAAACCGACGGACCAACCATTGAAATCCATGGATATCACTGCCCAATTTGAACTGATTGTCACCATCGTGGACAAGGGATTTTGCGAGGAGATCATAGAAGCTTCCCGGGAGGCCGGTGCCGCCGGCGGGACGATCCTCCATGGACGGGGGACCGGCGTGCACGAACACGCCAAGCTTTTTTCCCTCAATATCGAGCCGGAAAAGGAAGTGATTCTTACCCTTGTTCCTCACAAGATTACGGATAAGGTATTGGAAGTCATAGTCAAGGCAGGGGAGCTTGACAAGCCCGGCAAAGGGATTGCCTTCGTCTTGAACGTGGAGAAAGTACTGGGCATCAATCACCTGCTCGAAGAGATGCTCCAGCGGGAAGATTCAAAAGCGTGACATTTTAATCTGTTTCACTTCCCGGATTTCCGGTCCCAATGCCACTTTGGGCACCGGTGGATAACACGGTACCGTCTCTCGATATCAGATCCAGCGGAAGCGGTTTCGTGGCAGACCCGGCATAGACTGATACATGCGGGAACGGGATCTCGATACCTTCCTTGTCGAACCGCTCCTTGATACCCATATTAAGACCGTTCCGAAGCTTCAGGAAATTCTCCTTCCTTGCCCAGGCCACGAACAGCAAATCGATGGATGAGCTTCCGAATTTGTCAAAAATCAGCAAAGGCGGCGGTTCTTGAAGCGAATAGGGAAGTTTTGCCGCCACATCAAACAGAACCTCGCTCACCCTGCTCAAATCCTCTTTGTACGCAACGGAAACATGACAGTCCACCCGGCGGATGGGAAAACGGGTGATATTGATGTATTCGGATTTGATCATGGTCTCATTGGGCACCCTCAAAAACCGGTTATCAAACATGCGGATCTTAACCGACAGCGTGTCGATGGAGTAAACCACTCCCACATTTCCGCTGACGCTGATCACGTCTCCCACCACAAAGGATTTTTCCGCCACCAGGAAAAAACCGCTGATCACATTTGAAACGGTGGTTTGGGATGCAAAACCTATGGCTATGCCCAAAATACCGGCGGCACCCAGGAGCGGGGTGAGGCTGAAGCCGAATTCGTGGAGGAGGGTGATGAGCAGGATGGTCATCCCAAGATAGAAAACCAACTTGCCCGCCAGCATTCCGTAGTGCTGGGAGTAGTGCCTGGTGATATGGCGGTTCAGTACTCGTCGCAGGATGAACAACAGCGGCAGCCCAACAACAAGTATGATCAGGACCCGCAAGAGCAGGAACAGTCGCTCTTCAGTTAACTGATCTCCAAAAAGCGATGACAAAAAATCCATGGCTGAACGATTAATTGTGATTGATACCTATGGCAGCTGAGTTCCTGACAACCTGTTTCCGTATCATTTCAAAATCCCGGAATGTGGAAATCCTTGAGCAGCCTGAACGTTTTCTGGCCGATGCTTTTCCTGACCGGACTGCGGGGTTTGCTCACCAGTTTCGCATCACCGGACTCCCGCGGGCGGACACCTTTCATCTCCGTGTCGGTGCTGCTGTCCATCCCCTGATAATTTATCACCGTCTCATCCGACCAAAGTGCGTTCTCTCTGGCATAGATCGAAAGGCGTTCCACCCGGAGGCAGACTTTTTCAAACTTCAGCTCATCGTCGCTGTTATTGCGGATCTCAAGGGGACACACGACCAGGTGCGGCTCCAGAAGGTCTTCAGTAAGGATTCTCCGGGCAGTTGACGAGAGGGCGTATGAGGGCTCCCCATCGGTGAAAGTCCCGAACCATGTCTCAGAGAGGATCACTGTCGGTATGTCAGCAATGACCAGATCCTCGCGCGACTCCGGGGCAATCCGTACCCATACTGGTATACGGGAGTATACCCTGGTGCTTGTCTTGCTGACAAAACGATAGGCATGCTCGGTGTCGATGATCACCGGCATGTCCGGCATGACCGGCTGGAGGCGGTACTTTTCAAAATCGCCGGGCAGGGACATGCGAACCCACTCCGGTTTTTCAGGCAATTCTGAAGGTGTGCCGCGAATGGATTCATCCCTGGTGCTGGCTACCCATATCTCGTTGAGGAGCCTTTTCATGAAAATCGTGAGCGGCCCGACACGGTGCCGGTAAACCTCCCTGTCATTAATCGTGATTATCGGCCAGTTAGATAGTTCCATGGAGATGATTTCTGGGTATAATGCGCTCATATTACAGGATTAGGAAATAATCAGCAAACTGGATTTTCCTGGAGGGGGGCGCTGTGCCGGCTTCCGGAATATTTCCAATTGCCAGTTCTTTGGCTATCTTGCAAGCATCGCATACAATTCAGTGGATTTTTCACATCGTTTCTGACCACACTCATTGCTCATAATTAGGGAGGCAGCCATGTTACATCCGAAAATCCTGGTTCCGGTCGACTTCTCAGAACTGAGTGAACATGCTCTCAAAGCAGCAAATACGTTCGCCCGTCAGTTCGAGGGCAGTGTCACACCTTTCCATGCCTATATCCCTGTCACGGATCTCGACGGCTTTTACTACGTTGGATCGGGTATCACACCTCATGAGAAGTATTCGGAAATCGAAAAAGTGCTGCACGAGAGGCTGCTGGAAGTTGCGGAGAAGCACATCCAGCCCGAATTGCTCTCCACGCCCGTGCTCGATGTCGGTAATCCGGCGCGCGCCATCATCCACACATCCAACCAATTCGACCTGGTGATCATGAGCACGCACGGACGTACCGGGTTCAGCCGGTTTGTCATGGGATCGGTCACGGAAAAAGTGCTGCGGATGTGCAAGAAACCGATGATCACGGTCACGGAAAAATCGGACTTGGGGGACATGACCTCGTTGCTGGTGACAACCGATTTTTCCGAGAACTCCTACCAGGTGTTTCCGTTTGCCAGCAGCATTGCTGAAGGAACGGGCGGGACCATTGACCTGGTGCATGTCGTTAGCGACGAACAATTCTTTGACTCTGCAGCTGCGGAGGCGACGGCAGAAAAAAGGCGGAAAGAGATCCGGGACCTTGCCGATTCACATTTCAGGAACATCAGGAAGCGGGTGGATGCCCGGGTTGTCACCGGTAACCGGGCTCCTTATGTTGAAATCGAACACCTTGCCCATGAAAAGGGGTATCACCTGGTTTTCATGTCATCGGTGGGCCGGACGGGTCTGGACTACCTTATGATGGGCAGCACCGCATCGCATGTGGTGCGCAGGGTGAAGAATGCCGTGTTCACGATCAATCCGCATGGCATCAGCCCTGAAAAAGCCAAAAAGTTGCACTACCAGTACCGTGATATGTGACGCCGGACATTAAAAAAGATCGTGCTGATTGTAAGGACATCTTCCGTCCAGGAAATCACCATGGCATATTCACCCGGACAGGGCACCGCCTGCCAGGATATCATCCGGGATCATGCTTTCAGAACCGGAAGGTAATTCCGAATGTGGCATGGAATCGGTCCACATCCAGGTCAGCGGTTTCAAAGAAGGTCACCGGTGCATTGGTGTTGGGGTCGACGATGATCCCGGTGGACGCGTCCACATAATAGAGATCCTCGGTGGTCTTCCAGAGTCCGTACTGTATGCCGAAATCAAATGTTGTTCTCTGGTTGATTCCAATCCCGAGTCCGGCACTCAGATAATGACGGTCGTTGTTTTCGAGGTAGGAAATCGGATTGGGCATGAATGACCAGCCGATGCGGGGCTCAAATGAATCGGACACTTTGAATGCGGCACCGACCCGGAAATTCCAGACATCCTTGAAATTCCTGTTGATAAAGTTGTTTTCATCGATTTCCACTTCCCGGTCGGCCGAATCAAAATCACTCAGCCGGATGCTGCTGTAGTTCACCCGTTCGGCTGATGCGGAGATATCCGCGAATGGAAGATTTTTGGTGGAGGCCCCCAGGTTGATCCGGGCGGGCGTGCGCACTTTGTAGGAATATTCGCCGGAGAGTTCGTCACTGAGCTGTGGTCCGAACGTATTGCCGTCACCGTCCACGATGACCTCTCCATCAACGGTTACCACGTCGCGGAACCTTGTCTGGACAAAGGCATCAAAACGCTCTTCTACATTCCAGCGGGTTCCGGTCGTGTAACTGGCACCCAGGTCGACCATGTCGAGGCCGGAGTACAGGAGGCCGATCCTTGCATTGTATCCAACCGCATCCACCGTGATTTTCTCTTCAAAGAGCACGCGGCTGATATTGAACGTTCCGGTATTCTGTTCACCGGAGTACACTGGCCGGCCGGAGACATCGAGGGGTGAGGATTCGATGAAGACCTGTTCAAAGACTGATTTGGAGACAGGAATACCGACGGAGAGGCCCAGGAAAAAGTCCTCCTGGAATTCCGTTGCCAAAAAGATGCTGTATTCGCCGGACTGTCCGCGCCGGGTCGTTTCCGCAAACTGATCGACGCCCTGGAACCCGCCATATTCGAAGACGGACTCCTGGAATCCGTTGAAATCGTCGATGGCAAAGGTGTTGTAGGCCATGTCGTTGGTGTAGTCGGTGAGGAACTGGTATGTACGGGAAGTCAGGTCGTTGTAAGCGTCAATGGTAAAGGCGGAGTTGTAGTCGGCCGTCTGTACATACCCACCGCCAAAGACCAGGCTTCCGACGACGGTCGGCATCTTGTAGCTGAATCCGATGTGGGTAACCCCGGTCTGGTTCTCGGTAAAGTTCCGGTTTACATCGAGGTATGTCGACTCGGTGGAAATTTCCCTGACTCCGATTCCGGCACTGAAGGCACTGGCGGGTATTTTGGCGGCCACGGCCGGGTTGTTCAGGTATGACCCGAAACCCTGCAGCTGGGAAACCGAGGAGCTGCCCAGGGCAATGCTGTGTGGATCCTGTCCCGGCAGTTGTGTTGAAAGCCTTAGCGCGTCAAAGCTGTACTGTGCCTGGGCGGACGTCATTCCTGCCAGAATAAACGCAATGGCCAGAATGGATCGAGAAAAGTGAGTGGATGATGTCATTCGCTGGATAATAATGTTGGGTGTTTCATGTGTTTATAATCATTGATTCATTAGGTCACATAGAATGTCCATGACGACTATAATCAAGCTCATGTGTGTCCGGGATTATGCCCGGTCATGGACATTTCATTTCATGACAAACAGGTGTTACAAACTCCGGGACTTCTGCAAATCTTTCTTTGTGCAGGTTTTGATTATCTCCGGTAAGAATATCTGCGTTGACTTCGGTCATACTGCGGCGGAATTCTGTTCGGAATACACCTTTCTCAACATTGGAATCAAATGAAGGGATGGCCCGGTGCATTCTGAAAGAACAGGGAGGGACTTCACAAAGGTTGATCCATCCCTGTTTTAATCAGTCATTGCGCGACCGCGAGGAAGAATTGCCACTACTGCGGGTGGTGTTATTGCTCCGGTTCACCGTTCCGCTGCTGCGCGACGGAGGTGTGCTGCTGCGATTGACGGTTCCGCTGCTTCGGGTCTGTGTGGAGCTCCGGTTAACGGTACCACTGCTGCGGGAAGTGGTGTTGCTGCTTCGATTCACCGTTCCGCTGCTTCGGGTCTGTGTGGAGCTCCGGTTAACGGTACCGCTGCTGCGGGAAGTGGTGTTGCTGCTGCGATTCACCGTTCCGCTGCTTCGGGTCTGTGTGGAACTCCGGTTAACGGTACCGCTGCTGCGGGTCGTTGTACTCCCTCTGTTCACTGTACCGGTACTTCGTGTCGGCGCGGAGCTGCGGTTGACCGTACCGCTGCCGCGGGACGTAGTGGAACTGCTGCGATCCACCGTACCGCTGCTGCGGGTAGGCGCTGTGTTCCGGGTCACAGTACCGCCTGAACGTGTTGTGGTGGTCCCCGCATCGCGACGTACCGTTGAAGGGGTAGTGCCCGTGCTGCGGGTGACATTGGTCCTGCGGTCGACTGTGGTTGCGCCAGTCCGCGTAACTCCCTGTGTTGCCGTGCTCCTGACGCCGGTAGTCCTGGTGCCATCACGGGAGATCGCAGATGCGCGGGTGCCAGTTGTTGCGACAGGAGTCCTGGTCATCCGTGTGCGGGAAGCTTTCTGACCGGTAACGTTATGGAAGTTGTAGACGACGTAGTAGTTGGGGCCGTAACCATGCGGGCCATACCAGCCGCCATAAGTCGGGTACCGGTGCCAGCGATAAGGTGAGTGCCATGCATAAGGGGTGTGCCATGCATACCAGTGAGAGGAATGCCAGGGATGGTACCAGTGCAGGTGCCAGGGTGCGTGCCATCCCCAGTCGCTGTAATGGTATCCCATGCCCCAGTAGAAATGGCTTCCGACGGCCCAGGAAGTCCGAACGTAGGTCCTGGAAGGTCTGTAGGTATAGTAGCTGACAGACGAGCGATATCTGTTGTAGTCCCGGAAGTAGAGATCGGCATCGTGCAGGGCATCTTCGTAGCCCATGTCGTAGATGTCCTGATCAGAAACAGGTTGGGCACGTTCTGTGGCATAACGATCGGAGACTGTGCGGACCGGACGCTCCTCGATAACCCTGACCTGTGTATAGCAGCCGGTAAAGATAAGGGCGGCTATCAGTATAGCGGATATGTTTTTGAGATGTGTCATGATGTTCTCCGTTTTTGTTGCTGCCTGTGTCACCTGTTACTCTGATCAATCTGCCTTTTTGACTCATCGTTCCGTATTCAGAACGTTTCCGGCTTTTCTTTCTTGCGTAGTACTGTCTACTTGCTGTTACACTTCAGGCACTCCTTCTACCTAACCTCAATATAAAAGAATCCGGCAGATTTCCGTGCCTTTCTACATATTTTTACGATTGAATGCGGAAAAAGTTCATGCCTGTTTCCTGGTTTTTCCCCCTGATATCCAAAACAGTTGTAAACGCAACTCTCTCAATTACCTGTACCTGCTTCCGGAAGCTATCTTTTCTGACGGATTTGTAACAGGATGTTACCCTGTCACCCCAGATAGACACGCAAAGCCAGGCTTCTGTTGTGGTGGCGCAGTTTTCTAAGGGCTTTTTCCTTGATCTGGCGCACCCGTTCCCGGGTCAGATCGAATCGTTCGCCGATCTCTTCCAGAGTGAGCGAGTGCTCACGGCCGATACCGAAGTAAAGCCGGATCACTTCCGCTTCCCTTTTTGTGAGTTTGGAAAGGGCCCGCTCGATCTCAACCTTGAGCGATTCCCCCATCAGGTCGTTGTCCGGATCGGGAGTTTCCTCATTCTCAAGGACATCCAGCAGCCGGTTGTCTTCGCCCTGTGCAAAGGGGGCGTCCACCGAAAGATGACGGCCAGAGATTTTCAGGGTGTCGGATACTTCGGAAACCGTCATCTCAAGGCTTTCGGCCAGTTCTGCTGCAGACGGAATGCGCTCATACTCCTGTTCCAGTTTGGAAAGTTCCTTACCAATCTTGTTCAGGGCCCCCACCCTGTTCAGCGGGAGGCGCACAATACGGCTTTGTTCTGCCAGGGCCTGAAGAATGGACTGACGGATCCACCAGACAGCGTATGAAATAAACTTGAATCCTCTGGTTTCATCAAAGCGTTTAGCGGCTTTGATCAGTCCAAGGTTGCCTTCGTTGATCAGGTCGCCGAGGGAGAGCCCCTGGTTCTGGTACTGTTTAGCCACAGAGACCACGAACCTAAGGTTTGCTTTGGTCAGTTTCTCAAGGGCATCCTGATCGCCTGCCTGAATCTTCTTGGCCAGTTCCACTTCTTCATCGGGCGTGATCAAGCTCACTTTTCCAATTTCCTGCAGGTATCTGTCAAGGGATTGTGATTCCCTTGTTGAAATTCCACTTGGACTCGGATTTTTCGGTTCTTTTTTCTTCTTAGCCACTTGAAGTTCGTTGGTTTGTTTTTTGTTCAGACTGTGGGTAACCGCTCGGGCCGGTCACGCAATATACAATCTTTGAGAGAGGATTTCCCAAACAGCATACCATCTGTCGGGTGAATGGTTCCGTTAGTGGAAAAACGATGTCAAGGTAAGGATGTTATACGTCAATTGTCTCCATTTATTTCCCAATTGTGATTTCCTGCCGGATGAACGACTTTCCGGGGAACGGGTTTTCAACGCCGAAAAAACCGCAGACGGACACGGCAATATCGGTGAAGCTGCTGCGGGTATGTAGCTCATGCCCTGTGGCCGACGACACGGGATAGACCAGCAGGGGTGTAAATTCGCGGGAGTGATCGGTACTTGGCATGGTTGGGTCGTTACCATGGTCGCCGGTGATGATGACCAGGTCGTCCTTGCGCAGGCGCCCAAGGAATCCGGGTATCTCCCGGTCTATCTCTTCGAGTGCCCCCGCAAAACCTTCGGTGTCATTTCTGTGCCCGAAGTTCTGATCTGTTTCGATGAGGTTCGCAAAAACAAAACCGGTCTGCACCTCCTCCGCGACTTTCTCCAGCATCCGGATGCCTTCGGAATTGCTTTTTGTGCGGAGGGACCGGTCGAAGCCCTCACCGGCAAAGAGGTCGGTCACCTTTCCGATGGAAATGGTTTCGATCCCCTGCTCCTGCAAATAGCCGGGAAGAAAGGGCCGGGGCGGCTTCAGGGAGTAGTCATGCCGCTGGTCGGATAGCCGGCGATAGGATCCCGGCTCACCCTCAAAAGGCCGCGCGATCACACGTCCCACCGCATGTTCACCGGTCATCACCTCTATCCGGGCGATTTCGCACCACTTGTACAGGACCTCCAACGGTACGGTCTGTACGTCGCAAGCCACCTGGAAGACACTGTCTGCCGATGTATACACGATGGGCAGTCCGGTCTCCTGGTGCTCCCTGCCAAAATCCTCGATGACAGCCGTGCCCGATGCAGGCTTGTTGGCCAGGACCCCGTTCACACCTGTGAGCCGGCAGTACTTTTCGATGACATCGTCGGGAAAACCGTCGGGGTAGGTCGGGAACGGCTGGTCCATACGAAGACCGGCGATTTCCCAGTGACCGGTCGTGGAGTCTTTCCCGGGGGAAACTTCCCGCATCTTCCCGAATGCCGCCAGCGGCTCGCTCACCGGCGGGACGGTGTCCAGCGGAATGATGTTGCCCAGGCCCATGCGTCCCAATTCCGGCAACCTGCACCGGGTCCGGCCCACCACATGTCCCAATGTGTTGCTTCCCTCATCGCCATACAGGCCGGAATCTTCCTGCGCCCCTACCCCGAGTCCGTCGATGATGATCAGATAACACACGGCCATTTCATACCTCCACGATAAATTTCTGCTGTTTCACGGCATCGTTCATTGCCTTTTTTATCAACCGCAGGATGGCATCCGGGTCCGCCGTGCCATTCAGTCTGGTCACTCCCGTATTGAGTTGAACGATTTCGCCGTTTTTCATGGACAGGGGTACCGGTTGCCGGAAAGCTTCCCTTATGCGGCCGGTCCACGACAGAAACGCCGACTCGTCGGTGGATTGCAGAAGGAAAGTGTACACATAATCACTGTATTGCCCGACAATTCCCGGGATCCCGTAGTGCTGCGGCCGGATACCGGCCAGTACCTTCTGCTGTAGCATAGTGAGATCCTCGAGCCGGTACCTGGTGCGCAGATCATTGATATTGCCGATGCTGATCATGCCGACCCAGGTGGCCAGTGTGCTTTCATGCCGCCGTTTCAAACCGGTTAGCCGTCCCAATGCACCGTTGAAAAGATCCTGCGAGTAACTGGAAAGGCGGCTGGAAAACAGATTATCGTACACATCCAGATCAGGAAGCATGGCTTCCAGTTTGAGTCCGGCCATTCGACAGAGGTTGCCGATCTTGTGTTTCAGTGCGTCATTGAAGAGCAGGGGATTCTCGCTGTAGACTACGAGCAGAAGCTGGCGCCGCTGTCGGTGGAGTACGGGAACAGCCAGGGAAGATCCATAACAGAGCGGTTCGGCTGACGAGACCCGTTTGGGATTGGCATTGAAGTGAGGTGAAAAAAACGGCTCTCCATCCATCAGGGCCTGTTCCGCGATCGACCCTTTTTCCAGTTCCAGTCCGACCGGCGGCGGGTACCGGGACTCCAGGGAATTGCAGACCGTATGCCACGCATCAAGCCCCCTTGCGAGCAGGATCACCCCGCCGGAGTCGCCCACAAACTGCTGAAGCTGATCTGCCAGCCTGGTTGCCAGTTCCAGAGGTTCCTCCGCCTTAGTCAGGTCGCGGACCATCCGGTCGTACTCCACCCACTCGGTCTGTTTCTCGGTCAGATCGGCCACATCCTGGTAGGACTGCAGCATGCGTCCCAGCACTTTTTGAAAAGCTGCTGTAACCTTCTCGTCGGAAGCGGAAAGCTCCGGTTTATGGGACGTCTCTACAACCGTAATGGCCACGGTTTCGGCCCGGAACACGAACGGAACCAGGTAGATGTAATTGACCTGTGGCGCTCCCGAGTAATGGACGAGGTCCGCCGGTTTGAAGTGGCTGTTCTTTTCCAGCCGGGTGATCGATTTGATGGAGCTGTATTTGCCCAAAAAATGCTTCTGCCGGCTGATGCGATCCTGGAAGATGACATCGCGGCGACTGGTGGCATAACCGGCCAGCACAAATTGATCCCGATTGGTGTTCACCCAGTGCATCGAAACCGTCTCGGCATCCAGTGATGTCCGAAGCATCAGCAACATATCCCGGACCTGTTTCCGGAAATTCTGCAAATTGTCCTTGTCGCCTGCGGATGACAGATCCATACGATTCATATCCTCTATTCTTCCTTTGTGCGATCCAGTTCCGGCAAGAGCGCCTCGGCCTCACCGATCAGGGAGTCGATGGCGTCGAGGCCGCGGTTCCAGAAGGTTTCATCGGTGATGTCGACACCCAGTCCTGCCATCAGGTCGGACGGCCAATCAGACCCGCCTTTTTCCAGCATAGCCATATAGGCGTCGTTGAAGCCGTTTTCGGAGTTCAGGTACTCCTGATAGAGTGCGAGCACCAGCAGTTCGCCAAAGGCGTAGGCGTACACATATCCCGGTGTGTGGATGAAATGCGGGATGTAGCTCCACCAGAGCCGGTAGTTGTCCGTCAGCGTGACCGAGTCGCCATAGACCGGGGCCTGCGTCTCCATCCACAGTTCCGAAAAACGGTCGGAGGTCAGCTCGCCCTCCTCGCGCCGGGCGCGGTGGATCCGGTCTTCGAACCGGTTCATCGATATCTGCCGGAAGACGGTTGCGATGGTGTCATCGATCTTACCGACCAGCAGGGCCATCTTCTCCTCAGGGCTGTCGAGGTTCTCCAGCAGCTTGCGGAAAACCAGCATTTCACCGAAGACGGATGCGGTTTCTGCCGTGGTCAGCGGTGTTCCGGATTGCAGGATGCCCTGTTTGCGGGACAGGTACTGGTGAACGCCATGTCCCAGTTCGTGCGCCAGGGTCTGCACGTCCCGGATCCTGCCTTCGTAATTCATGAAGACATAGGGATGAACAGAGGGTATGGTGGATGCGGAATAGGCCCCGCCGCGCTTGCCCGGTACCACGGCGGCATCGATCCAGTTCTCCGCGAAGAAACGGGCGGCAATCGACCCCATATCGGGATGAAACCCGGAATAGGCATCCAATACCATCTTGCGCGCATCGCTCCAGCCGATTTTTTCACGGCTTTTCAGGATGGGGGCATACCGGTCGTATTCCATCATCTCATCGACGCCGAGCAGCTGTTTCTTCAGCCGGTAGAAACGGTGGACCAGTGGATATCGGGAAGTGACCGCATCCACAAGGGATTCGACGCTTTCATCGGATATCTCGTTAGACAGGTTGCGAGCCCGTAGC
Source organism: Balneolales bacterium (assembly GCA_007128855.1). GTDB lineage: Bacteria > Bacteroidota > Rhodothermia > Balneolales > Natronogracilivirgulaceae > SKNL01. The sequence goes on from SKWQ01000200.1 coordinate 19,473, forward strand.
CAGTGCGGGTATTTTCGGAGCCGGTCGTTGGTGTGCTTGTCGGCCAGCAGGGTGTTGAACACGTAGGTAAGCGGATGCTTCATCCTGGCCAGGCCCCCGGTGAACACCTCTGCCGCCTGTCGGCGCACCTCGCGGTCCGGCTCGCTCATCCGGCTGAGGATCTGTGATTCGGTGAGCTCCTCGTCCCCGATCCTGAACCGGGAAGCCCCGAGGGTTTCGTCAAAAAAACGGACCCAGGCGCGTGCACCGGTGACGGACTTTGCAGACAGGATTTTCTCCTCCTTCTCCTCCAGGATGTGCGGTTTGTCGAGGCGGGAGGTCTCCAGGTAGTGGCGGTAGCCGGCCAGTTCGCTGCTGTTCATCAGCTTCCGGGCGGAATCCTCGTCCATGTCAAGCCATTCTATGGTGAAGAATATGGTTTTCTGGGACAGTTCGGAGGACAGTTCGGTCGACTCCTGCACCGCCTTGCCAAGCGCGGGGTCTTCGGTATTGGTGGTCCATTTGAGATAGGCAAAGGACCCGATCCGGCCCATGATCTCCAGGATTTCCGAATATCGCTCCAGAGCTCCGGCGAACTCTGCCGGTGTCAATGCGGCCACCCTGTTGCGGTATGCTTTTTCGAATTCCTCCGCTTTTTCCAGGACGGAGGTCCGGTCGGTTGCCAGGGCGGGATCCTCCGGACTTCGGTACAGATCGGAGAGATCCCACTGAATCTTTTCTGCGCCTGTTTTTTCCTTCTCTTTCACGTAATTTTTGAGTTTTTTTGCTGATTGGTGTGTTCACCTTGCCGGGGTGCGGCAGTCGCGTGCCCATTTTTTTTAGCTTTCCGGTTCCGGGGACGGAATGCGAACTGACGGAATTTTTCCGTACTCTTAACCGGGCACCGGTTATGTGGGATTATAAGAAAAAATAGTCAACGTTTTTTGTGTGCTTTTCGTTATGTGGGATATATTAACGCGTTGTCCTGAACGATCTGTAACAACCCGGTTCCCGGCATCGTTTAAGGACTGGAAACTGACCGGTAAAACCAACCCGATACTTCGAAACCATCCCGACCTTGAAGCAATTAGAAGCGCAATTCGGCCCAAATACCGCTCTCGTTGAAGAGCTCTATGATCAGTACCTTGAAAATCCGGAATCCGTACCCGAGTACTGGCGCCAGTATTTCGATGAAATGGGAAATGGAAAAGAGGATCCGGAGGCAGTAGTGCAAACCGATCCGGATACCGGAAAAAAGTCCGCTGCCGACAAGGGAAAAGCTGATAAAAAGCCTGATGCGGACACGTCAACGGCCTCCGGGAAAAAGGACCCTGAGCTAAAGGCAGATGGCAGGAAGCCGAAGGAGGACAAAAAGCAGCCGCTGGATGACGGAGATGAAGCGTTGTTTGAATACAAGCCCCTGAAAGGCGCAGCGGGCAAATTGTCCGCGAACATGGAGGCCAGTCTTGAGGTGCCCACGGCCACATCCCTCCGGGTCATTCCGGTCAAGATGCTGATGGAAGACCGGCGGATCATCAACAGCTACCTCGAAAAACGCCTTCAGCCCAAGGCCACCCTGACCCACTTCATTGCATGGGCGGTCGTCAGGGCGTTGAAGGAATATCCCCAGCTCAACCACCATTTCGGGGAAAAGGAGGGCAAACCGGCGCGGGTGATGCCCAGGGGCGTGAATCTGGGGATCGCAATCGACCTTCCGAACAAAGACGGGTCCCGCAACCTGGTTGTGCCGAATATCAGGGACGTCGACAAGATGTCGTTCAGTGAATTCCTACATGCTTTCCTGGATCTGATCGGCAGGGCGCGCAAGGGCAAGCTGGAGGTCGGCGATTTTGAGAATACGACCATCACCATTACCAATCCGGGTACCATCGGCACGGTTTCCTCCATGCCGCGACTTATGAAAGGCCAGGGGGCGATCATCGCCACCGGAGCCATGAACCATCCGGCCGAGTTCCAGTCGATGTCCCAGGAGCTGCTCAGCCACCTGGGCATCAGCATGGTCATGAACGTGACCTGCACCTACGACCACCGCATCATCCAGGGAGCGGAGTCGGGATCGTTCCTGGCCCGTATCCAGGAGTTCCTGGCCGGACCGACGGATTTCTTCGATTCCATTTTCGAAGAGCTGAACATCCCCTACGAACCGATCCCGTTCGGGGAGGACCAGTACACCGGTTTCCTGGACGGTGGATCGGACCGGGTTGAATCCGACAAAAAAGCGGTGGCTGTCAGCCGGCTGGTGGACCGCTACCGCCGGCATGGGCACGTCATGGCCGAGTTGAATCCGTTGCAGTTCGGAACCGGCTACAACCCCGAACTGGACTTCCACTACCATGGGCTGACCATGTGGGACCTGGACCGCAAGTTCTATGTCCCATATCTGGGCGGTTCGGACCAGGTGACCTCCCTGCGCAATGTCATCGACATCCTGCGCAAGACCTATTGCGGGTACATCGGTGCAGAGTACACGCACATCCTTGAAGTTGAAGAGCGGTCGTGGTTGCGGGACACCATGGAGTCAACCACGAACGATCCGGAGCTCTCCAAGGAGGAGAAGCGGCGGATCCTGCACAAGCTGAACCAGGCCAGTGCATTTGAGGAGTTTTTACACAAGAAATATATCGGCCACAAGCGTTTCTCACTGGAGGGGGCCGATACCGTTATCCCGATGATCGACTATCTTCTGGAGCGGGCGGGCAGTTATGGTGTCAGCGACCTGGTGCTGGGCATGGCACACCGCGGACGTCTGAACGTGCTTGTGAACACCATGGGCAAATCCTACAAGAAGGTGTTTGCCGAATTTGAAGGGAACATCGATCCCGAGAGCGCCATGGGTACCGGCGACGTGAAATACCATCTGGGAACCACGGCGGTCCACAAGACCAGTGATGACAAAGAGATCAATTTGCTGTTGATGCCAAACCCGAGCCACCTTGAGTCCGTCAATCCGGTAGTAGAGGGTGCGGCCAGAGCGCTGCAGGACAAGAGCGGCAAGAAAGATGCGCCGGGCAAAGTACTGCCGCTGCTGATCCACGGCGATGCAGCTTTTGCCGGACAGGGTGTTGTCGCCGAAACGCTTAACATGTCGCAGCTCATGGGGTATTCCACCGGCGGGACCATCCACCTGATCATTAACAACCAGATCGGGTTCACGACGCTGCCGCGGGACGGCCGCTCCGCAGAGTATGCCTCGGATCTGGCCAAGATGATCCTTGCACCGATCTTCCACGTCAACGGCGACGAACCGGAGGCGGCCATTCAGAGTATCAAGCTGGCGCTCGATTACCGGCAGAAATTCGGGAAGGATGTGGTGATCGACCTGATCTGCTACCGCAAGCACGGGCATAACGAAGGGGACGAGCCGGTATTCACCCAGCCTTATCTCTACAAGGAGATCCAGGGCCATCCGAGCGTGCGTGAGCGGTACACCCGCCAGCTCGTGGAGCGGGGTGAACTTACCAAGAAAGAGGTCCAGCAGATATTTGATGAATTTGACGAATTGCTGGAGGCGGCGTTCAAAGATGCACGCAAGGCAGGCAGCATCGGGCAGCTGCCAAATGAATACATGAAGCGCAAGGATCCCGGCCAGAAGGAATGGTCGAAACAATTGCCCGACACCAGCTTTGACCTTGACAAGCTCAAGGAGATCGGACGGGATCTCAACACCCTGCCACAGGATTTCGACGCCAATCCCAAACTTCTCCGGATCCTGGCAAAACGCTGCGAGATCGTAGATGAAAACCAGAAAAAGATTGACTGGGGATTTGCGGAGGCCCTGGCATTCGGCAGCCTGCTCACCGAAAAACATCCCGTACGCCTGACGGGGCAGGATACTGAACGCGGCACTTTCTCACACCGTCATTCCGTGCTGCATGGCACCGGGAAGGACCAGGTCTTCGTGCCCCTGAACAATCTCAAGGAGGGCCAGGCCACATTCAAAGTATTCAACAGCCTGCTCAGTGAGTTTGCCGTGCTTGGATTCGAGTTCGGCTACAGCAGTCTGCGTCCCGAAGCGCTGGTGCTCTGGGAGGCGCAGTTCGGTGACTTCGGCAACGGCGCCCAGATCATCATCGACCAGTACATTGCAGCAAGCGAATCAAAATGGCGGCAGTCCAGCGGCGTGGTGTTGCTGCTACCCCACGGTTACGAGGGACAGGGACCGGAACACTCATCCGCCCGCCTGGAACGTTTCCTGCAACTCTGTGCGGACAACAACATCCAGGTTGTCAATTGTACCACATCGGCACAATACTACCATCTTTTGAGACGACAGGCGCTGCGCATAGGGAAGAAGCCGCTTGTGATCATGTCGCCCAAGAGCCTGCTCCGGCACACCAAAGTCGTATCCAGCATAGAGGAACTGGCCAATGGCGCATTCCACGAAGTCATGGACGATCCCGGTGTCACCGATACCTCATCCATCAAACGGCTCGTATTCTGTTCCGGAAAAGTCTACTACGACTTGCAGGACCTTCGCGGGAAAGAAAATCAGGATGATGCGGCCATCGTGCGGGTCGAGCAGTTTTATCCATTCCCCGACGAGAGTTTACGGACTGTACTGGACAAGTACAGCAACGTTGAATCCGTGGTTTGGTGTCAGGAAGAGCCGAAAAACATGGGTGGATGGAGTTTCATCAAACCCAGGCTGGATGATTTGATGAATGGAGCACGGAAGCTGGGATACGCCGGACGTGTTGCCTCGGCATCACCGGCTACGGGCTCTACACAGATTCATAACGCGGAACAGGAACTGCTGACACGGGAAGCGCTGGGCCTGTCCGGGTAATTCAGCGTAATCCTCCGGGAACTCCCTTGCAGATGCGGCTGATGGCATCGTGGCTGTGAAGGCTTTCCATATGGTTGCAGCGTACCACGAAGTCACGTATTTCAGGCACGCGGTTCAGGCGGTCATAGATCAGGCGGGCCGCGTCCTCCACGAACTTCTGGTAAGCTCCGTTCAGCTCGGCGAACGCCTGCTCATCCTCCCGTTTTACCATGACCTGTGTTTCAGTCTTAAGCGCGTCGCGAAGCAGTCCGACCAGCGCTTCCGGTTCAAGGAATGAGGTGCACTCCACGGTTACGTTGGTGATGCTGCGCTGACTGTGGGATATGGCCGCCACGTCACGGGTGCTGCGGGCGTGTTCGGCCAGCTCGAAGGAACACGGACAGGCACTGCTGTATTCGAAATCGATGTGCATGAACATGCGCATACGGCCGTTTTCATCCATATGCCCCTCAAAAGAGAGCGGATAGTACTGGTAGCCGCTCAAATCGGACCTCAGGCTCTCCTGGATCATCGGGAAGCTGACGTGCAGCCGGAGGTAACTTTCCTTGCTTTTCAGATTGTCCCGGTAAGCACGCAGGATGTATTCCAGCACTTCCTGGGACATAACCTCGTCTTTGAATTCGTAGAATGTCCGGATGATCCGGCTCATGTTGATCCCTTTCTTGTCGGCATCCAGACTAACATAACCGTCCACGGATGTTTCCAATGTGAGGATCTGTCCGTCCTGCGTGGCATACTTCAGCGGCAGCCGGAAGTTGGAAATGCCAACCTGTTGTATCGGGACATTGGCGCCTTCAATGAGCGATGCGGGCCCGTTCTGCAGGTCGGGCAATGAACTTTTGTAGGCATCGGTAACAGTGAACGTCGGATCGTAAAATCGTTTGAGAGTCGAGGTAATCATTTGGTAGTGTGTAGAAGGATTAATCTTCCCGGTATTCAGCTATGTTTCGTTCTGTTTCAAGCAGCCTGACGGCATTGAGCTTACCGTCCTTGCATATGGCCGCTACATTATCTTTGAGCTCGAAAAAGAAGCTCCTTGCCAGATTTTCAGCCGAAGGGATGATACCCTGGAGAAAATCCACATCCAGGTTCAGGTTTTTGTGGTCACACTTTGCGATGATGCAGTCGTGGATCACGGTTTTCAGTTTTCCCAGATCCACAACGTATCCGGTTTCCGGATCTGGCTCCCCCGCCACGGTGACTTCGATCACGTAATTGTGTCCGTGCCAGTTCGGATGGTTGCAGGGTCCGAAGGTGTCCTGGTTCCATTCCGGGCTCTTGTCCGGGTTGTGGAGCCGGTGGGCAGCAGTGAAGTGTTCTTTTCGGGTGACGTAAATCACAATCCGTCAATGGTGTGTTATGGGTTGTTGGAGATACGTCAACATTCCAGATGCCGGAAAAGGTTCCTTCGCGGAAGAAACCTGCTCAATCCGATCAGACGGCAGCCCTACCGGGGGTTTTCGTTGCTTTTTCGTCTGTCTCCGGCGCATCTGCCTCCTTCTTTCCGGATTCCTTTATGCCGGGTTCCATCCTGTCCGAATGCTTTTTGTCCGCATCCATATTTTCGGCATCCTTTCTGTCCGCATC
>SKWQ01000113.1 GCA_007128855.1 Balneolales bacterium
CGGCTTCAGAGTAGTTGTACAGACCCATGTTCTGGGTTTGGCTGTGTCCCTGATCGATGTAGAGACTCCAGTCTTCCAGGCCGGTCACCTGGGTTTTGCCGGAAGGGGCCGTCATGAGCAGCAGAGCGGCAATCAGTGAGAAAAGGGTCCCGGGTTTCATCCATCGGGTACCACGGTAGAGAGTCGTCATAATAATATCAGTTGTTGTAAATCAGTGTGGATGGGGTGGTTATCGGATGGACATGGTGTAGATGCGTCCGGTGTTGGAATCGCTGAAAGCGACCTTGCTTCCGTCCGGAGAGACGGTGGGATGCATAGCGATCAGGTCCGTGTGGGCCGTCAGGTGGAAACGCTGCGCCGTGGTGATGTCAACGGCATAGAGCTCGGACCCGGTGATGTTGTGTCCGTCATCCTCGGTGATCATGGCAATGACGTAGCGTCCATCAGGCGACCAGACCGGATTTTCCGCACGGCCGATTTCGCAGAGGTTGCTGCCGTCGGCATCGATCACATAGATCCCTTCGCCCATGACCTGGACAGCTATCACGGAACCGTCAGGGGAGGGCACCAGGTTGAGGATGTTCCGGTCTCCGAAATCCCCGACAACTTCCGCGGCATCCGCCGAGAGGGAGATCTTTTCAATGCGGTTGTTCCGGGAGACCAGCACGGCCTCGTCACGCAGCTGTTTTTCACGCCGGGCCGGTTCGATGCCGGTCTCCAGGATCTCCACCTCGCGCTGCACCTGAACGGCGATGCGCTGGTCGAGGTCGGTCCACTGCGGCAGGCTCATCTGTCCGCGCTGGTAGTCGATAAGCGTGCGCTCGGAGCCGGTTTCCACTTCGAAGACCTTGATGGCGTTGTGCCGGAAGCGCTCGTCGAAACGGGCGGGACGTGCGGCGATGGCGCTGCCATCGGATGACCAGGTAAACCCGAATCCGGCAGCATCTTCACCGGTGATCTGGCGCGGGGTGCCGCCCTCGGCCGGGACGGTCCAGATGCCGCGGTACTCCGCGGACGTGAAGGCGATATGGCGTCCGTCGGGCGACCAGACCGGACTCATATAATACGAAGCCCCTCCATCCACCAAAATTTCCGGTGTTGCAGGGTTGAATGGCTGGGTCTGCGCATGGCTTGCCGTGGAGCTTGCAATGGCAAAAAGCGCTACCACGAGGGTCGCGGGAAGAAGCAGGCGTTTGTTCATGTCGTTTGAAGTGCGTTTTGGATGGAAATATGAGTGTAAACGAAGTGGCACCGGGCCGCAATGGGGCCGTGTGACCGTGATGATGTGCGTCTGTAACGATCGAAGTGGATCGTTGCGGTATGTGAATGTGAAAGAATATGTCCCTGTTACCTTGGTTTTAATGATAATCAGAAATAATTAAGAATCCATAAAGAATTTATGAGCAACAAGGGCTTAGGACATGCGAAATGCACCGGAATCGCGGTTTCTGTCGACCCAAGGTTTTTTTGGGACCAAAGAAATGTGTAAGTTTGTTCTGGATATTCAATCGTAACAGGATCGAATGGACAGTGTGCCCGGCATTATCGCCTGAGTTAGCAAGGTGACTTCCGGAAAACGCTTTTTTCATTTTATTCTTGACAAACAGGTCGTTTTTCTGAATATTACACCATTAGTTGAATAACGCACCAGGGACATCATTCATGCCATATCTTTCAGATACCTTCGCCGGAAGGGCACAAAGATCCGGTTTATACGACCGTGCGTCTCACGCGCTTTTAAAAGCATCCGAAATCCAATCTATACTTCCATAAAACACGTCTACAACGCGATCATTATGTCAGGACTGAACAAACCTCTCTCTTCGAGAATCGCTTCCATGCGGTTCGCGGGTTTCCTTTTCGCCTTGTTGCTTATTACAAGCAGTGCCATCGCACAAACAGGCCGTATCGCAGGTGATGTGACGGTAGCCGGGACCACCGAAACCCTGCCCGGTGTCAACGTCATCATCGACGGCCTTCAGATCGGGGCCGCCACAAACATTGATGGATATTATTCCATTCTCAACGTTCCCCCGGGTACGTACACGCTCCGGGCCAGTGCCGTCGGTTTTGCCACGATGGTGGTCGAGGATGTCCGGGTGAACATCGATCAGACCACGGTCGTCGATTTCGAGATGCGCGAACAGGCCTTTGAGGGCGACGAAGTGGTCGTCACCGCCGTGCGTCCGGTCGTGGAACGCGACGTGGCCTCCAGCCGCGCCAACATCGGCTCCGAACAGATCGAAAGCCTGCCCGTCTCCAACGTGCAGCAGGTCGTCGGCCTCCAGGCGGGTGTCCTGGGTGGAAGCATCCGGGGCCTTGGCGCCGAGTTCAGCCAGTGGTCGATTGGCGGCGTGAGCCTGCGCGACGAGCGGGACAATACCCCGTACAACGCCGTGAGCCTTGTCTCCATCTCGGAGGTTCAGGTGCAGACAGGCGGTTTCAACGCCGAACACGGCAACGTGCAGTCGGGTATCGTAAATATCGTGACCAAGGAAGGAAGCCGCGACCGGTACAACGCCGACGTGATCTTCCGTTACAGCCCCCCGGCACCAAAGCATTTCGGCAACCCGGCCAACCACCCCGATTCCTATTTCATGCGTCCCTATCTGGATGATGAGGTGGCCTGGACAGGTACCGGCAACGGAGCATGGGACCGCTATACCCTGCGTCATTATCGCGAATTTGAAGGATGGGTCTCCGTGGCCGAGGGCAACATGGATCCCAACAGCCCGTACTACGGACTGTCGCCCGCAGCGGCGCAACAGGTGTTCCTGTGGCAGAAACGCAAGGATTTTGCCATCACCGAGCCCGATTTCGACCTCGATATGGGCTTTGGCGGACCCTTCCCGTTCCTGAGTGAGCGGCTTGGCAACCTGCGGTTCTGGGCGGCCCACCGCCGCACCCAGGAGATGTATCTGTATCCCCTTTCCCGAGACCGTTACGAGGATTACAGTACGCACATCAAGCTGACCACCGACCTGCTCCCCGGACGCGGTATGAAACTGAGCGTCGAATCCCTCTTCGGAAGACAGACCGGTACCAACAACAACAACTCGGGTCTGCCGGGGATTTTCCGCGGTGCCGAGTTCATCGCGCAGCAACCGAGCCGCCACTCCTACCAGGATGGCGTAATCTTCGCATCCGATTACTTTGCTCCCACACAGGTGGACCGCTTCGTCATCGGCGCGAAATTCACCCACTCCATCAGCTCGGATACCTTCTATGAGATCCAGCTGAGCAACTTCCGCTCCAGCTACGACACCAACCCCTCGCCGCTGCGCGCCGGCGTGCCCGAACTGCTTGCCGACGAATGGGCTGCCTACGGCCGTCCCGGAGAAGGCGAAACCCGTATCTTCGGAAACGGTTACGTCGCCAACGAGGCCCCGTTCGGCTTCATGCCGCTGCCCGCCGACGGTATCGGAGACGGCATGCGGATGGGTGTGGGCATGAGCAACTCGCGCGACAGCAGCAAGGTCAACTATTTCACCGCCGACGTTGACATCACCAGCCAGATCAACCGCTATCTGCAGGTGAAATCAGGTCTGGAGTTCGTGCGCACGCACAGCCAGGTGAACTACTCCCGTCTGGATGAGTATCTGCCCAGCCAGAACATTGTCTCCAAGTGGGACAAGAAGCCGCTTCGCGGAGGCGCCTATGCCCAGGCACGTCTTGATTTCGAGGGTATGGTGGCCAACGTTGGTCTGCGCGTTGACTATTCCTATGCCAACACCACGTGGTACGAGTTCGATCCCTTCAACCCGGCCCTCGGATCGGGCAACTTCAATGAGCTGGATGATCTTCTGGAGCAGCGGAACACCGACCACCATGTATTCGTGAGTCCGCGTTTAGGGGTCTCCTTCCCCATCACCGTGGAAAGCAAGCTCTTCTTCAACTACGGTCACTTCCGCTCCATGCCCACCCCGGAGAACCTTTATATGGTCCGTCAGGGACTGCAGCAGGAACGTGTGGCCAGAATTGCCAACCCCAACCTTCCGCTGCCGCAGACGGTTTCCTATGAGCTGGGGTATGAGCACAACATCCTCGAAAACTATCTGCTCAGGGTTGCAGGTTTCTATTCGGACATCACCAACCACACCGAGCTGGTGACCTATGTCAGTTCCAACCGTCAGGTGAACTACACCATCAGCCAGCCCAACCGCTATCGCGACCACCGCGGTATCGAGGCGACACTGGAACGTCGCGGCGGCCGGTACTTCCGCGGTTTCCTGAACTACACCTACACGGTGACGTCCACGGGACGCTTTGACTTTGCCACCCAGTACCAGAACCCGGCACAGCAGCGCGAGTACGAGCGCACGACCACGGCCAACGACCAGCTTCGTCCGGTGGCCCGTCCCTACGCCCGCACAAGCCTGGATTTCTTCACGCCTGCCGGCTTCGGTCCCGACTGGGGCGCCATCCGGCCGTTCGAGCGCTGGCGGATCAACCTGCTGGGAACCTGGCGCGCCGGCCATCACTTTACCTGGGCAGGCGGCGGTGCCGCACCCGCGGGTATCGTGAACAACGTCCAGTGGAGGGATTTCTGGAATCTGGAACTCCGCATCAGCCGCGAGTTTGAAGTTGCAAGCACCCGCATCCAGTTCTTCATGGACATGGACAACGTACTCAATACCCGCCGAATGTCACCGAGCTACGGTTTCTCCGACGGGGAGGACTACAACCGCTACATGCGCTCACTCCACCTGCCGGAAAGCGTCCTGGATGAGCTGAGCTATGCCGCTGTTCCGGGCAATGACCGCCCGGGCGATTACCGCCGCTCCAGTGTCGATTTCGTGCCGATCGAGCCCGTAACTACCCTGGATGATGTGGACCGTCCGAGCGACAGGGCCCTGTACTACAACACCCGCACGGGTGAGTACTTCCAGTACCAGAACGGCGTATACGTCGATGCCGACCAGGATTTCGTCAAGCAGGTACTTGACGACAAGGCCTACATCGAAATGCCGAATCACACCTTCTTCACCTTCCTGAACCCCCGGAATATCTACTGGGGCATCCGGGTACGGTTCTAACCACTCCATGTAACGCAAGAATATAGACGCAATCAGAGTACGTATCTATGAGAAATTATTTGTTCACCTTAAGCAAAGCAGCACTGCTCTCCTGTGTGGCCCTTGTCTGGATGTTCAGCGGGACAGTGCAAGCCCAGGAAGCGAAATGGCTGAATGCCGGATCGCTGCACAACTGGTTCTCCGCTATCGGCAATGAGCGGGAGCACGGACTGGTAACCCAGCAGCAATACGGTCTTCGCTGGCCGGCCATCCTTGAGTTCCAGGATGCCCAGGCCACCAAGGCCTTCTGGATCGGAGCCCGTAATTTCAACGACGGTGTAAATGCCCCGTTTGATTACAAGGTGCTGCACACAGGTCCCCGCGTCCTGGGTGCCGACTATTTCTTCACCCGTGAGTTCGAGCTCCATTCACGCCGCCCCGCTACGGAAGTGTTCGTGGACGGCGCTCCGACCTTCCTGGAGGAGGTGGTCCCGGATGTGGTCGATCCCGACCTCCCGTCGGACCGCATGATCCGCAACACGATTGAGACGGCCATCGGGCTGACCTTCACCCGCGAGATCCACCAGTTCAGCCAGGAACATCACGACAACTACCACATCTTCGACTACACGTTTACCAACGAGACCGGACAGTACCGGAACGTACCGGAGCAGACGCTGACAGACCTGTACTTCTACTTCCAGTTCCGTTACGCACCGATCCTCAAGTCCCGTTACATGGTTGCCAACCACACCGGTTGGGGACGCAATACCATGAACGACCGCTGGGGAGACGGCCAGCGCGGGCAGTCCCTTGGCGAACCCTTCACGCCGGGCGGTCCCCCCATGCGTGCCTCCTACGCCTGGCACGGATATGAGCCCAGCCGTGAGTTCGAATACAACAATATCGGTGCTCCGCAGATTCGGCCCGTCAGTTCCAATGGTCTGATGACCCTTGCCGATACCCTGGGTCATCTGCTTGCCCACCATTTTGTAGGCCATGCCACCCTCCATGCGGACATGTCGGCCACCGACGACAGCAACGACTTGCAGCAGCCGCGTACACGGGGGCACATCAACTCTGACGACGACCTTAAATCCGGAAACGATCCGTTCAACCGGGCACGCATGCAGCGCGAGTACAATATCATGGCACGCGGTATCATGGATCGCCATGCGTATGAAGTTCACTCAGCCAATGAGTTCATGGATTTTGCCAACCAGACCCGGGATCCCCGTCTTGGCACTTCCGGGGGTAATTCTGCCATTAAGGCCTACGGACCCTACACGCTGGCCCCGGGTGAAACCGTCCGGATCGTTTGGGTGGAAGGCGTCTCCGGCCTGAGCATAGAAAAAGCACGCTCCATTGGGGCTGCCTACAAGGCATTTACCCAGGACCGCACAGCCGATGCACAGCATGAGCTGCGCGACGGTTCCACGGGGGTCATGAACGACCTGAACAAAAACGAATGGGTAATGACGGGACGTGATTCCCTGCTCTATTCGTTCGAACGGGCTATGCTTAACTTCCAGAGCGGATTCCAGATTCCGCAGCCGCCCGATCCCCCCAACCTCTTCGAGGTCACTTCCGGAGGTGACGGTATTTTCCTAGACTGGGACTACAACGCTGATATTTCCCAGGTCCAGGCCTTTGAAGTCTATCGTGCCCAGCAGCAGTACGACAGTACGGCGCACCTGATCTACACGGCCGACCCGTCAGAACGCTCCTTTGTGGATGAGACCGCTATCCGCGGCCGGGATTACTACTACCATCTCCTGGCAGTGGGACCCGATCAGCCGGGAGATCCCGCGACCATGACACCGGCCGGACCTCTGAAAAGCAGTCTCTACTACACCCAGACCTACGACCCGGCCCGTCTTCAGCGCCAGGCCGGCGAGGCGATGGCACAGATAGCTATTGCACCGAATCCGTATGTGCGGACCACCGATGACAACCTGCGGTTCTCACTTCGCGACGAAGTGGCGTTTTTCGATGTGCCCGGACGTGCCAACATCCGCATCTATACCGAGCTGGGTGAGCTTGTGCAAAGCATTGAACATCGCGACGGCAGTGGCGACGCGTTCTGGGACCTGCGCACCAAGTCCCGCCAGCTTGTTGCCAGCGGCGTCTACATTGTGGTATTTGACAACCTGGACACCGGTGAGCGGGCTACCCGCAAGCTGGTCGTCGTCATGTAACAAGGGTCTTACTCAATTTCTAAAACAAAGGTTTGATCGTGAAACAAAAGCAATTATTGATAACAACAGCGATGCTCCTGCTTGGCCTCTTCCTGCTGACGGCAGACGCATTTGCACAGGAGCGCTCCAAGCGCGCCCAATCGGCCATGAAGTTCCTGAGCGTTTCGACCAATGCCAGGGCTTCGGCAATGGGTACCGCCATGACCTCCGTAGAATCCAATGCCGCCTATGCCATGCTCTACAATCCGGCGTCTCTGTCCCGTCTGCCATCAAACGTGGATATGTCGTTCGGGATGGTCAACTGGATCGACGGCATCGACTACAACATGGGTGCCATCGCCTATCGGCCGGGTGACGGTCGATACGGTGTCTTTGGGATCAACTTCGTCATGGTCGACTACGGCAATATCGACGAGACGATCCTGTCGGACGGTGAAAAGGGCTACTACCGGATCGGGACGATCCGTCCGCATGCCTACACCGCCGGCCTGACCTACGCCCGAGCCCTCACCGGCCGGTTCTCTGTGGGAGGCAACCTGAAGTTCATCCGCATGGATCTCGGAAGCGGAACAAGTGCCATTTCGGACGGCGCCCTGGTACGAAACGACTACATGGTGGAAACCGTCGGCTTTGATTTCGGCGTACTGTACAACACCGGTTATGAGAGCCTTAACATTGCCATGTCGCTGCGCAACTTCTCCCAGGACGTGTCTTTCAACGAGATGGACAACGAACTGCCACTGACCTTCCGAATCGGTATCTCCATGGATGTCCTGGATCTGTTTGAAGTGGACAGGGACATGCACTCTTTCCTGGTGAGCATTGATGCCAACCGTCCGCGTGACTACAGCGAGCAGATCATCGTCGGAGGCGAGTACACCTTCCTGAACCGGTTTGCACTCCGTGCGGGATACGGCTATCCGACCGATACGCAGCAGATTTCCGCAGGATTCGGTATCCGCCAGCCGGTCGGCTCCGTCAATCTGGCCATCGACTATTCCTACACGTCCTTTGATGTGTTCTCCAACGTCAACACCTTTTCCGTTCAATTCGGATTCTAACCTATTGGATACGACGCATGTTAACCAGCTATTTCAATAAAATACCGATGCTGTCACTGCTGGCAGCGCTGCTCTTACTGGGCGCCTGCACTGAAGACAGCAACATCATTTTCGATCCCGATCACGAATATGAGGACAGCGATCCGGTGGTGACCCAGGTCTTTCCGGAACAGAGCGCCTTTGCAGGGGTTGGTACGGTTACGCCCACGGGTCTGGAACCGGTGATCATCACTGGCCAGAACTTTGGCACCAACGAGTCCAACATCATCGTCTATTTCGGCCTCAGCCGCGCCGAGATTTTGGAACTCACGGACGATGAGATCAGAGTGATCCCTCCGAACGATCCCGGTGAAA
>SKWQ01000214.1 GCA_007128855.1 Balneolales bacterium
GGGTTCATCCCGTCGACCGACGACCTTGTCTATCCCGGTGACGGGGAGCAGATGGATGCCCTGCTGGATTTCTGCCGGCTGGTCAACCACCTGCGGGCTCAGCCAAAGGTGCACGTCTCATACCTGCGCGAAGCATGGATCGCAAACGGCGCCAACAAGATCCGGGTGACCATCGACCGCAATGTGCAGAGCGAGCCGCAGCGTACGGTCGCCTTTGCGCACGACCTGCGGAATCCGCACGACGTGTTCGGCAGAAAGGTGATCCTGGAGCTGAAATTCACCGACCGTTTCCCCAACTGGTTCATGGACCTGGTGCGGGTGTTCGGGCTCCGTGCGGGATCGGCAGCCAAGTATGTGGATGGCATCACCGATATGGGTGAGCACCGCTTCATCCGAAACTTTGTGTAATATTTAACAAGTTTTTTTATGTCTGACTGGATTTATCTGGGGGATGTGGCTCCCCTCCCAACCGATTTCATGGCGCTGGTCATGGCGCTGTTGCTCGCCTTTCTGTGCGGACAGCTGCTCGCATGGGTCTACATGTATACCCATTCGGGACTTTCCTACTCGCGCACCTATGTGGCTTCGCTGATCCTGATCCCGATTACCGTGGCCCTGGTCATGATGGTGCTGGACAACAACCTGGTCACCGCCTTCAGCCTCATGGCCGTCTTCGCCATTGTCCGGTTCCGTAACATCGTCCGGGACACGCTGGACACGGTGTACATCCTAAGTCTGATCGTGATCGGCATGGCCTGCGGCACGCAGAAATTCTCGACCGCCGTGATCGGCACAGCCGTTGCCTCTTCTGTGCTGCTGTATGTCTGGTACACCTCGTTCGGAAGCCGCCAGCGTTACGACCTTATCCTCAACCTCCACTGGGCGGATTCGCTCGGTGAGATATCGGCCCTGCAGAACCTGCTGGACCGCCACGCGCTGAAGGTGCAGATGGCCAGCCAGCGATCGGTCCAGGATGAGGAGGGCGCGGACCTGTCCTACCGCCTGCTGTTGCGCGATCCCTCCAGGGTCCACGATCTGCTCAGCGAGCTTCAGGCCAACAGTTCCATTTCCCGAGTGACCACCATGAAAGCGGAGGAAGAATCGGAAGTCTGACCGGCAATCTTAATTAAAAAATCATTTCCAAGCTTTATTTAGCAGTATCATGTCGCAACACAACGAAAAAATCCCGATTCCCGCCAAACTCCGCTGGAGAGAGATACGGGTGCGCTTTTTCCCGCTCCTGATCTTTGTGCTCATAGCCGGTGTGGTGATGTGGCTCTGGCAGGACCGGGTGGATGCCACCAACATGATCGGTCGCGTCGTCGGCAAGCAGGCCGAAGTCCGAAGTCCGCAGCCGGGCTCCCTCGCCGACCTGACGGTCAGCGCCTTTGACCCGGTCAGTGCCGGGGACGTCATTGCCCGCCTGGTGACCACCGACCCGCAGATCATGCAGGCCGAGCTGGGCGTAGTATTGGCGCAGATCGAACTGATCCGCATCTCGCGCGACCCCTTCGTCGACCAGGAACGGAACCTGCTCAATTACGAGTCCATGCAGGTGGACCTGATGGAAAACCGCGCGCGTCTGGGCATAGCCCGTATCCGCAAACAGCAGGCCCAGCGCGAGTATGAGCGCCTGGAGAGCATGGATGATCGCGGCCTGACCGCCGTGGAGATGCTGGAGCGCGCCCGTTCGGAATACGATGCCCTGCAGGAGGAAGTTCTGGTCATCGAGGAACTGGTGGACCGGCTGCAGGCACGGCTGGAACGGTTTGATCTCGATCGCGTACTGGACCGGTGGGATGACAGTGATCCTATTGCCGCCGCCCTCAAGGTCCACGAGCGGACCCTGGAACGGATTGAGGTCGAGATGATGCCGATATCACTACGTGCGCCGGTGAGCGGACAGGTGGCGCAGGTCTACAAGCAAAGCGGCGAATTCGTGAACCAGGGAGAGCCGATCGTCCGGATCTATTCCCCGCAGCCCGACTATATCGTCGGTTATATCCGTCACCCGCTTTTTATGCAGCCCGAACCGGGCATGCAGGTCCTGGTGCGCAAACAGGGTCGTGACCGCAGCGAAGCCATCATGGAAATCGAAAGCGTCGGGGTGCAGCTGGAAACGGTAGAGCAGTATACCTCGTTGTTTCCGGAACAACCTTTTGAGACCATGGGACTTCCGATACGCGTGGCACTCAACCACGACCTGAGCCTGCGTCCCGGTGAAGTGGTCGATATGCGCCTGATGCACCGTTGATACCCATCGGCCGCCACGGCAGGATCCGGAGATATGCCAATCACAGGTTCCGATGCCGCGGACCTGAACGGTTTCGGGCTTTCGGAAATTGAAACGCGGCTCCGGCGACGGGTCTTCCCGGAACGAATTCACTTTCGGGGTTGCTTTATTATCTGTCAGCAACTAACATAAACAGATTATCCCCATTCACTTTCCTGAACTACCCGGACTGCGTCATCCCGGCACCGCCACCATGGTCACACAGATCTACAGAGACATCTTCAGCATTCTGACCCTTGCCGTACTTCTTGCGGGGATGAATTCCGTTGCTGTCGGACAACAGCCGGATCGTGAACGGCAGTCCGCTTCACTCACCGACCGACCCGGTGCCGTTGAGCTGATCTACACGGAAAGGGAACCGGGCGCCCGTGCCGGCCAGTCTGCCTACACGCATGAGAACCTCCACGGTCACCACGGTCATCCGATCACAGGGCATCAAGGCCATCGACCGGAAATAGATTTGTATCATGTTGGGCAGCAAGAAGAAATAGTCATCCACATCACAGACTATTTATATCGTCAGCCGGAGATAAGAGAAGCGTATGAGGCCTATCTGCGCCTGAGGGAGGAAGCACCGGAAGCCCTGGAGGTGATGGCACAGACGGTCACCTATAATGTTGGCGACACCCGCAAATTTTTCGTATACAGCATCGAGGAGAGCGAGCCGGGATCCGCAGTGTACGACGAGATCCAGTTTGTGCTGCGGGCTGTGGGAGAAAAGTCGGAGATCTGGGTGGAGCAGGAAGAGTATGGCCCGGGTAAAATCGATGACAACGTAGTCGATGCCATGATGGAGGCGCTGGAGGACCGCACCCCGCCTAATTCGGTGAACCCTGACCAGGGGATCATTCTCAACAACATCGACATTTTCGCCCTGGGGAATCCGGACCTGGTCCCGGATCCGGATGGCACGGGTGTCGTCAAAGTGCTGATCTCCAACCTGAATGACGGCTGGGATCCCGACGGGGGCGGAGGTTTCACAGCCGGCTTTTTCAACCCGGCCGACCTGGCGCCGCGCACCGTGAACCGGAACAGCAACCAGGCCGCCATCCTCTACATCAATTCCTATCCGGGTATCTATACGGATGATCAGCCAGCCAACCCCAACCGTCCGCTCAGCACGGTTGCCCATGAATTCCAGCATCTTATCCAGGCCGGACGCGGCAATCTCATCACGTTCCTGGACGAAGGCCAGTCGGAGGCAGCGGAGATTTTCAACGGCTTCAACGCCCGTTCCATGACCTTCCTCAACGACCCGGACGAAGTGAGCGGCCATGTCGAGACCCAAAGCGCAGACGGTTTTTTGCGCTGGCGCCGCGGGGAGCAGGCAGTGCTCAATGATTACCAGCGTGCCCAGCTCTTCCACAGCTATCTGTACGAACGCGTCGGGGTGGATGCGGTCGGACGCCTGACTCAGAGCGGCTCGGGCAATCCCTGGGTGCAGTACCAGAACATCCTCAACAGCGCCGGCAGCGGATTGGAATTCCGCGATGTGCTGGCCGATTTTTACGTCGCGAACTGGCTGAACAACACGCAGATCGGTGACGGCCGGTACGGGTACACCCTCCCGCAGCAGGCCGGGGTCCGCGCCAACACACCCGGCCGGCGCTACGGCGACGAAGAGCGCTCGTGGGTGCGCAACGAGCCGGTATCCCTGCGCTACGGCGGCGCCAAATACACCGAGTGGCGGAATGTGCAGGATTTGTCCATCAGCGTCAATTCCTCTTCGGAAATCATCCATTATGTGATTGTGGATGAGGATGGCGCATCCGGTCCACCGGAAGTCATCCGGTTGAACGGCAGCAACTTTGACCGCGACGGCATGTTCCGTTCGGTGGTGCTCGTCTCTGTCAATACGGTGGTGCAGTCGGTCAGCAGTTTCGGCAGCAGGCAGTTCACCTACTCGGCGGAATGGATCCCGAGCGAACTTCGGGTCGTGGATATCTCGTATGCTGTAAAACCCACGGCCGGCTATGTGCCGTTTCCACTGAATTTCTCTGCGGAGACCGTGTTCCGTGGCGTGGCAGTCCGGATCGATCCCCGGTACGAAGGGGTGCTCCAGGGTGTGGATTTCACCCTGTGGCACACGTCCGAATCGGTCGTAGGCACCGGTACCCTGCAGGTGATCCTCACGGATTCCCGGCTCAGCAGCGGACAGGCAGCGGACGCCATCTTCGTCCCGAACGAGGCGATCGCATTCCGCGAGATTGATTTCGAAAATCTCAGACCGGGATCGAATTCGGTCGATTTCACGGCGGATGAGATCAACCTGGAGGCCGACACCAACTACCATTTCTATTATCGGATCGTCGATGAATCCGAAGACGCCCAGCTTCTGTTGGCTTTTGACCAGGGTTCCAATGACAAATCGGACAACAACTACTACCCGGTACGTTCCCTGCTGGGTGGATACGACCCGTCCACCGGCAACCTGAACGGCTGGTCGCGGCTTCTGGGCACTGCCAATAACGACAGGGACAATGACAACAAGAACCTGGTCATGACCGCCAGGGTGCTCAGCCGTGTGCCCCTTGACGAACACCAGCCCAAGCAGCCTGTCTCGGAGCGTTTCGAACTGCTCTACAACTACCCCAATCCGTTCAACAATGAGACATTGGTCCTGTTCAATATCCCGTCCAGCGTGGAAGGCGATGTGAGGGTCCGGGTGGAGGTGTACGACATCCTGGGACGCAGGGTCATGACGCTGATGGATGAGAACCGCCAGGCCGGCAAACAGGATGTGCTCTTCGAAGCAGGCAACCTATCCAGCGGGATCTATATCCTCAGGATGACCGCCGGCGGCAGCGCCGATTCCCACAAGCTGATGCTGCTCAAATAGGGGATTTTACCGTCATGCCCGGTTCGTGAGCTCTATCACGGTGAGCTCCGGCCGCACCAGCCGCACCGGAACACCCACCATTCCGATCCCCACGTTCACATAGAGCTTGTGTTCGCCAATCTCATACAGCCCCTTGGCATAGTCATGGAAGAGATGGATCGGATAGAACGGTACTCCCATCACTTCAAATCCGATCTGTCCGCCGTGCGTGTGTCCGGAAAGGGTCAGGTCTACGCCGCGGTTCCGCGCGTCGTCAAAAAGGTCGGGACGGTGAGACAGCAGCACGCGGAATCCATCCTGAGGAAGCCATTGGGCTGCCTGATCCATCCGGGCCGTGTTGGTTGACCCGGACTCGATATCATCCACCCCGAGAAGGGTCAGCGACTCGCCGTTGATGCGCAGCGTCCGGGAACCGTTTGTCAGCACCTGCACGCCCTGTTGTCGCAGCGCCGAGGACACCATGGGTGCCGATGCATAGTGATCGTGGTTCCCGAGGCAACCGAAGACACCGTATTCGGCCTTCAGGTCGGCAATGGCGCGGTAAAGTGCCGGTATTTCCGAAGGTGAATTGTCCACAAAATCACCGGTAATGGCGACCAGGTCGGGCTGCTGTTCGTTGACCAGGTGGAAAATATCCCGCATCTGTTGTTCCGTCATGTAAATGCCGGAATGGATGTCACTCAGCTGGACGATGCGCAGGCCGTTGAGCCCGGATGGCAGCCCGGGATAGTGCAGCCGCAACTTGTTTATCTGATAATCATGGGCCGTGGCAGCCGAGGCGCCGATGGTTAAGGCAACGGGTGCGGTGATCATGGCCGTGCCGGCCGTTCTCAGGAACTGCCGGCGGCTGAGTCCGCTGACCGAAGGCACAATGGAATTGGTGAAGGGTCGGTCAGACGCTGGCTGGACAGCCACAGTATGGCCTATCGCAGGGGTACCGATATTGGTCGCAGGGGTACCGGTACTGGTCGCAGGAGTACCGATATTGGTCACAGGGGTACCGGTTTCGGTCACAGAATTGGAAGGAGACCACGGCAGTAGCCGGAAAACCCTGACGAGGGCGGTGCTTCCGTTGATCAGAAGCAGTGCCAGAAATGCGAGAACGACCGCCCCGAAAAAGATACCGCCCGGATAGATGACCAGGGCCTGGAAGAGCGGATGCTGATACCACCCCAGTTCCGTGGAAGGGAAGCGGAGGATGAAGAGTATGTTGGCAAAGGCAAAGATTATGAGTCCGGCTGCACGGAATCTGTGGAATTCATGTGCCGATACAGTCCGGGCAAGCCATCTGATATATGACCTGATGACATACCACTGAATGAAACCGAAAACGGAAAACAGGATGGCAAAGAAAACGATAATCTGTATGTAGCTGTCCATGATGCGGATGGGTCGCGTTCTGCGCGGTCAGGAATTTATGATTGGTGGATGTTTTCGGGTAACCATAACAGAAAGAGATCACCCGGCGTTTCCGGCAGAAGCTCATTCAGGGAGTGCAAACGAAACAGGCAGCGGCATGTTGTCCGGCAGTGTGATACTTGCCGTGTCGGGCCGCCAGGGGACGCGGGTGAATCCGGTCCCGTCGGTTCGGTAGATGACCGCACCTTCCAGGCTGGTAAAACGGGTTCGGGTTCCGGCGCTCCACAGGCGTTGCGTGGCCTCGGTATGCGGATGATGGTACCTGTTGCGCAATCCCAGGGAAGCCACGGCCCTGGAAGCGCTGACCTTCTCAAGAAACGGAGCGGTGGAACTGGTTTTGCTGGCATGATGCCCCACCTTCAGCAGATCCGCCCGCAGGAACGGGCCGAACTGCCCGACCAGGAACTCCTCCGACTCCTCCTCGGCATCGCCTGTAAGCAGGAGCCGGGAATCGCCGTACATCACCATGAGCACGACGGATTGGTTGTTGGGGTCCGATGCCCTGATTCCGGCCGAAGGAGCCAGTACCAGTATGGGCATGGAGCGGTCGGTGTCGATGACATCCCCTGTTGCAAGAAGCCGCACCGGAATGCCCATCTCGACAGCCAGGGACATGTAGCGATGGTACAAGCGGGTATCATATGGCACGGGCGATTGGTAGATGGTATCGATGGGGATGTGGTGCATCAGACTGACGATGCCGCCGATGTGATCTGCGTGCGGGTGAGACAGGATCACGCCATCCAGCCGCCGGATCCCCATGGCTTTCAGCTCCGGGAGGATCGTGCGTTCGGCTGAGTCGGATCCCGGCGACCAGGCACCGACATCGTACAGATAGTGATTCCCGCCGGGCGTTTGGAGCAGCACGGCATCCCCTTGTCCGACATCAAAAAAAGTCACCTCCAGCACGGGGGTCCGGAGTTTGCCGTAAAGGTGGACGGATTGCAGCATGACCAGGCAGATCAGTAATCCGCCGGCCATTTTGAACCGCAGTGCAGGCATGCGCAAACCGGCCAGGAGTGCCGTGCCGAAGAACCAGGCACCGTACAGCCAGCGGCCGGGAAGGGTGCCCTCGATCCATGATGCCGGGTGGGATCCGACCCGTGCCACATATCCGGTCAGACCCGTCAGGATGAGATCCCCCGGAATGTTGGCTATTTCAGCCGCGACGGGATGGACGAACGAGATGCCAAGGCACAGAATGGTCCACAGAAACATGAACTGGACAAAGGGGACGGCGATGGTGTTGCTCAGCGGTCCGGCGATCGAAAATTCATTGAAATAGTGGATGAGCAGGGGATAGAGGCCGCCCTGGACAAGCACGCTGACCATCACGAACTGAAAGAGTGCGCCTGTTTTGCGATACCTGTGGTTGGGCGGAAGCATGTAGCGCGTGCCGGGAAGGGTGGTGAGAATGATGATCACTGCCAGAAATGACAGCTGAAAGCCGACATCGAACAGCATCAGGGGGTCGCGGAGCAGCAGCAGCAGGGCTGCCGCCCCGAGGATGTTCATGGAGGTCCCGGGCTTGTGGAACAGCCGGGCCAGCATCATGAAAAAGGCCATGAGGGATGCCCTTGAGACGGAAACCGAGAAACCGGTGACACCTGCATAGAACAGCAGGAGGGCGCCGCCCAGGAGAAGGCCTGTCAGGCGCAGTGCCGGGGTCCTCCGGAACCATGGCAGCACAAACCAGACAGGCAGGAGAATGAAGCCGACATGCATGCCGGATACGGCCATCAGATGTGCCAGGCCGGCCCTGGAGAATCCGGTCCGCAGTTCCGGATCGAGATCGGACCGGTCACCAAGGATGATGGCACGTGCAAGTCCGGCATTGGTTTCAGAATAAAGCCGGTCTATGGATGAGCGCATCAGGATCTGCCGGTGCACCCAGAACGACGGGTCGCCCTCGGGGTCGTGGTGAAGGATTTCTGATACGAATATCTGGGAGTGGATGCCACGCCGCGCAAGAAAAGCCGCGTAGTCAAACTGATTGGGGTTGCGCGGACGTGGGGGCGGTTGCAGGTCGCCCCGGAAATGCAGCCGCGAACCGGCGATGCCCCGGAGCGTGTCCGACCGTACCAGCATCTCGGCATCAAAAGGGCGTTTCCATGTCAGGAGGCCGTCCAGCGACACCGAGTCGACGGTCACGGTCATCATCCGGTTTCCGGAGCGGGTGGCGCGGTCCGACTGCACCTTTCCGTAAAAGACCATCGTCTCCGGATCGAAATGCCGCAGAAGCAACTCATCCGGTTTGGCCGGGACGTGGTGGCGGATGGATTGCAGCATCCCGAACCCTATAATGCACGACAGATAGATGACGGGCATACCATAGTGGCGCAGGGGGCGTCCACCTGGGATCCGGTCCGCCATGGGCGGTACAAGCGCACAGAACAGCACACCAGCTGACACTGTGAAAAAGAGCCATGGCAGCGCGAAGTGCGGATCGGCAGGTACCAGTGCACGTCCCGCGGCAATCCCCGCAGCATAGAGCAGGGCTATGCGTAAAAGTGGGTATCCACCGGGGTGGAAAGGAAGCCTGCTGGTTGCTGACATGCCTGGACGTAAGCAGATCGAAGTTCACGGATTGCAGTGTTCACAATGTGAGAGTACCGTGAGCAGGATTCCTTGCATCCGTCAGGACCGTAAAGCTCATCTTTATGGCAAATAGCACATAAGGGCTATTCCGGCTGGAATTTGAGAGTCAAAGGGGGGAGTTGGGAGACAAGAAACCGCAGGTGTTGCAAGTCAACTAAAGGCAAGAGCAGACAGGTAAAGTCAGGAGTTGGCAATCCAGGGCAAGGGAAGGCGGGCAGCGCTGACTGGAAATCAGAGTTGGTTCTTGAAAAAGTCCCGTGTTTCCTGAACGTGCACCGCGATATTGTTGCGGAGTTCAAACAGGCGGCGATGGAGCTCAAAATAGTCGTCGCGGCCAAGCGGGTTCTCACGCAGGCCCTGCAGGTGCAACAGAGTGAGGTTGGCTCTTTCGAGTGCTTTTTTGCAGTAGGCGATATTGGCTCCGAGTACTTCGACGTCGAATCCCATGGAGTAGGCCGCCGCCAATTTCGTGCTGATCAGCAGGATCTCTGAGACCAGGTGGATGAAACCCGGGTGGTCCATGTAGTGCGGCTTGCTGTCGTTGAAAATGAGCAGGTCGGCTGCAAGGTCACGCGCATCCGTATAGATGGCAATATTTTCGAGGGATGCATAGTCATAGGTGAGTTCATCCCCGGCCTCCTCCTCAAAGATCTCCTCGAAGATGCTTTCCAGGTCTTCCTCCTCGTCGTCGTCGTCGCCGAACACATCCTCTCCTTCGCCCGGCTCATCGAAGACATCGCCATCCTCGTCGGGATCCCAGTCATCGGCCTGGTCATCATCCCGAAAAAGGATATCATCCACATCGTCGTCTTCCTCCTCGTCATCCTCAAACGGGAAGTAGGCTTCCTCCAGGAGCAGCTCCTCTTCGATGTACGCGTCCACGGCATCCAGCTTGGTGGGAAAATCCCTGATGTGGGTAAGCCAGCGCGGATAGCCGGCGGGACCGGATTCCATCAGATCGCGCAGATGCTCGTGTCTCCGGGTCATCTCGTTTATGTGAGATTCCCACTGGTGCTCATCCCAGATGTTGTGGTCGTCGGAAGGGTACATGTCGGGTTTCGATTGAATCTGTCTGCTGCAAAGTACGCAATAGAAACGAGACGGTTTGCCGGTTTATTTTCGCCTGAAAAAACAGGGCCTGTAAATGATCTGAAGGCGGTGGCGCGGAGTTCGTCGGGGATGTCACAGCTCCTTCAGCACCCCTTTCATCACCTGCGTCATCTTCGGCTCGGCCAAATCCGCTGCTGCGAGGATATCCTCCATTTTCACCGGCTCAAGCGCATCGGGGAAGCACTCATCGGTAATGACGGAAATGCCGAGAACTTTCATACTCATATGCACGGCGGCGATCACTTCGGGGATGGTGCTCATGCCGACGACATCGGCCCCGATCAGCCGCAGGAAGCGGTACTCGGCCCGGGTTTCAAGTGTGGGTCCGGGAACGGATGCGTAGACCCCCTGATGCATCCGGATGTTGTTTTCAAGGGCCACGTTCTCCGCAAGGGCGATCAGGTCGGCCGAGTAGGGCTCGCTCATGTCGGGAAAGCGGACTCCCAGCTCCTCGTCATTGGGACCGATAAGGGGGTTGTCGCCGAGCAGGTTGATGTGGTCGGTGATGCACATGATGTCGCCCCGGCGGTACAACGGGTTCATGCCGCCGCAGGCGTTGGAAACCAGGAGCGTCCGGGCGCCCATGGCGTGGGCAACGCGGACCGGGAACACGATCTGCTGCATGGTGTACCCTTCGTAGTAGTGGAATCGGCCCTGCATGGCCACCACTTTCTTGCCGCTCAGCGTTCCGAAAAGCAGCCGGCCGTGATGGCTCTCGACCGTTGAAACAGGGAAATGCGGAATATCGTCGTAGGATATGGCTTTGGTTACATCGATCTCCTCGGCCAGGCGCCCAAGTCCGGTCCCAAGGATGATGAAGAATTCAGGTTTGATGTCCGTTTCTTTCTCCAGGTATGCAAGGGCCTCTGTCCGCTTGTCGCGAAACTCCTGCACGGTTTCTAAATCTGGCATAGTCCTGTGTTTAGTCGTCCAGGCCGTCGATCAGATCGTCGAGATCCTCGGCGCCCGGCACGGGTGACGTCGTTTTTGATTTCTTTTTCGGTTCTTCCTTGCCGGTTCCGTTTTTAGCTTCGGCAACTTCCTTGCCATCTTCGTTGGGCAGTGAGAAGGTAGCGTTGTCGTCGCGGCGGAATGACTCGAGTGATTCGGTTGCCAGTTCCAGATAGGATCCCATGCCCCGGATGATCTCGTGCCGCCTTTCCAGCAGGCGCTGGATGCTCTGGCGGATGGACTGACGCTCCTGCTGGGCGCCCCGGACAATCTTTTCGGCCTCCAGTTCGGCCTTGGCGATACGGTTCTGGGCCTCCTGCTTGGAACTGTTGATGCGCTGTTCGGCCGACTCCTTGGCGGCCTGCAACGTCTCATGCAGCGCCTCTTCCACCTTCTGGTAGTGCTGCAGCTTTTCGGTGAGCCGCTGGATCTCCCTCTCCTGGTCCCTGCTGCGATTGGACAGGTGCTCCCACTCGTTTGAAACGAGGTTCAGGAAGGATTGCACCTCCGCTGTATCATAGCCGCGCAATGATTTGGCAAAATTCTGCTGCTTGATCTCCAGTGCTGATAATCTCATGGTGGTACTCCGGCTTGGGTTCAATACCCAATTTACGGGTGTATGTGCAGCAATACAACACCAAGCCGGACTTTAACCGTCCGGAGAAGCGGGACCGGATTAATCAGCGCAGCTTGTTTTTCAAAGACCGGTCACCTTCCTCCTGACCGGACATTTTGTCCGCGTCGACGTTGCCGAGGTCCGCATCCACAATAATTGTTTCCAGGTTCTGGACCCGCTTGACCAGCTGCTCGTGGCGCTGCTCGTATTCCTGGAGTTTCCTGAAGATGGCATCGCTCTGCACAGGCGCGCGACGCGAAAGGACGGCATCGCGGATGAGCTGTATGATTTTCAGGACGATGAAACCGCCGACTCCGAACACGGCAATGATGGCTACGATCGGAACCAGGAGGTCCTGTGAGAATTGCAAGAATAATGGTGTCATGATCGGATGAAATAAGAATTGTGGATTGTGTGGCTGCCGGGTCAACAACAGGTGGCGCTGCCATCATAGCAACAGCTGATACTGCGATCATACGGAAAGATCCGGCCAACGGTTACACATTATAATCACGGCTTCCGAAAATACTGGTCCCCAGCCGGATCATGGTCGCCCCCTCCTCAATGGCAATGTCGTAATCCCCGCTCATGCCCATCGAAAGCTCGTCCAGCCGGACGGTTTCGGTCTCGTGTTTCCGGTGCTCGTCGCGCAGACGGCGGAGCATGCGAAACTGCTGGCGGATCTGGTCGCGGTCGGCCGTAAGCGCGGCCATGCCCATGAATCCGTGCACGGTCACATGTTTCAATCCGGCCGCATACTGCAAAATTTCCGGAAGCTGCTCCGGCTCGCACCCGCTTTTCTGGTCTTCGCCGCTGATGTTGACCTGGATGAGCACGCGGATGACCCTGTCGACCCGCGCGGCGCGCTTCTCCAGCTCTTTCAGGTATTTCACCTTGGAGATGGAGTGGATCCAATTGACCCGTCCCACCAGGTCCTTGATCTTGTTGGTCTGGATGGTCCCGACCATGTGCCAGACGATATCATCGGGAAGGGCGGACATCTTGGGCACCAGCTCCTGCACCTTGTTCTCGCCGAAATCCCGCAAATCCTCGCCGTAGGCCTCCATAATGACCTCTTCGGGATGGGTCTTGGTGACGGCCACCAACTTTATTTCCTTCGGGTCACGGCCGCATTTTTCACAGATTCCGGCGATGATTTCCTCCAGCATCGAGAGATTTTTGCGGATCACGGGCAGGTCGGTTTGAGGGTGAGGGGTACGATTATTTACCAAGATACGTTTTTAGGGGGAGCAAGATAAGAAAAGGAAAGACTTTTAATTGACCGTAAAAAATGATATATTACTCTTCTGACTAAAAATGCTGAAAGCGTCCAATATCGTGTATCGAAACAGAGACACCATTTACAGATACGACCCTGCCTACGCCGGCATAGCATTCGAGCAGACAGGGGGCTGCTCATCGGGAATATGAGTTACACCAACCACCATATCCTCGAGTTTCTGGAAGACTGGGCACCACAAAGCACCAAGCTCGAATACGATAACGTTGGATTGTTGGTAGGAAATGAAAAGCAGAAAGTCAGCACCGTCCTTGCCTGCCTGGACGTGACCCCGGAAGTGGTGGATGAGGCCATCGCTTTGAAAGCCGATCTCATTGTGGCGCACCACCCGCTTATTTTCCGGAAGCTCTCCCGCATCACCTCGTCAGACACCACCGGATCGCTCATCTTCCGTCTGATCAAAAACGACATCAACCTGATTGCCGCCCACACGAACCTGGATGCCGCCCCCGGCGGGGTCTCATTTGTGCTGGCGGACCGCCTCGGGCTGATCGACGTGCATTTTTTGAAAACAGAGGAGGAACCGGTGCGCAACGGCAACAGGCAGTCCGGTTTCGGTGCTATTGGTATGCTTCCGGAACCGATGGAAGTGCCTGCTTTTCTGAACCGGGTGGCCGAAACTCTCGGAAGCAGCGGGCTGCGCTGTTCCGGTTCCCCTGCAAAGGTCCGCAAGGTGGCCGTATGCGGCGGTGCCGGTTCGTTTTTGGCAGAAGAGGCCCTCGCCCTGGGCGCCGATGCCTACGTTACCGCCGACCTGAAATACCACGAATTTTTTAACGGATCCGATTCGTTCCTGCTGGTGGATGCGGGACATTATGAGAGCGAGGTGCCGGTAGTGAAGGCACTGTGCGACCGGCTCAGCGATCGTTTTCCGGAACTGGATGTACGCCCTACCGGCGTGAACACCAATCCGGTCCAGTATGTTTTTAAAGAACAACCCCAAAGAATGAAGTAAACAGCACAAGCACACATATGGTAGACGTACTTCAAAACCTGACCAACCTGCAGTATATTGACAACCGGATTGACGAGTTGAAGCGGATGCGCGGCGACCTGCCGGAAGAGATCCTGGACATTGAAACCGAGATCACCCGGCTCGAGGCCCGCATCAAGCGCTCCAAAGCGGAAATCAAGGACCTGACTCTTGAGAATTCCAACCTGGAACTGGAGATCACGGAGGCGGACAATCTCGTTGCGAAATACGAGGAACAGCAGCTGACCGTCCGCAACAACCGTGAGTACGATGCCCTGACCAAGGAGATCGAAACCCAGAAGCAGATCAAGGAAAACGCCCAGTCCCGCCTCGAGGAGATCGCCCTGCAGAAGGATGAACTCGAGAAGTCCGTCGAGGAGAGCGAAGCAACGCTGGAAGAAACACGCAAGCTGCTCGATGACAAGAAGGGCAATCTGGACAAACTGATCGAAAGCACCAGGAAGGAGGAAGATGAGCTCATCCAGAAAAGGGAAGAGGCGGTAAAGAATCTGGAAGCCCGCTATCTTCGCAGCTATGAGCGGCTCCGCAAGGGGCTCAACAACGGCATGGCCGTGGTTGCCATGGAGAAGGGCTCAAGTCTCGGCATGATGCTGCCTCCCCAGGTGCAGGTTGAGGTCAGAAGGAAAAACAAGATCATCTTCGATGAAAACTCCGGCCGCATTGTGGTGGATCCCAGCTTTTTTGAGGAAGCCCGCAAACAGCTGAACTTCAACTGATCTTTTATTGAACCGGTCCGGAACCGAATTGATATCCGCCCGGCGGAGGGGCATCGCCCCGGCCGGGACCACAACGATACTGCGCTCCCGACCGTCAACGTACGCAACCGTTTTTTTGTCCGTTATGCTTACGGACAGGATTGCCGGGTAACCGCTCCTGCCTTCACGGTCCGCCGTGCGGCAGGGGAGGAAAGTCCGAACACCTGCGGACACCGCGCCCCGGGAAACCCGGGGAGTTCCGCTTGCGGGACATGGAAAGTGCCACAGAAAACAGACCGCTCCGGTTCGCCGGAGTAAGGGTGAAAAGGCGAGGTAAGAGCTCACCGCCCGTACTGGTAACAGCACGGGGCAAGGTAAACCCCGCGGGGTGCAAGGCCAAGTAAGGCAGTGTGTCGTCCGCCACGATACTGTCGGGTAGGCCGCTAGATCTCATCAGCAATGGTGAGACCAGACAAATGGTTACCGGCTTGTTCCGCTTCGGCGGGACAGGTTACAAAATTCGGCTTACAGGCAATCCTGCTCCTTTTTTTTAAAACAGGGAAACCCGTCCGGTCACGATCGGCGGGTCATATCCCGCTCATCTTCGCACGCTTGATCTCGCGGTCCCTGTCTCTCTTCTCATCCTTGGCCGCAATAGAGGCCCGCTTGTCGTATTTTCGCTTGCCCTTGGCGAGCCCCAGTTCCAGCTTGGCCAATCCGCGCGTGAAATAGAGTTTCAGCGGTACCAGCGTCACCCCTTTTTGTGCGACCGCCCGGTCGATCTTGCGGATTTCGTCCCGCTTGAGCAGCAGCTTACGCTCCCGGCGCGGATCGTGGTTGTTGTACGAACCATGCTCAAACGGCTTGATGTAAAATTCCTTGAGCCACACCTCGCCGGATTTCATGTAGGCGAAGGCATCCCCGAAACTGGCATTGCCCTGGCGCAGCGACTTGACCTCGGTTCCGGTCAGCACAATGCCGACCTCGAAGGAGTCCTCGATCGTAAATTCGTGCCGTGCCTTCCTGTTGGTGATGGACGGTGTGCCGGGTTTTTGCTCTTTCTTCGCTGCCACGTTATTTGTACTGCCTGTTTGGGTTCCTGTTTGCTCAATGTTGGATGCGGTTGTTGCAGGTGCCGGTCCGGCCGGTGCCATTTTCCGCGAATCCTTCCCGTCTCAAGATACGCAATCCCGCCGTCAATCGGTGGGCCCGTTCACCGGTGAAGCGATCGTCCGGTGCCCATCTGTCCGGACTGCCCCTGCCCATCTGTCCGGACTGCCCATCCGGTGGCCTCATCCGCAACGGGTCTCCGGGCATTGTCCACCCAGTTACTTACGGGATATATCACTCGGCGACGCCCTCCGGGATATCACGTCCCATCTGTTCGTAGATGCCCTCGATCAGCTCAATGTGGGTCTGGGCCTGCGAGTTGCCCGGATCCAGCTCGGCTACGCGCCGGAAGTGGCGCAGCGCCGTGGCCATACGCGCTCCCATGGCCAGGTGATCCGCCTCGTGCGTGAGGTAGTTGGCGTAGGCCAGGTGGACCTGGATGCGGAGTGCCTCGATTCTGGCCGGATCATCGTCCGCACCTGCCAGCATCTCAAGCGCCGCTTCATATTCGTTTTGATCCATCAGGTCGGCCACCTTCGCCTCCAGTGTCTGCGGTTCCGGATCGGAACAGGAAACGGCGAGCAGCGGAAGCGCAAGGAGCATCAATAGCATCATGACCGGCATGTGCCGGCGGGTACCGGTCAGGCTCCGGGCAATGCCGGTGAAGTAATCGTGAAAAACGGTTGTCATGAAAATTTAGTGATTGAGTCAGGTGTTATTAGTCCCGGATCAGGTGAAATAGATCGGGTTCGGACTGATGCACAGCAGGAAAATGACCATGCAGATCCACCCGAGTACCTTTCTTCCGGGTGTCAGCGGTTCCTCAAGGGCAACCGGCGGATGCTCGATCTTCACGAGGAAAACAATGAAAAGCGCCCAAAAAATCCATATCGTGAAACCGGAGAAAACGGAGGGGTCGAAAAGCGCCAGCAGCAGCAGGTCCGCCAGCATCACGAACACCCAGCCGCCGAATACCCAGGCCGCATCCATCCCGAAACCGCGGCCGACGA
The DNA here is from genome assembly GCA_007128855.1 of Balneolales bacterium. Taxonomy (GTDB): domain Bacteria; phylum Bacteroidota; class Rhodothermia; order Balneolales; family Natronogracilivirgulaceae; genus SKNL01. The sequence continues at coordinate 16,936 of SKWQ01000214.1, forward strand.
GTACCAGGGAGATAAGCGCCCAGATGAGCCACGATGTGAGTGTGAGCGGAACATCGGTATCCATCAGAATGGTCTGGATAAGGGGGATGGCCCCGAGTCCGGCCAGGACCATCACCACCAGGAAGAAGCCGCGGGCCACCAGCCGGTGCCGGCGGTAGCCGATGAGCGTGTACAGGATATGCCCGCCGTCGAGCTGGCCCACCGGAAGGAGATTGAGTGCGGTGAAGAAGAGCCCGAGCCAGCCGGCGAAAAGGAAGGGATAGTGGTAGAGCTCCCACATGGGCGGCACGTCGTCGAAGAAAGAGGCGATGGCCGAGAAGAGCAGGGTGTTGCCGAGGACCATCACGTCGGGATCGCGGTTGCCGGTATCCGAGATGGGCTCATCGGGAAAGGAGTCGTGTTTTTCGATGTACTCGTTGAGCAGTTCGTGTCCGGCAAAGTTCTGCATGTAGTCGGGTTCGGGCAGGGTCGCAAAGCCGTAAAGGAGGATGAGCAGCGCCGCGATGAACCCGGCAACGGGTCCGGCCGCCCCCACATCGAACATGTGTCGGCTGTTGTATATCTGGCTGCGGATGCGGATGACCGCCCCGAGCGTACCGATGGGTGAGATGGGGAACGGGATGAAATAGGGCAGGGATGCACTGATGCGGTGACGGACCGCGGCAAAGTAGTGTCCGAATTCGTGCACCGCGAGGAAACCAAGCAGCAGTGAGGCGAACAGGACGCCCTCCCACAGTACCATGTCCATGTAGAAATGGAAACCGTCGCCCGAAAACAGCTCAAAATCGTCCGGAATGCCTGCGGTGTGGCCCACGAACAGCGCACCGGTCAGCGATGCCGACAGGAAGGTCAGAAAGAAAAGCAGGGAATGCCGGAAGATGACACGTTTGCCGAGGTCGTGATTCAAGACGGCTCCTCCCGGCGTATGATGGGAAGGGTCATGCATCGGGCCCCTCCCCGTCCGCGGCACAGTTCGTTGCCCTGGAATGTGATGGCGTATTTTTCGCCGGGGGCGGGACGGAACGGCGTATCTTTCCAGCGACGGAGGAATTCATCCTGCAGGATAATCTCATAGCCGTGCCGTTCGAGCTCCCGGAACGTGCGGGTGTTGCGTTCGTACCCGACGATCACGCCGGGTGCCAGGGCAAAGACGTTGGCCCCGTCGGTCCACTGCTCGCGGACCTGGCTGACCAGATCCTCACCGCCGCATTTGATGAAGGTCATGGGCCGGTCAAGCAGCTTTTCGAGCGTTTTCTTCAGCGATTCGCCGCGGGATACGGCAATGCGCCCATCCACCTGCGAAAAGACCGTGATGTTGTTGGTGCGGTCGATGATGGCGGGCGGGAAAGCGATGCATTCGTCCGGGCTGGCAAAGGTAAAAATGGTGTCCAGGTGCATGGATGCCCGCTGTTTGGGCATGTCCACGGCGACCACATGGCGCACGCGGTGGTTGAGCAGTTTTTCGGTGATGCTCATGAGACCGCTGAACGTGGTGCGTTCGCTGATGCCTACCAGCACGAGCTCCGGTGAGGCCACCAGGATGTCGCCGCCCTCCACGCTGTCCTGCTCACCGATGTGGATGATGTTTTTCCGGATGGATGCGAACAGGGGATGGAACCGCGCGATGGTCTCCATGAGCAGGAATTCGCGCACGCGCGCGGGTTTGGCAGCGCGGGAGAGGATGATGCACTCGTTGACGACGGCGGCCAGGTCGCGGGTGAAGAACAGGTTGGGGGCGGGGTCCAGCGAAAAGCGGGGCAGGGCGGGGGTCACGCCGGTGACGATGAACTCCAGCAGGGATCCGGTGTCGAGCCGGAGCAGCTCCTCGCGCAGCAGGCGGATGTTGGTCCCGGGCAGGGAGCGGATCAGCTCGTCGGTGAAAAAAATGCGCGCCTGCTCCTGCTGCAGCGTTTCCAGTGCAAGGTCGCAGATTTCGAAGACCTTGCCGGCAGGAGTGGCGGAAGCGGAGCTGGATACGGCGCTTTTGTCGTGGCCGGTGGCGGTATCGGGAACAAGGCCCGACATGGCCGCGCGGAAGATCTCGACCATGTCCAGATGCTCCTGGCGCGCATCGGCCTCAAAGATGATGTCATCGAACAGCAGCTGCTCCCGCCGGTCGGGATTGACCAGCGATACCTCTCTGCCGGGCGTGTGGACGATCACCGCTTCCAGAGGACCGGTTTCGGAATAAACGTGCAATTTCATCTGTTTTCAGCGGGAAAAACCATGTTCGGATGTGATTCGGATAGACATGTTTCGGGAATATCAAAGGTAACGGGTGAAGCGGTAAGCTCAAAATGATTTAAACGATTCCAGCGGACCGGATGTTACCCATAATACATAAAATAAGGAACCCCTGGCGCGGTTGGGGGCACGCGCTCCCATCCTGTTCCCGTTGTTTCCCGACATCCCACTGCATCACATGAACGTATCATCCTACAACAAGACAGCTACCGCACCGAGCAGCCGCAAGGAGGTCCGGGCATTGCTTATGCTGATGGATGATCCCGACCCGTTCGTAAAGGAAAAAGTGGACGAACGCCTCTCCCAGCTGGATGAGTCCAGTGTCCCGATACTCGATGAATACCGGGAGCAGTCGGTCGATCCGAAGCTCAGGGGCATGATTTCCAAATTGATCCACGAACTCACCTACCCCTCGTTCGAACTGGAGTTCATCGAGTATCTCGAAGGCGGGATCGGATCCCTGGAAGAGTTGGAGCGTGGCCAGTTGCTGCTGTGCCGGCTTGACAACCCCACGCTGCGAACGGATCTGTACCGGCGCCAGCTCGACAAAATGGCCGCCCGCCTGGAACCGTCGGTCCATGCCGGACTCACCCCCGGAGAGCAGTTGCAGACGTTTATCTCGTTCTTTTTCGAGAAAGAGTATTTCAAAGGAGCGGACACGGACTACATGAGCCCATGCAACTCCTTCCTTCACAAGGTGCTGCAACGGCGCAGGGGGATCCCCATCTCACTTAGCATGGTGATGCTGTTCGTGGCCCGCCGGCTGGAGCTTCCGTTTTACGGGGTGAACATGCCTATGCATTTCCTGATCAAATATGAGTCGGAAAATCAGTCGACCCTCATAGACCCGTTCAACAAGGGCCGGGTGGTGAGCATTGACCAGTGCTCCTATTTCCTCAGGAATCACGGGATCGATCCGCTTCCCATCCATTTTGAGCGGGCCCCGGAGCGCGACATCCTGGCACGATCCGTCCGGAACCTCGTCTACAGTTTTGAGAAGGAGGACAATCCGGAGCGGGTTGCGGAGCTGGAGCGTCTGTTGGGCTACATCATGCAAAGTGGCGGCGGTTGACGCACGCCTCAGGCCCTGACGGCCGGATTGAATGTCCGTGCCAGCGTCGTAAATTTCTCGGACTGTTCCCGGTTGCCGTTTCTCCGGTGGATTTCGGCCGCGATGATGAGCACTTCCGGATTGGTTGGATACCGCTCCACCATCTCCCGGAGCAATCCGGCCGCACGGGCGAAATCCTTCTCCCCGATGGCGATCTTGAGGTGGTACAGCTCCAGCGACACGGGAAGGTCCGCATCCTTCAGTTTATCCAGATACCGCTTGCACCGGGAATAGATGGTGCGGTCAAAGTAGAACGTGATGAGATCGTAGTAGAGCTGCCGGTCGGGTGGAAGCGGGTCGAGGTACTCTTCCAGCTTGCGCAGTACATCGCGCTGGTTTGCTGCCATCATGAGCCGGAGCATGGACTTGAGGGCGTCCGGCGGGAACTCCGTCTTCAGCACACGGGTCTTCTGTTCGCTGGTGAAAAGTTCGTTGAAGTGATTGAGCAGGTGCTCTTCGGGATAGAAGGGGTTGATGAGCCCGCCCAGCACCACGAACTGACGGAGCGGGTCGACGCGGGTCTGGTCCGCCGGGAACCGCGGTGCCAGGTCCCACTCCTTGTGGAATTGCGCCGCGTTCTTCCAGTATGCCATGGTGAACCGCGAGAGACCGAGGTCGCCGGTGGTCTTGCCGCCGAGATGCACCACTTCCTCCCGGTTGTCGATCACGGTCCGATACCCTTTTTTCTGCATACGGCAGCAGAAGTCGGCATCGTCAAAAAAGGCGAGACCGTACTCCCTGCCCATGGTCAGTCCCTTCTGGTTGCGGAACGCCATCAGGTATCCGTCGACGGTATCGGTATCGGTGAACGGCTGGTCGCCGACATGCTCGTTCCTCTGTGCCGGGTTCCAGGTGTTTCTCTCCGTACGCGGCACAATCAGGCCGATGTCCGGGTTTTTGTCCAGCTTTTGGGCAAGGCGGGCGGGTACGGGATTTCTCAGGATGACGTCGTTGTGCATGACGATCACGAATCCGTCACCCGCTTTTGCCAGCCCCTGGTTGACGGCACCGGCGAACCCGAGGTTCTGCTCGTTCCTGAGCACCGTGAGCTGGGGGCGCTCCCTCATAAGATTGCGCAGGAAGGCAGCCGTATCGTCGACCGAGCCGTTGTCGATGACAAGGATGCGGGTACGGGTGGATGAGGTCTGGCGGAACACGGAGGTCAGGCAATCTTCGAGGGCCGGACGCTGGACGGTGGCCGTGGGTATGATGATGGTGAGCTCCGGCTGGCGGCTGAGCTCGTCGCCAAACACGGAGATGGGTTTTGGTACGTCTTCTTCCGTTTCTGCCGGCGTATCTGCAGTTTCCGGTTCGGGCTCTTTCCTAATCTCATCTACTTCCTCATGCTCTTCATCTGCATCAGCATCGGCCGCTTCTTTCTCTGCTACTTCCTCCGATTCTGCAATTTCCGGCTCAGACTCTTCTTCCTTTTGCCCGGCATCACTCAGGTCGATGATGAACCCGTCATCCTCAGGAATCCCGTCACCGGCTTTTTCATCTGCTGGAATTTCTTGTGATTCCGGCTCCTTGCCGGTATCAGTTTTTTTCGCCACCGGCTGCCCCTCCTCCGGTTCGTCCTCTTCCGGGTCAACCGTAACGGGAACCTCTTCCACGGGTTCCTCCTCCGGTTTTTCGGCCACGGGTTCTTCTGTCTCCGGTGCCTGGGCCGGGGGCTCCTCCGGTTCGTCCGCGTCTTTCACCGGCTTCTCTGCTTCCGGTTCTCCGGGGGGGGGGGCGAGATCGTAGCCATGTTTTAGTTCGGCCGCCTCCACGTACCGGCGCATCTTCTCCAGGATCTGGATCTTGAAAATCCGGGCGCGTCGGTGGTCCGGTTCGGCCGCCAGGATCCGGTTCAGGATTTCCAGGGCCGCCACGCTGTTGCCCGACTTGTAAAGGGTCTGGGCCTCCTGGTAGAGCGGCTCGGCGCTTCCTTCATCCTCCTCGGTATCGGTGTGGCCGAAGGAACGCAGCATGCGGAAGGCCTTCTCCTGTCCGGAAAGCGACAGTTCGGGGATGCGCAACATGGCCAGCACGCACTCCTTCTTGCTGCGATCGTCCATTTCCATGCGCCGTGTTTCGCCTTTGGCGAAAAGTTTTGCGGGGATGGGATCGGAGTCGGCCAGCAGGCGGATCGCCAGCTCCGTGGCGTGGCGGGTGGACCAGTGGGGGTCGGTGAATTTACGGATGGACCGCATCCTCCCGAGATCGAACAGATAGTTGCGGTCGTATGGCATCCGTTCGTTCTGCAGCAGGTGCAGCCAGTCCATCGGCGATTTGGGCACCGGATCTTCCATGGCGATGGCCGTGTGCGCATTCGACGAGGTCAGTGAATCGATGGATTCGGCAAGCCAGTCCTGATCGATCGAGTGCAGGTTTTCCGGGATCCAGAGGATGCGTCCCCGCACTTGTTCCATGGCGTTGTTCATGGAGTTGCCCCTTCCACGCGGAGCTTCCTGCTCGAAAAAATAGGTCTGGTCGTGCTGGTAATATTCGATGATCGAGCGGATGGCCTCCGTAGTGCCGTCGGTGGAGGCATCGTCGATGATGATGAATTCGCAGGGGATGCGCTTGATGGAATAGAGCGCTTTGAGGGTCGGTTCTACCCACTCCTTTCGGTTGCGAAAAACACAGATGACGGATAATGTGGGTTCTGGAATGTGCACGGCATCAGATTGCGTCCGGTGATCGGTTTACCGGTCAATATACGACGTTCCGGAACCAGATACGTAATGACGGGTTGCGGATTTCTGATGCCTTCCCGGGGCCAGCGGTGTTGCGGCGGCTCACTTCGCAGTGGGTTGTGGCGGATGTGCGACCGGGATTCCGGTCGCCTTACCCGCTTTACGGATTGCCGTCGTCGTCCGTGCCCGGATCGTCATGTTCGATGATGGTGTCAAATCCGCGCCGGCTCAGATCCCAGTACAGCACGCCGATGGCGGCCACCCCGACCACGGTACACAGCAGGGCATAGCCGTAATTGCCGAAAAGGAAATGACCGAAGCCGAACAGGGCCATGTAGACCAGCACTACGCCTGCCGCCCAGTTGCCCAGCAGCGGCCAGAGCGAACCGTCGGATTCCACATCGGGGTTCTGCTCTTTCTGCGGGCCCCAGCCGGGTCCGCCCGGACGCACACGACGGTAGAACTTTCTCAGCTTTTCACTTTCGGTGGGCTTGGTCAGGAAGGTGACCAGCAGCCAGACCACGGTGGTGATGCCCACGACGTAGAACAGGTTCATCGGGAAGGGATCGGTGATGCCGGGGACCTGCACGCCCAAAAGCACCAGGATCACCAGGAAGATGGGGGTGAGGGAGGCGGCCAGTTCGCTCCAGGCGTTGATCCGCCACCAGTACCAGCGCAGTATGAGCACCAGGCCGAGTCCGCCGGAAGCGGTAAGTACGAGCCCCCACGCCTGTTTGATGGTATCGAGCTGTGTGGTCACGAAAAACGCGGTGATGGCAAGCAGGGCGGTGATGACGCGGGAAACGAATACGTAGTAGCGCTCGTCGCCGTCCGGTTTGATGAACCGACGCCAGAAGTCATTGACCAGGTAGGAGGTGCCCCAGTTGAGATGGGCGGCAAACGTGCTGGTGAACGCAGCCAGGAACGCGGCGAACAGCAGACCGAGCAGTCCCGGGGGCAGCACTTCGCGCATCACCAGGACGAATCCTTCCCGCGAGTCGGTCAGGTCCGGATAGAGGACCAGCGACACCAGTGCCACGATGATCCAGGGCCAGGGTCGCAGGCAGTAGTGGGCGATATTGAACCAGAGGGTGGCGAACAGCGAGTGCTTCTCGTCCTTGGCGCTCATGATGCGTTGTGCCACGTAACCGCCGCCGCCGGGCTCGGAGCCGGGATACCAGCTCGACCACCACTGCACGCCGAAGTAGGCGGCAAAGGCGCCGGCACTGAGCGTCAGTACGGCAAATCCTTCGGCGGTCTGTCCCACCGTGGGCAGGAAGTTGAATGTTTCCGCCGGCAGCTTTTCCTGGAGACCGGAGAGGCCGCCGATTTCCGGGATGTTCACGGCGAATACGGCCAGCACGATGGTACCACCGAGGGCGATCACGAACTGGAAGATGTCGGTCACTGCTACGCCCCAGAGTCCGGAAATGAGGGAGTAGAACGCCACGAAGATGATCAGGAATCCGACCAGGGCCAGCGGGGCGCTGATGGTGATGCCGATGAAGGAAAACGACTCCTGCCCGAACAGGGTCATGCCGGGGAAGAGCACGTTGAAAATGGATTCCATGGCCAGGCTGACCCACCCGAGGATGATGCAGTTCATCAGCAGGCCGAAATAGATGGCCTTTATGCCGCGCAGCCAGGCGGCTTCCGGACCGCTGTAGCGCAGTTCGATGAACTCTACGTCGGTGAGCACACCGCTGCGACGCCACAGGCGGGCGAAGAAGAAGACGGTGAGCATGCCGCCCATCACGAAATTCCACCAGAGCCAGTTTCCGGCAATGCCGTTCTCGGCGACCATCTCGGTGACGGCCAGCGGGGTGTCGGCGGCAAAAGTGGTTGCGACCATGCTGGTGCCGATGATCCACCAGGGCATGTTGCGTCCGGACAGGAAGAACTCGGTGGTGTTTTGGCCGGCGCGGCGGTAGAAATAGAACGCGATGCTCAGCGACAGCACGAAATAGCCGGCCACCAGCATCCAGTCGAGTGTTGTAAGTGTGGAAACCATTCCCTGTAATGATTTAGAAGTAGGATGTTGAAGATGGGAAAATACCGATCCTGAACGGTCACATGCCAATCAAAAGTCGCGCTGGAAGCAAGTCTTCGGTTGACCTGCAACAATTTCGAACGGAATATGGGACATTGGCCGCCAAAATTCAATCGGAATCGACAGATTGGAAAATGATTGGAATCGCTGAATGAGTGCTATTTACTGGTTTTATCCGTATATTACACGGCTATGGAAAAAACGAATGTCAGCTCTGCGCAGCAAGAGGGGATTGCACGGGAAGTGGCCTCGCGGCGCACTTTCGCGATCATTTCCCATCCCGATGCCGGTAAGACCACGCTTACCGAGAAGCTGTTGCTGTATGGCGGGGCCATCCACGAGGCCGGATCCATCAAGCAGCGAAAAGCCGCCCGGCACGCAGCATCGGACTGGATGGCCATCGAGCAGGAACGCGGCATCTCGGTCACCTCGTCCGTCCTCCGGTTCGAAAAAGACGGCATCCGCTA